>UQQL01000003.1 GCA_900543275.1 uncultured Collinsella sp. | reverse complement strand
ATATTGACGTTGATGCCGTCCTTGCCCCACTCGTTGGCAGCGACGCGGGTCAGACCGCGGATGCCCTCCTTGGCAGCGGCGTAGCTGCACTGGCCATAGTTGCCAAACAGGCCGGCGCCCGAAGCAAAGTTGACCACGGAGCCCTTGGTCTCCTTCAGGTGCGGGTAGGCCTTCTGCATGTACAGGTAGGTGGCATACAGGCCAGAGTAAATGGCCAGGTTAAACTGATCCATGGTGTGATCGGCAATGGTCACGCCCGAGGCGCTGGCCTGAGCATTGTTGACGACGGCGTCGATGCGGCCGAACTCCTCAATAGCCTTGTCGATGACGTTCTGGACGACGGCCTCGTTGTCCTGACCAGCCGAGACATCGGCCTGAACAGGCAGAACCTTGACGCCGTACTCGGCCTCGAGGGATTCCTTGGCAGCCTCGAGCTTGGCAACGTTGCGGCCGGTAATGACGAGGTTTGCGCCCTCCTTGGCAAAAGCGATATCGATACCGTAGCCGATGGAGCCAGCGGAGCCGTCCTTGAGCGTGGCCTTGCCGCCGCCGGTGACGATCACGGTCTTACCAGTGAAAAGTCCCATATAAAGTCCTTTCAAATCGCGACGGGCCTGCCCGTCGACTGCGCGCATCCAACTTCACGCGCCAAAAGCTGAAATGCAACTTTAGCGGGTTCAAGTGAAAAATAAAGCCCCTGGCAGGCGAACGGCGCAACGTCTTTCGGCGAAGGGAATGTCAAGTACAAACTGGATAAAGTGGCCGAGTTTTTGCTATCGACGCGAGCCATCGAACACGTTTTGAAACTTTGCTGCAGCGCGCGGGATGTCGGCGCGAGACTTTATCATAGGGTGACAAACAACGATGAGGAGCACATGCCTATGACAGACGAGCTGGACCCCCAGACTCAACAGCATATTGATGATTCCGCAGACGTCACTGCAGATGCCGACGCTGTGACCTGCGATGATATTGACCTCGACGGCCCATTCTTGGACGAAAGCGCTACGGCGGAAACCCCTGGCGCCGAAGATGCAGACGAGCAAAACGACGATGCGCCCGCTCAGGACGACCGCCCCGTACAGGATGCTGCTCCGCAAGCTGCGGGCCCTATCGAGGTTTCTTCGGAAGAAGAGCTCGACGCCGTCATGGACTCCATGATGGATGCCGTCAAAGCGATGAAAGACGCCGTGGCCGACGCTGACGTTGACGCCGAGGAAGAGGAGGCCGCCGAGGCAGCCTCGACCTTCGTACCCGGCGAGACTCCGGTTGCCGACCAGGGCAGCACCATGCCCTCGTTTCTGCAGCTCGAGCATCCCACGATTGGCACCGATGCGGTCGACCCGCACGCAGCAGGCTTTTCTGTGATCGAAGGCGGTACCGGCAATATCGCCGTGCCGCAGACTGCCGATGCGGACGCTGCCGACACCGCTCGCCCGACTGCCCCGCACTCCCCCGCCGCGAGCCGCGATCTGGGGACCGCTGTCTCGAACACTGCGAACGCCGTGGGCACCTTTATCGCCCAGGGCGCCTCGGCCATGCGCGAGATGAACGCCGCGAAAAAGGCACTTGCCGATGCCCGCGCCCACCTGGCCGAACTTGAGCAGCGCATTGCCGATCAGGCCGAGGAACTCGAGACGCGCCAGGATATCGCAGGCCGCTACGACCAGATCGTCGCCGACCAGCGCCAGGCGATTGCCACGGCCCAAAAGACTGCAGCGGTCGCCGAGATTGACCGTGATGTCCACGCCTCCAAAGCGACAGAGCTCAAGGGTCAGCTCGAACAAATGAAGACAGAGGATGACGCGACTGAGCTCCGCCTGAAGGCCGCGCTCGACGCCGTGGAGGCCCGCGAGGCGAGCTCACGCGAGACCGGCAACCGCCTCGTTCGACGTCTTGAGGATTCCAAGCGCATCCGCGACAAGGTGAAGGCAGAGCGAGACGCCGGCATTGCCGCCGCACAACAAACCGTCGACGCCACGCGCGCCCAGCTCGAGACGCTGCGTCATGAGTATGCCGAGCTGCAACGCAATCCCTCGGCAAATCCCGCCAACTATACGGTGCGCACCAGCGAGCTCTCGATGCAGATTTCCGACACGGCAGATGCCCTGCGTAAAGCCGAAGAAGATGTCCCGCGCATCACCGCCGACCTTGAGCACTCGCTTGCCGCAGCCGAGCAGGCCGTCGAGCAGGCTCAAGCCCCTATCGCCGACGCAAAACGCGCGCACCAAGCCGTGACGACCGAAGCCGATGCCGCGCGCGACGAGCTGCAGACGGCGAAGACCGCCGCCGCGACTCGTCAGCGCGAACTGCGCGAGAAGATCGCTGCCGAGGACAAGGCGCGCCGCGACCAGGAGCAGACCATCGCCAACGCCCAAGCAGATGCCGCACATGCACAGTCGATCATCGAACAGGCGACCGAGGTGCACGACCACCCAGAGATCACCGAGTCGCTTGCAGGGTCCTTGGCCCGAGACAATGCCGAACACACCGAGACCGAGCGAGAAGTCGCCCAGCTCGAGGCCACCGAGGACGCGGTGCGCGAGCGTACCCGCGACTCACGCATCAAATTCACCGGCGCCATCGTCTGCATCGTCGCCGTAGTTCTAGTGATCATCTTGATCTGGCTGTTCGCGAGCAAGTAACCACTCCCCAACGATTACAAGGACTGTCCCCAGGTGCCGGCAAAAAAGGAACGTCCCCAAGTGCCACCTAATGAGAGTGGATAATCTCCCACTTTTGACGAAGAAACACGCCTAAAACGGGAGATTATCCACTCTCATTCTGCAGGCACTCATTTAAGTACGTCCCCAATGAGTACCTGCCGATGCTTTGGCAAAGTCAGCGAAAACGCCCCTAAGCGAGCAAGGTGACGTGAAAGAGGGGGGCATTGACCTTCTGGTCATGCCCGACGATTAAACGTCAGATTGCCGCTTAGGGGGGTTTGCAGCGTCGGCCGGTTACGGCGTTTGTAAAACGCCGTAACCTACAAAATGAGCATCGCGTCGCCAAAGCTGAAGAAGCGGTAGCGCTCTTCGATAGCAGCGGCGTAGGCATCCATGATCTGGTCGCGGGTGGCAAGCGCGCTTACGAGCATCATGAGCGTGGAGCGCGGCACGTGGAAGTTCGTGATCAGCGCGTCGACCACGTGATAGGTCGAGCCGGGCATGAGGTAGAGCTGCGTCGTAGCGTTCTCGCGCGCCACGATGTCGCCGCGGCCGAGCGTATCGGCCCCATCCTCGCGGCCCTCAAAATAGCGCGCCGTCACGGCCGGATCGGACACCGGTGCCTCAGCGTCAAAGGCGCTCTCGAGCGAGCGCACCGCGGTGGTGCCGACGGCGATCACGCGGTGCCCCTCGGCCTTCGCCTTATGCACGGCGTCGACAACCTCCTGCGACACGTGGTAGCGCTCGGTGTGCATGACGTGCTGCGTGGGGTCGTCCTCCTCCACCAGACGGAAGGTATCAATACCCACCTCGAGCTCGACGGCGGCAAACTTCGCGCCCTTGGCCTCGATAGCGGCCATGAGCTCGGGGGTAAAGTGCAGACCCGCCGTAGGAGCGGCAGCCGAGTGCTCCTCCTTCATGGCGTAGACGGTCTGGTACTTCTCGGGATCGCCCTCGTAATCGGTAATGTAGGGCGGCAGCGGCACGTGACCGGCAGCATGAATGGCCTCGTCGAGCGTGCGCGGCTCGCCGGCGGCATTGCAGCCGGCCGGCTCAAAGCGCACCAGACGGCCTCCGCGGCTATCGGTGACAAAGTCGATGACCTCGGCCGTCAGCACCACGGGAGCCCCCTCGGGCGCATGGGCGCCACCGGCGCGATACTCAATCTGAGCACCGGGCTTCAGGCGCTTACCCGGCTTGACCAGGCACTCCCAAACATGGCCGAGCGGATCCACGTCCTCGCGGCGCTTGAGCAGCAGCGTCTCGACCACGCCGCCCGAGCCCGTCTTGCGACCGATCAGGCGGGCCGGCATCACACGCGTCTTGTTGATGACGAGCACATCGCCCGGCTCGATATAGTCGATAATGTCGCGGAAGATGCGGTGCTCAACGGTACCGCCGTGCTCCAGCGGCTTCCCCGCCTGGGAGCCTTTGCGATCCACCACCAGCAGGCGGCAGGAGTCGCGCGGCTCGGCAGGAGCCTGGGCAATCAGTTCCTCAGGAAGGTTGTAGTCAAAATCATCGGTACGCATAGACACGTCGGATACTCCTTATATAGCTAAAGTCCGCTCTACATCCTAGCAGGCTGACGTCCCAAACGAACTACTTTTTGGCGGCTTTGCGCTCGTCGCGGATGCGGGCGCGATCCATGGCCGCCTCGACCGCCGAGAAACGGCAGCCGCAGTAATTCTGCCGATACATGCCCAGCTCACGCGAACGGCGCGTAGCCTCGGGATAATACGGGCGAAAATCGCGAATCACCGGGGTGAGACCGCGGGCGGCAGCCAGACGCTCCAAAACATCATTGCAGGTGTCGAACAGCTGATACGGCGAGACGGCGAGCGTCGTACCCACATATTCAAACCTGCGCTCCTGGGCAACGCGGCATGCCTCGGCCAAGCGCAAGGCATAGCACGAGCGACAGCGACGGGGCCGATCGGCACCCAGCGGGGCCACGCCGGCCTCCCAGCGCTCGCGGTCCTCCCCCGCCTCGATGAGCTCGATGTCGCCATCGGCACACCACCGGCGCAGCTCGTCCAGACGCCGCCGCCATTCATCGCGCGGTTGAATATTGGGATTGGTCCAGCAAATCGTGGGCTCAAACCCCTCCTCGCGCAGCAGGCGAACCGGCTCAAGCGAGCATGGTGCACAGCACGCATGCAGCAACAACGACTTCATCGACATCCCCGTCCCAGAAAACTCACCCCGACATCATGGCAGCTAAAATAGCCCCGTCCCAAAAAGACTACTTTGCGAAAAAGCGCACGCCAAAGGACGTATCCTCGCAGGCGACGATACGGCGGTCGCGCAGAATGGTCCGCACGTAATACCAATCACCCACACAGCCCGACAAGTGCAGACCAGCCGCCAGGTAGCACAGCAGCGGATAGTCCGAGAACGCAAACCCCAGGGCAAACGCTGTCGTCACAACAACCGTCGGCGCCAGGCAAACCGCCATGTACCGCCGGCGCGAATACACAACGCCCTCGGCGCAGGCATAGATCATCGCCGTCTCGCGATTCGCCCCAAAGGTCACCTGCGCGCCCGCAGGCGCCAGCAGCTTAAAAAACACCGCATGCACCAGCTCGTGCACGGCAAACGATGCCATTGAGACCGCAGCCAAGCCGACTATCCAGCCCACGACAGCCATCCAGCCGCCCGCCTCAGCCGCGTCCAAGTCCGCAGGCCCGCCCAACAGCATAAACACCGGCACCAGGCACACGGCAAACACTGCGATCACGGCCATCCCCCACACGAAGCAAGCGTGTAGAAAATCCTCGTCCTCAAACGCATGTATGTTGGAAATCTCATTCATAGCATCTTAGGATAGCGCCCCTGCCACGCACCCGCCCGCATGTGCGATAATGTCGAACGATATGCACGAATTGACCACCGCGCCGCCGAACCCCGTGCCCGGCCGCGCTCTTACCTATATGCGAAGGAGTCCCATGGCATCCAAATACTCCATGAACGACCGTCCCAGCTGGCCGCGCCGCGCCATCGTTACCGCCGGCGAGCCCTACGGCAACAAGGGTCTGCACTTTGGCCACGTCGGCGGCGTCTTTGTCCCGGCCGACTTCTTCGCCCGCTTCCTGCGCGACCGCCTGGGCCGCGAAAACGTCATCTTCACCTCGGGCACCGACTGCTACGGTTCGCCCATCATGGAGAGCTACCGCAAGCTCAAGGAGAACGAGGGCTACGACAAGTCCATCGGCGAGTATGTCGAGTCCAATCACTCCCGCCAGGCCGCGACCCTCAACAACTACA
Organism: uncultured Collinsella sp.; assembly: GCA_900543275.1. Classification (GTDB taxonomy): domain Bacteria; phylum Actinomycetota; class Coriobacteriia; order Coriobacteriales; family Coriobacteriaceae; genus Collinsella. The sequence goes on along the minus strand of UQQL01000003.1, from coordinate 62,510 downwards.
ACATCAGCTGCGACATCTACGGCGGCTCGGGCCTTGAGCCGGCGGCCCAGATCCACAACGAGGTGACTGCCGAGATTATCGAGCGCCTGCACGAGCAGGGCACCATCTCCAAGCGCTCCACGCTGCAGTTCTACGATGCCAAGGCCGGCACGTTCCTCAACGGCCGCCAGGTCATCGGCCGCTGCCCCATCCAGGGCTGCAAGTCCGAGAAGGCTTATGCCGACGAGTGCGATCTGGGCCACCAGTTTGAGCCCGAGGAGCTCATCGCGCCCAAGAGCCAGCTCACCGGCGAGGTGCCCGAGCTGCGCCCGGTCGACAATCTCTACTTTGACCTGCCGGCCTACCTCGACTTCATGAAAACCTACACCGCCAAGCTCGCCCAGAACCCGCAGGTTCGCTCCGTGGTCTCCAAGACCATGGAGGAGTGGCTGCTGCCGGCTCAGCTCTACATCCAGAACAAGTTCCGCGAGGCCTTCGACGCCGTCGAGGACCAGCTTCCCGAGCACACCGTGCTGGAGCCCGAGGGCAACAAGAGCAGCTTTACCGTCACCTTCCCCAGCTGGAAGGAGCGCGACGACGCCCACGCGGTGCTCGCCAACGGCGGCGTGCGCTTCCGCAGCGGCAAGGCGCTCGTGCCCTTCCGCATCACCGGCAACATCGACTGGGGCGTTCCGGTGCCCGAGGTCGATGGCGTCTCCGACGTCACCTGCTGGTGCTGGCCCGAGAGCCTGTGGGCGCCCATCAGCTATACGCGTACCGTGCTCGCGCGCGATGCCAAGGCAGCCGGCGTGACCGAGGGCGTCGCCGCCCAGGATGCCGCCCTCATGGGCGAGCCCGCTGCCGACTCCACGCAGGTCCCCGCGCCCACCTACCAGCACAGCTCGCTCGACTGGCGCGACTGGTGGTGCTCGGACGACGCGCAGATCTACCAGTTTATCGGTCAGGACAACATCTACTTCTACTGCATCGCGCAGACCGCCATGTGGGAGGCCCTGGGCTGGGACCTCACGCAGAGCACCGTCAGCGCCTGCTACCACCTGCTCTACATGGGCAAAAAGGCCAGCTCGTCCTCGCAGACGCCTCCCCCGCCGGCAGACGACCTGCTCAACCACTACACCTGCGAGCAGATGCGTGCGCACTGGCTGTCGCTCGGCCTGTCCGAGAAGCCGGTAAGCTTTAGCCCCAAGGCATACGACACGCGTGTAACCGGCAAGGACAAGGACGGCAACGAGGTACGCGCCTGCGACGACAAGCGCGTTATCGACCCGGCCCTTAAGGAGAGCGCCCTTTTGACCGGCGTGTTCAACCGCTTGGCCCGCAGCTGCTTCTACGGCGTCGCCGTCAAGGAAGGCGACGAGAGCCCCTACCGCAACGGCTGCATCCCCGCCGGTGCCGCTTCTGACACCGTGGTCGAAGCCGCCCAGCAGGCAGCCCTCGCCTTTGAGCAGGCCATGTACAAGTTCGAGACGCACCGCGCGCTTGCCGTGTGCGACGACTACCTGCGCGCCGCCAACAAGCGCTGGAGCGACGCCTCCAAGGCCGCCAACAAGCTCGAGGGCGAGCCGGCCAACGCCGCAATGACGCAGGCCCTCGTCGACGCCTTTACCGAGCTGCGCGTGGCGACCGTCCTGATGCACGGCATCGTCCCGGCCGGCTGCGAGCTCATCTGTGAGTACTTCGACATCGACCCGGTCGCCTTCTTTAGCTGGGATAACATCTTCGCCTCCACGGATGAGTTTGTGGAGAGCCTGGGCGAGAAGCCCGGCGAGCACCGCGTAAAGCCGCTACCCCCGCGCTTCGACTTCTTTAGCAAGCACGAGAGCCAGTACTAAAGCACGCCAGCAGCGGCGTGTCCGGAAAGTAGTCAATTTGGGATGGGAAGGAAAGACGGATGTCCAAGCCGCGTCGTCGTAAGCAAAAAAAGCCGGTTAAGCCCGAGCTCAAGCTTAGGCAGTTTGCTGCTACTGAGCTTTCCGACCAGCTTGCCGCCCTTCCCTGCGCTGCCGACCTGCCACGCTTTATGGTCGACACGGTCGCCGGCGCCTATGCGCCCGCCGATGCCGAGCTCATGATCGAGGGCTTCGGCGCCGCGGCCACACGCCCGGTCACACTGCGCGCCAACACGCTCAGGGCGACCGCCGAGGACATCGCTGCGGCGCTCGATGCCGCCGGCATCGCCCACAACCCCGTCGCCTGGTACCCAGACGCCTTTATCCTGCCCGAGGCCCAGGTTTCCGATCTGTGGGACCTCGACATCTACCGCGACGGCAAGATCTACCTGCAGAGCTTGTCGTCCATGATGCCGCCGCTGGTCCTGGGCGCACAGGCAGGCGAGGACATCCTGGACATGTGCGCAGCCCCTGGCGGCAAGACGACGCAGATCGCCGCCCTCACGCAGGGGCAGGCGCACCTTACCGCCTGCGAGATGAGCATTCCCCGCGCCGAGAAGCTCGAAGCCAACCTCCACCGCCAAGGCGCAAAAAACGTGCCCGTCATGCGCACCGACGCACGCGAGCTCGACGAGTTCTTCCGCTTTGACCGCATCCTGCTCGACGCTCCCTGCACCGGCACGGGCACCGTCATCAGCGGCAACGAGAAAAGCCTGCGCGGCCTGACCGAGCAGCTGCTCGTCAAATGCGCCCGCTCGCAGCGTGCGCTTCTGGACCGCGCCATGGGAGCCCTCAAACCGGGCGGCACGCTCGTCTATTCGACTTGTTCGATCTTGCCGCAGGAAAACGAGGACGCCCTGCAAGAAGCCCTCGACAAGCATATGGACTGCGAGCTCATCCCCCTCGACGGCACGCCAAGCGAAAGTGAGGCACGCCGTGCCCAGGAAGCTGGTGAGGAGCCGCGCATCGAGTCCAACGCCCTGACCGAGGCCATTGCCGCGGGTCAGGTATCGGCCATCGCCAACGGCCTGCCCGGCACGCTCACCATTCCGCCCAGCCGCGAATTTGAGGGCTTCTACATTGCCCTGATCCGAAAACGCAGCTAGCGCACGGATCCAAAACTCAACAAGCTATCTCCGTGCGCGTTTGCCCTGCTGGTCGCGATGCTGTTTAAGCATCGTGCGCTCCTTGCGTTCGGCCCTTTTGCCCTTAATGGCCGTGACCACAAAGTAGATGACCGCGGCGGCTACGATTGCGCCCACGCATAGGCCAATCGAGCCCAACATTGCCGAAAATTCCATACCGCGTCACCTCTCTTTTAAACGGGACTTTCAAGATAGCACCTCGATCACCGCCACCACAGCTCCTTCACGTTCGCCGCCCTTCGGTCTAACGGAGGACGCGGCGGGGAAAAATCAACTCGTCAAACGATTTAGCAAGCACAACGCTGCCGGCACCCTGCCGGCCGTCATCACATAGAATCGAGCCTCCATGGATACCCTCAACGATCTAAACGAGCGCGTCGACGCCTTCGTCGGCACCAGCTCCTTCGACACGCCTGCCGCGGCAAACGACCAAGCTCCCATCGATGTGCCCGCCGAGGTTCACGAGGACATCGTCGCCTCGGTCGATTTCTCCGAGGTCGAGCTCGCAGACGAGTTCACCGAGCCCCAGGTAGCCGTCACGCCCAACGGCCTGCTCCCTATGGAGCCCCTGCCCATCGACGGGCGTTTGCGCAAGGCGGCCCTCCGCATGCCCGACGAGATCGAGGAGGCCAGCGGCTTCACGCTCTTCGGCCGCCGCATCAAGTCGCTCATTTACACCACTGATGTCGCGGTTATCCGCAACTCCAACGCCGATGCCGTCTTTGCGGTCTACCCTTTCACGCCGCAGCCCGCCATTACGCAGGCGCTGCTGACCGTCGCCGAGTGCCCGGTCTTCGTAGGCGTGGGCGGTGGCACCACCACCGGCAAGCGCTCCGTTCAGATGGCAGCCGTCTCCGAGATGCAGGGTGCGGCGGGCTGTGTGGTCAACTCCCCCGCCACCGCCGAGATGGTCGAGCACATCACCAACATCGCCGACATCCCCGTCATCGCCACGGTCGTACGTTGCGACGACGATGCTCACGCCAAGGTGCGCGCCGGCGCCAAGATTCTTAACATCGCCGCTGGCAAAAACACGCCGCAGGTCCTGCGTGAACTGCGCGAGCACTATCCCAACCTGCCGCTCATCGCGCCGGGCGGCAAGACGCCCGAGAGCATCCGCGAGACCATCGCCGCCGGTGCCAACGCCATCATCTGGACACCGCCTTCGGCCCAGCAGCTACAGACCGACATGATGCAGCGCTACCGCAAGATGAAAGAAGACGCCACGCCTGTCATCTCGCACGACGATGTGCCCATTATCGACCAGGTCGCCGCCGCCGAGGTCAGCCAGGTCGAGAACATGAATCCCGACGTGCCGATTCCCGACGAGGTTATCGAGCGCGTCGCTTCGATCCACGATCATATCGAGGAGCGTCGCGCCAACCGCGGCCTCAAGCCGTCACTGCACGGCTTCTTCTTCCGCGGAAAGAAACGCTAGCAAAACATCTTGGCCCGCCCCACAAACGTGAGGCGGGCCGTTTTCGTTTGAGCAATCATGCAGCGATGTGATGGGGCAAACTAATCCACGCGCTTGTCGCCCATAAAGAAGAGCGCCACCGTACCAGGTCCGGTATGCGAGCCAATCAGAGTACCGATGTTATTGATCTCAATCTTGCCTTTAAGCTGCGGAATCTGTTCCTCGATCAGCGCCGCAACTGCCTCGGCATCCTCGCGGCACGCCGAGTGCGACATGACGCACTTACCCGAATAATCCGCACCGTCCTGCACGTGTGCCATCATGGTCTGAGCCATCTCGGAAATCGCGCGCTTCTTAGTGCGAATCTTCTCACGTGGCAACAGCCCACCTTCGCAATCGACCGTCATAAGCGGGCAAATCTTAAGCGCCGTGCCGATGATCGCGCTCGCAGCCGAAATGCGACCGCCGCGCAGGTAGCTCGACAGATCGGTCGAGAAGAACCAGTGGTGCAGGTTGAGCTTGTGCTCCTCGATCCAGGCAGCCGTCTCGTCGAGTGAAGCCCCGCTATCGCGCACATCGGCGGCATATTCCAGCAACAGGCCAAAGCCCGAAGACGCCCCCAGCGAATCGATGACGCACACCTTGCCGCCCTGGGGATAGCGATCCGCGAGCATCTGCGCCGCAACGCAGGCCGATCCATACGTGCCCGAAATACCCGATGACAACGTCAGGTGCAGCACGTCTTTGCCCTCGGCAACAAGCGGCTCCCAAAACTCTTCGTACTCACCCACGCTCACCTGAGACGTCTTGGGCATGGCGCCCGCGGATATCTGGGCAAAAAACTCGTCCGGCGTAATCGACTGATACAGATCGTCCGTATAGACAACATCGTCGATCTCGTAATGAAAACACACGACAGGGATATTGCGCGATTCAAAGAACTCCCGAGTTCGATCGGCGGCGGATTCACAGGTCAGGACAAAATCACTCATATGAGGCTCCTTACGTATAGTTATAAAAATTATCGCACAGCAAGCATAAATACGGTACAAATGTCCACTATTTACCAAATAGAGCCAAAGGTAGTGAACATCTTTACCGTCATCATCTCTATCGATCCCGGAGGCATACGTCTGTAAAAACGACCCTACGTCTCCACTCAACCGCCATATCTACCTCCACTAAATCGATTTACCAAACCGTTCGGCTAACAATTCGGCTGCCCATCCCCAATCGAAACAAAAGCGGCGCATACTGATAAACGTTTGACGCTGTTTATCAGTTTTACCAACCCCATCGGAAGGTGTTTCATGGTCGCATTCGATCGCAATCCGCAAGACTTCAAGTATCTGCGTCTGCTGTCGAAACAATTTCCCACCGAGCAATCCGCGTTTACCGAGATCATCAATCTCTCGGCCATTCTCAACCTGCCCAAAGGCACCGAACATTTTATGAGCGACGTGCATGGCGAGTACGAAGCCTTTATGCACATCCTCAACAACTGCTCGGGCGTCGTGCGCGAGCATGTCGACGAGATCTTTGGCGAAACGCTCTCCTTTGACGAAAAGGGCGAGCTGTGCACGCTCATCTACTACCCGCACGAGAAGATCGAGCTGGTCCGCAGCCAGCGCGAGGACTCGCCCACCTGGTACAAGACGATGCTTGACCAGCTCATCATGGTCGCTCGTTCGCTTTCAAGCCGCTACACGCGCTCCAAAGTGCGTAAGGCCATCCCGCGCGATTACGCCTATATCATCGACGAGTTGTTGCACACGCACCCGGACGAGAACAACTATCGCGTGCGCTATCACGAGCGCATCGTGGAGTCCATCCTGGAGACCGCCAGCGCCGACGACTTTATCGAGTCGCTCGCCTCGCTCATCAAGCGGCTGGCCGTCGACCACCTGCACCTGGTGGGCGATATCTTCGACCGCGGTGGCGGCGCGGCCAAGATTATGGACCGCCTGCTCACCTACCATTCACTCGACATCCAGTGGGGCAACCACGACCTGCTGTGGATGGGCGCTGCGGCCGGTGAGCCCGCCTGCATCGCCACGGTGCTGCGCAACAACCTACGCTACGACAACTACGAGATCCTCGAGAACGACTACGGCATCTCGCTGCGTGAACTTGTCGCCTATGCTGATGCCACCTACACCGCCGGTGAGTCCATCACCCCGCTGATCAAGGCCATCAACGTGCTGCTCTTTAAGCTCGAGGGCCAGATTATCCAGCGCCATCCCGAGTTCGACATGACCGACCGCCTGTTACTCGACAAGATCGATCACGACACCGGCACGGTCACGCTCGCCGACGGCAGCGTATGGCCGCTCACGACCAACGACTTCCCCACCGTCGACCCGGCGGACCCCTATACGCTCACGTCTCAGGAGCAGCACATCATCGACAAGCTCGTGTCCGAGTTCGTCACCGCCGATCACCTGCATCGCCATATCGATTTCCTCTATTCCCACGGCTCGATGTACAAAGTCGCCAACGGCAACCTGCTCTTCCACGGCTGCGTGCCACTCAACGAAGACGGCACCTTTAGCAGCATGAACTGCCTGGGCACCTGGCACGCTGGCCGCGATTATCTCGATTTTTGCGACCACATCGCCCGCCGCGCCTGGCGCATGGGCGACCGCGACGCCCTCGACTGGATGTGGTACCTGTGGATCGGCTTTAACTCACCCGCCAGCGGACGCCTGGTGCGTACCTTTGAGCGCGCCTATATCGCCGATAAGAGCACCTGGGTCGAGCCGATGGACCCGTACTTTACGCTTACCAAGTCGCCCTCGGTCTGCGACGACATCATGCGCGAGTTTGGCGTCGCGCCCATGGCATGCTCACCGACCGGTCACATCATCAACGGCCACACGCCCGTTAAAACCACCAAGGGCGAGCAGCCCATCCGCGCCGAGGGCAAGCTGCTGGTCATCGATGGCGGCTTCTGCCGCGCTTACCATCCCAAGACGGGTATCGCCGGCTATACGCTCATCTCGAGCTCGCGCGGCTGCCGCCTCAAGTCGCACCGGGCCTTTACGACGGTTGCCGAGGCACTCACACGCAACGTGGACATCGAGAGCGAGACCAACCGTTTTGACCAAGCAGACCGTCGCCGCATGGTGAGCGACACCGATACCGGCGCCAAGATCCGCAGCCAGATCCAGGACCTGCGCCAGCTGCTCGATGCATATAGAAACGGTGCTATCGAGGAGCGCGCCTAGCCCCACCCGCGGGGATTGGCTAAACTGTGCCAAGTTTGTCATCCCCGCGGCGCTTCGGCGCCAGCTTAAGGCAGGTACCATGCAAAAGCTCCTTGCGCAGATCATGAAATTTGGCGTCGTCGGTGTCATTGCCACGGTTATCGACTTTGGCATTATGAATCTGCTCCACTACGGTCTGGGCCTCAACATCCTAATCGCCAACACCAGCGGCTTTATCGTCTCACTCATCTTTAATTACGTCGCCAGCATGAAGTACGTGTTTGCGCACAAGGAAGGCATAAGCCGCCGCCGCGAGTTCATTATCTTTGTCGTGCTGTCCGTGATCGGCCTGGCACTCAACGACGGTATCGTGTTGACACTCAACGCCGGCCTGGGACTCGAGGCCAATATCGCCAAGATCTGCGCCACCGCGCTTGTCATGGTCTACAACTTTGTGACCCGAAAGATCTTCCTGGAAGGCGACGAGACCAAGTAACTCGCAACCTTACAGCTTTACGATGCCCACGGATGACGCGCGTCGAGCGCTGTGTTGTTCGTGGGTTTTGCTCGTTTACGGGCAAATTTTCAACGTTTGCGGATTAGCTCTTGAAAATTTGGCGAGTTCGTATAGTTCTTGGCAAAGACCTTACGTTTCCCTTGCAAAAGCTCTAAAGTATCCTCTGCTCGATTTATCAACGCATTGGATGTGATTACGTGCGCAAGGCACTGGCACAACCTCATACCAAGCAGTTCCTCAAGTTCGCTGTCGTGGGCCTTATCTCCTTTGGCATCGACTGGGGTATGCTCATTGCGCTCGTCGAGCTGTTTCACCTCGACTTTTTGATGAGCACCACGGTCTCGTTTACCACGTCCGTCGTGGTCAACTACTGGCTCAGCATGAAGTACGTGTTCGACCACCGCGAGGGCATGAGCCGCAAGCGCGAGTTCACGATCTTCACCATCCTGTCGGTGATTGGCCTGGGCCTCAACGACCTATACATGTTTGTGGGCGTCACGTTTTTGAGCATCGGCTACCAGGCCATGAAGGCCATCGCCACGTTCCTCGTCACCTGGTACAACTACTTCAGCCGTCGCTTCTTCCTCGAGGGCGCACGGTCGTAGTCGATTCGCTATTTGCTTGAATGTATAACCGGTTGGAATTCCCATTCCAACCGGTTTTTTGTTTACCGAGAGACCCGGCAACCCAATCCCATTCGCATGAAAAACGGGCGGCCCGGATGTTTGTCCGAACCGCCCGTCTGGCGCGCTATGTCGAGGCCTCTAGCCTGTAACGTAATACCAGACCACGTTGTCGCCGTTGGAGAGAACGTAGTTGCTGCAGGCCGTCATGGGCGTTGAGTCGTTGACGGAGTACATCCAGCCACTCGTGCCGCCATACTGTTTCTCGGCCAAACCACCAATCGCAGAAACATACGTGCCGTACGATGAGCCGTGTGCGTTGACGGAAAGGCCCAGCGCGCACAGGGCATCGTAGACGGTAGCGCCTTCGTTAAAGGTAAAGGTGCCACCAGAGGACACAGGATTGCCCACAGCGCTCGATGTGACCGAAACCGTCACTGTTACGTAGCTGGACTCCTGCGAGCCGCTCTGGCCGCCCGAGGAGGCGTTTCCACCATTAGAGGATGAGGCTCCATCAGACGACTGGCCACCGCCAGACGCATTGGAAGTATCACCGGCTCCCGTATTTTGGGCAGCGGATTTATCGCCAGACTTCTTGCCGTCCTGGTCCTCGGACTTCTTGTTATCCGAGTTCTTGTCCGATTCCTTGTTTGAAGACTCGGAATCGTCCTTGGACTTGGACTCATCTTTTGCGTCATTCGATGACTTGGAATCCTTGGAACTGGCCTCGCCCGAAGTCGTAGTCGAGCCAGACACCTTGGTGTCCTTGGTGACGACGCTCTCCCCCGTCACGGTCTGAATGATCCAGTCGATGGACCAGGCACCGCTCTCGGAAGGATGGACGAAACCCAGCGAGACGACGATCAGAATGGTGCACGCGGCAGTCAGGACGCCGAGGAGCGTCTTGCGACGAGGGGCGGACGCCGCCGAAGCGGCGCCCTGTTGCTTTGCTTCGTCGAACTGAATGAACGAGGAATCTGGTTGCTTGGGGTCAGCGTCCTTGGATTTATTGGACACAGCCCTCACCTACCGACGTTTGGTGAACACGAACACGCCGACGATGGCGAGACCGATGACGCCGGCGGCAACGCCAACAATGGCGAGCGGGTTGGTGCCAGTCTCCTGCTCGGAAGCACTAGAGGACTTCTTAGCAGTGGTCGTGGAAGCAGCACCCGTATCGGACTTGGAATCGGACTTGGAATCGGACTTCTTGTCGGACTTGTTGTCCTTCTTGTCAGACTTCTTGTCAGACTTCTTCTCGTCCTTCTTATCGGACTTATCGGTGTCCTTCTTGTCGGACTTGTTGTCCTTGGTCTCGGTCTTGGTCGACACCGTCGTCTTGGTCGTCGGCTTATGACCCGGGGCGATAGCGCCGCCGGCCTGCTGGCCCTTAGAGCCGGAGCCGGAACCCGTGCCAGTGCCAGCGCCAGCGCCGGAACCGTTGCCAGCGCCACCGTTGCCACCATTAGTGCCAGAACCGCCATTGCCGCCAGGGTTAACGGCATTCTTGGTCCACTTGGCATACAGTGTCAGATCGGCCGTCACTGGCGTACTGAAGTCATACGCCTGCGTGCAAGCCTCATCGGTATACCAACCGCCGAAAGTGTAGCCATCGCGCGTCGGATCGGCCGGCTTGACCAGCTTGCCGTCGGCCGTAGCAACAAACTTAGTGTCGCAAGCAGACCCGCCGTTGGAATTAAAGGCAACCGTCCAAGACTCGACAGCCCCCAGCTTGAACAGAGTACCCGAATCATTGATGTAGTACAGGTTGCCAGAAGCATCGGCAATGACCGGAGAGTCACAGTACTGGTAATGGCCAGCCGCATCATAAATCTGCGTCGCCTCTGCGTCGCCAAGCGTATAGCGATACACGCCACCACCAGCAGAGTAGTTGACGTAATCCTTGCTATCCGCGCTGTTCACGGTGAAGTACACGTAGGTCTTGCCGCCCTGAACACTCACCAGCGGAGTAGCAGCAATGCCGTTGAGGCCAGCCGGCAGCGCCTTGCCGTCGGCAGCAGCGACCATCGTGGTCTTACCCGTCTTCAGGTTATAGAGAACCAGAGCAGAGCCAGTAGCCGTCTGTCCGCCGACAATCAAGTTTTCGCCAGCCACCGCCGGAGCGCTCATGTTATTCGTAAGGCCCAGATCAACCGTCTTCTGTTCACTCAACACGCCCTTCGCCGAAAGCGAAATCACATGGAGCTTTCCGTCGTGCGTCATCTGATAGAAGGTCGAACCATTGGACGGATCGGCAATGCAATCGGCATTTGCGACAGCGCCGAGCTTCATGGTCGAAACGACATCGCCCGTCGTCTTATCAATGCACTTAAGCGTACCCGCGCTCGTAGGAACGATGGCATACTTATCCGTCAAAGCCGCACCAGTCCAGTAATAGCCCTCGGCAGGGTCGATGTTCTGCCAAGAAACTTCGCCCGTGGCAATCTTGATACGCTTCAGGGAGCCGTTGCCGTAGGTCGCGTTGTAGTTCTCGTCATACGAAATATCGACCGTACCAACATAGACGTACTCGCCATCCGAAACCACGGTGCAGGAGCTCTGCGTCAAGTCCGTCAAACCAGGCGTCAGCCACTTGCAGATCAGCTTGTCCGCAGTAATCGCCTGGACCGCACCGCCGTTGAGCGGAACGATGATAAGGCCATTGGTATAGATCGGACGAGAGGTATAGCTCACCTTGGAGGCAAGCGGCGCAGAGGCAACCTTTTTACCCGTGGACGAATCGATCTTAATGAGCTCGTTCTCGGTCGCGATGTACACAAAACCGTTAGCAATGACAGGCTCGCTGCAGTTGGCATACTGCTGACCAGACTCGGCCTTCCAATCGAAGGCCCACTTAAGACCGGCGGCCTGCGCAGGCGTCTTGGCGTCCGTAACAGACGTACCGTTGCCGCTGTTACCGTAGCCGGCCCACTCGGCATCCCAATCAGGAGTCGTCGCACTCGGGTCCACGACAATCTTGTCGGGATCGGGCATGGGCGAATCGTCGGTGGTATAGGCAAGCGTAACCTTATCGCCGCTCTTGAGCGTAATCTGGTTGGCGCAGAGTAAGGAGGGCTCTCCATTGATATACAGATGCCAAGATTTATTGGTCGCAGCATCCCAGGCATACGGCTTGTGATCGAACGGCGAGTTGATGGAATTGAGGAACCAGTACTCACCACTCTGGGAGCCGTTGTACGTAACGCCCTTGGCCTTCAGAACCGTCTCAATAAGGTTCTGGGCAGTAGAGCCTTCAGGCAAAGAAACGTTGCTTGCCGAGCCCCAGCGAGCATTGTTGCCGTTGACATCGGGACCGATAACATCGACAGACCCAAGAACCTGACCAGGAAGGGCATCGGCGTCAGCACCATACATAAAGGTGACGGCATCGCCCTCATGGAGCTCGTAGTTGCCAGCCCCGACCTGGGCGAACTTGCCATTTACATAGAACTGCCAATAACTTTTGGTCGCAGGATCATACTTATAGGTCTTACCGTCGAGCGGCGATTTAATGCCGCTGAGGCACCAGCCCCAAGACTCTTCACTAGTAACGAGATCAAGACCGGTCTGCTCCAGCAGATCCTTGGCAGTAGAGCCCGCCTTGAGACTCATCTGACCCGTCGAAGCCCAAACCTGCTGCTTGCCGTCCTTGTCCTTACCGAGGACCTGAACGGAAGCATGGACAGAATCGGAGGGCAACTGGTCGCCCCAGCCACCGTAGAACCACGTAACGGTATCGCCAGCATGAATGGTGACATTGTCTGCCGTGCAGTCGCTCGACTTGCCGTTGATGAACAGCTGCCAATAGGTCGAATAATCGAGCGGCTTACCCAGCTCAACGCCGTTGTACTTAAGGCTCAGAATGAAGGAGCCCGCAACAACGGCATCGATGTCATTCGCCTCGAGCGCGACCTTCGTAAGGTCAAGTGCGTTCGAGCCGGACGTCACCACATACTGCGCGTTATCGACCCAAGTCTGAGTCTTGCCCTGGGCATCACGACCAATGACGGTCACATTTGCGGCAACCTGGTCCTTAACGACAGGGGACGAGCTACCAGCCGTATAGGCAAACTCAATCTTCTGCCCCTGGGTGAGCTTGACGCCGCTCGCGCCAACCGAGGAAGACGCGCCGTCGACAAACAGCTGCCAGTAGGCATAAGTCGCCGGATCGAAGGCAAGCGTGCGGCCATCGCTCGGGGACGTGATGCTTTCGAGGTAGAAACCGTATGCCGTGTTCGGATCGTAGTCCGCCTTGAAGCCCGTCTTCTCCTGCAGCTTAATGAAGGCATCCGCAGCCGTCGCGCCCTCGTCGAGCTTAAGCTGCGTAGGTGCCACCCAGGTCTGAGCCTTGCCGTCGGCATCGGTGCCGACAATCGAGAACGAGACCTCGACTTGCTTCTTGGCGACATCGCCAGTTTCCGTCGGGTTCTCTGCCTGGACGGCAGCCACGGCGGCAGATCCTGCTTGGCCAGCGGATGCCGTCGAAGACTGCTCGCTCGCGGTAGGGTTCTCCCCCGTCGCCGGGCCCTCGTCGCCAGTTGCCGCCTCTGTTGTGGCGGCACTAGCTGCAGGCGCGCCCTCGGAATCCGAAACCTCGGCCTTACCCTGGTCGGCAGCACCGCCCGCAAGCGCTGCGTCCTCGCCCGGCGTCGCAGCCTGAGCCACAGCCTCGGCAATGCCCTCGGCGCCCTCGGCCCACAACTGAGCCGGCGTGGTGCCAAAGGCCATCGCAAAGGCCAGGAATGCCACCAGGCCGCGCTTGGCTACACCGCGTGCAATCGCGCCACGGCGATGCAACGAGGCGCGCTCGCGCTCGTCCTCAAACATATCCATTTGTCCCCCATTGTCTGTACTTGGAGCGTTGCCTTGAGGCTGCCCCACGTCATCGCGCATGTTGCGCTCGAGTTCCCCCATCGGGATCTCTCTTCCCTCCAGAGCCCTATGCACACCGGCAGCATACGCCGCAGCCGCGTACAAGATGGGAGGCGATCCGACTTAACCTTACCGACCCGGGCGCGGTCCGATCTGCGACGCGACCATCCCGGGCCAAGAGGAATTACGGTTACTGGTACAGCCGGGGACTTACACCCCGATTCTCCCAAACGCGCAGGAAAACCGCGCATTCGTGCGTCTCCGCACCACCATCTAGGCCATCGATTATTACTGTCGATATGGTAGCACGCAAAAGGGCCCCGCACACAGGCGAAGCCCAAGGTACAAGCTATGGTTTGCGATAGAAAAGGGCGGGGATGAAGTGCCGAGCAAAATAACCCGTTTCCCCGACCCCGGGAAATCGCTAACGCTTACCGCCGTGGCTATTGCGCCAGATCTCGCGGCCCAGCATCAGTGCCAGCGCCAGCGCGCTCACGTAGCCCATAAAGCCAATGACCGGGATACCAAACACAACCGGCTCGATACGCGCATAGTACACCACCGACGAACCGATAAACAGACCGGCGATCACAATTGCCATCGACATGCGGTCGATAATTCCACCCAGCTGCCGCAGTGCCTTATCGCTGCTCATGATCTGCGTGTTCACCTTAAGCTGGCCGCGCGTAAGCATACGCGACGCCAAGCCCAGATACTCGGCCGCCTCGAGCGAACCTTTTGCCGCTCGATAGCTGCTCGCGGCAAGATCGCGCCCCATATCGCGCACGCGCGCATAGGTGCTCTTCTCGTTTTTGATATGCGTCTGGATGATCTGGATCATGTTGACGTTGGGCATGTACTCGGTCAGCAGACCCTCGAGCGTCACCATGCCGCGCGCGAACATCGTCACCACGCTCGGCAGCTCAACGTCGTTTTTGCGCGCCAAATTTAGCAGCGAGGTCAGAAACTCGCCGATATCCAGGTCCTTAAGATCGAGGCCCGCAAAGTCGGCAACGATAAAGTCCAGGTCGGACAAAAACGCCGAATGGTCGAGCTCGGCAGAATCGCCGCGCGTCACGGCAAAGCGCATGAGCGAGTCCTTGAGCTTGGGCACGTCGCCCTCGGCCACGGCAAAGATCATGTCCTTAACGATACCGCGGTCGTGGCTCGACATGCGCCCGACCATACCCAGGTCGATAAAGTAAACGACGCCGTCCTTGAGAATGATGTTTCCCGCATGCGGGTCGGCATGGAAAAAGCCATCATCGAGCACCTGCGTCGAATAGTCCTCGACAATCGCCGAACCGATTTTTTCCAGGTCATAGCCCTCGGCCACCAAGCGCTCGGGATCGGCAATCGAGATGCCGTCGACGTAATCCATGACCACGACATGCTCGGTGCACAGATCCAGATAGGACTTGGGGCACGTCACGCCATGGACGCTCTTATGGAACTCATAGAAATCGTTGAGGTTTTTGGCCTCGGCCAAAAAGTTGGTCTCCTCGCGAAACGAGGTCCACAGCTCCTCGACCACGCCGTGCAGGTCAACAAACTGATCGGTGTTGACGAACTTGGAAACGATGCGCACCACCGAGCGAATGATGTCGATGTCCTGCGCCATGACCTGCTGCGCGCCGGGGCGCTGCACCTTAACGGCCACGTCCTCACCTGTCACCAGGCGGGCACGGTGCACCTGCGCGAGCGACGCACTTCCGAGCGGGTTGGGGTCGATCGCGTCGAACATCTGCCCCAAGCGCTGGCCGTACTCCTCTTCCAGACAACGCAGCACCACCTCATACGGCACCGGCTCTACGTCGGAGCGCAGGCGGCGCAGCTCGTCGCAAAACCGCTGCGGCAAGATCTCGGAGCGGTTGGCCAGAATCTGCCCCATCTTGACGAACATGGGGCCGAGCTCTTCGAGCAGACGGCGCAGGCGAACCGGCGTGAGGTTGTCCCACACACGGTACTTTTTGATCAGGCGAACGATTTGCCCGATGCGTTCGCGGCGGCCCGCCGGCGTGAGCTGGTACTCCTCATCCGGCGCCATCGCGTCGGGCTCTTCGGGGACCATATCGACAGCGCGCGGCTTCTTGCGAGCGCCCGAGACGGCGGCATCGACCTCATCGACAACCGCCGCCTCGTCACCCAAAGGATCTAGATTGTTGTAATCGGTGGTGGAATCTGCCATCTGCGCTACTACTCGGCCTCTTCGGCGTCCTCTGCATCGTCGGGCTCAACAGACTCGACAGGCACCGAAGTCACGTTGTCCTCGACCGAATCGACGATATCGCGTACATGAGCCAGGAAGGCCGTGCGCTCGTGGGCGGTCATAACGCGGACGCGAGCCAGGATGAGCTCATCGAGCACGCGCTGTGCCGCAGTCTCGCCCTGCATGCCCAGGCGCTCGGTCAGGTCGGAGATGGTGCCACCCGCCTGCTCGAACATATCGGACACGCTGCGGGCGATATCGGGGGTGCCGGCATCCTTGCGGACCTGCTCGCCCTTGGTACCGAGGTCGTCGAGAACCTTCTTGCCGCCCTCGACGGCAACGGCGGCGGCGCCGAAGCCCACGTTGATGGCACCGTTAACAAGCTGATCGAGTTTCATAACCATGGTTGGCTCCAATCATGAACAACTGCATTGGCCTTCTTGTACCCAAGATTGGGCGAACGACACAAAATCGTTTTACTGCCAAGATAGGAATCGAGCGGGGCAAAGCCTTTGACGGCGTTTGTCCCGCTCGTTCGCTGCAATACGGCTTTTACCTAATGTTGTCGTTCATCGCGAAGGAGTTCTTCATGGCACAGCTCGTGGTGTAGAGGACCTTGCCCAGCAGGGCATCGGTCTCCACGCGCACGAGCTCGGCAAATGCCTCGTTGGCGCGGGCGAGCTCGGCAGGTACCTCGGCCTCGGGCAGCGCGGCTACGGCAGCGTCAACGTCGTGGATCTGCTTGTGGCCCATGCCGCCGACCTTCTCCTGGTAGTCCTCGACCGCACGACCGCACTCATGGAAACGGACATCGGACAGGGCGCCGATCAGGCGGTTGGCCCAGTAGAAGTTCTCGGACGTCACACGCGCCTGGGTGTCGGCGTAGTACTCGGGCATGGTCTCGACGTTGGCATACAGCGGGACGAGCGCGTTAAACGAGTTGGAGCCAAACGCCATCCACTGCACGGCGCGATACGCAGGCTGCGCATAGGGGCGCAGCTGCAGCACGGCGAGCTGGCTGTTGCGGTTGATGCCGATGGGACGATAGGCGCCGCGCGTGGCAGGCGTACCCTTGCTGCCGTAGCAGTCGTACTCCGTGCCCTGGTAGTGGCTGGAGAGCACGTACTTGATGTCCTCGATGGTCACCTTGCGCTCAGGCACGCGGCTCCAGGGGATGTCGTCGCTCTCGGGCGTGTAATCGGCGTCGGGACCGTCCCACACATCGCTGGGGTTGAGGCAGCGCTGCATGTACCAGGCGCGCGGCGTGTTGTAGACGTGGTCGCTGTCGCTGTGCGAACCAAAGGCCTCGCGCGGGTTAAAGACCGTCGCCGGACCGTCGCCCTCGACGCCCAGCGTCAGGTCCAGATGCCACTCGGCCATCCAGGCGCGCAGGTCGGCAGAGCACATGTGGTCGGCCTGGGTGCCCTCGGCGTCGTCCAGGTCAAAGCTGTCGATACCCAGCTGGTTGGGCATGGTCACATAGGCGTCATCGGGCACGCGCTTGGCGATCCAGTGGTGGCCACCGATAGTCTCGAGCCACCAGATCTCGTCAACGTCACTAAAGGCAATGCCATTGTTCTCATAGGTGCCGTAGCGCTCGAGCAGCTCGCCCAGGATGCGCACGCCGTCGCGGGCAGACGTGGCGTACGGCAGCACCAGGGTCACCATATCCTCCTCGCCCAAGCCGCCGGGCTGTGCCGGAACATAGCCGTCCTCGCCCTCGTTGCCCTTGGCGGGCACGTAGTCCACGAGCGGATCGGCGCCGCGGACGCGCTCGTTGGTGGTGAGTGTCTCGGTTGCGGACATGCCAACATTGAGCCCGTTGAAGCCAGCCTCGGCCCAAATGCCATGGCCGGGAACGACGTCGGGGACGCTCGTGTAGCGCATGGGGTTGTCGGGCAGCTCAATGGTCAGGTGGCTTAGAACACTCGTGTAGACACGCGGCTGCTCGTCGGGATGCACCACGCGCATGCGCTTGGGCTCAAACACCCCGTTGGACGAGTCCTCGTTGCGGGCGACAAGCGTCGACCCGTCGTAACTCGCGTTCTTACCAACCAAAATCGTTGTGCACGGCATGCGCATCCTCCTTGAGCGAAGAAATCAAACGGCAACAGTGTATCGCTTCGGCGCAAAAAGGGCGAAACCGCAACGCCTCAAGACCCTTCGGGACCCCTGTGGTCAAAAAATGCCAAATATGAGTACTGTCACCAATTTAGTAGCAGCACATTTCCTTGTAATGAGTGCCGAAAGTCCCCATTTGTCCAAAAGCAAGACAACGTTATTCCCCATAGGTTCAATAAAATGGGCTTCCTAACGAGAATAAATTTCGTTAGGAAGCCCAAATGTCATAAAGCATATGTGACTATCTTGGCAACAGTACTCATATTTGGCATTTTTTGACCACGCGGTATATGGCTAGCCCCTCAAACAGCCCAAAACGCCTATTTCGATGCACGCTCCGCCGCCTCGATCACGTGTTTGGCGAGAATCGCCGTCGTCACAGCGCCCACGCCGCCCGGCACGGGCGTGATGGCGCCAACAACCGGCTCCACAGCGTCAAAATCAACGTCACCGACCAGCTTGCCAGCAGCCTCGTCCCAATTAATGCCAACATCGATGATTGTCTGGCCCTCGCGAACCGCATCCGCGCCAATCGTGCGCGCGCGTCCAACCGCGGCAACAACGATGTCGGCAAAACGGCACTCGGCAGCAAGGTCGCGCGTATGCGTATGGCACGTCGTCACCGTGGCATTGCGAGCCGTAAGCATAGCGGCAACGGGGCGGCCAATCACCAGCGACCGACCGGCAACGGCAACCTTGGCCCCATCCAGCTCAACGCCATAATGGTCCAGCAGTGCCAGCACGGCTTCGGCCGTACAAGGAGCAAAGCCCTTGCCTCGTCCCGATAGTGTGGTAAGCAGCGAGGCCGGTGTCATGGAGTCAACGTCCTTGGCGGGATCGAGCGCGGCGGCAACCGCATCCTCGTCAAGACCGGCAGGCAGCGGGCGGAACAGCAGACAGCCATGAACAGTGGGGTTGGCATTGATGTCCTTAATAGCCGCCAGTAGCTCGTCCTGCGAAACATCGGCAGGAAGCAAAACGCGACGAGCCTCGATGCCCGCCTTTTCGCAGCGTTTGAGTGCACCGCGCTCGTAGGACAGGTCGTCCTCGCGCTCGCCTACACGAACGATAGCAAGCGTTGGAACAACGCCGCGCTCGCGCAGAACAGCACAACGCGCGGCAAGCTCCTCAGTCAACGCGCGGGCGACGGGAGCGCCCTTCAGCAGCTCTGCCATGGCTATCCCCTCTTCCTGGCGGCGTCGGCGGCGCGGCGCGCCAGAGCGTCGGCGCGCGGTAGCCACATATCGAGCAGTTCATCGCACGCCGCCTCGAGCTCCTCGGCGCGCGTCCGGTCTTTCATAGACGTGGTATTGGCAAAGAGCGTCAAGCTCGCGCCCTGCATGGCCGCGCGGCAAAACACGGCACCGCACGCCACATCGGAGAGCAGCTGTCGGGAGCCCTTGTCCGCCATGTCCTCGAGCAGCGCCAGCGCACGACCGCAGGCGTCCATAATGCGGTACGGTGGCATGGCCGCCACGTGCAACGCGTCCTGAATCGCCGCAGGTCGAGCCGGGTTCTCGCGCGGAATACCGTACGCAGCGGACACCTGGCCGTACGCACGAACGTCCTCGGCAACCAGACCCACGAGCTCCTGAGCCAGCTCGTCTGCCTGGGCAAACGCGTGCGCCAGATCGTCCGCGCGATCGGCAAGCGCGGGGTTCGTCGCGCCATAGCGAGCAACCATCCCGCACAGCGAGGCACCCAGTGCTCCCACAAACGCGCTCGCGCTACCGCCGCCGGGAACCGGCTCGCGTGCAGCCAACGCCTCGGCAAATCCGCGACAGGTCTTATCCATCATCTCTTGGCTCATCGGAACACCTCTGCCCACCGTGCCGGCCACCACGGGTCGCACGCATAATAAAAATGGGACAACGACGCCAGGAAGCGGTTGCCCCATTCATCGATCTTGTCCAAGCCAGTCTAGCCCATAAGACAAAGACTGTCAGGAGATCTGGCTATCGGTGTTTTCGATTGCCGGCTATAGGCACGGGCGCCTAGTCCACCTGAAACGTCGGCAGCAGTGTGTCGATAATCTTCGATCCCATGTCGCGGTTTGCAGTCGAGTACTCCAAATGCGCCGTGGCAATCGTCGAATCCGTGACGATCGTCTTTTCGTAAATGATCGTGTCGCCCTCGCGCCACGAAACCACGTACCAGCTGTCGCCCTCCGCGGTATAGAGGTCAGTCTTGCCCGAGGTGTCCTCATCGACGAACATCTCGTGTGCAGTTTCGTCGTTAATGTTGACGTAGCCAAACAGGTTGATTACAAAGCCCGTCTCCGGGTCCTCATACCTGGCGCCGCTGCCGTTGGGAGTATCTTCCATCTCAAAGCGATTGGGAATCGACATGCTATAAGGATGCATGTCGTTCGTGTACGTATACACGTCGGTTAGGTAATCGTCCGAATCGCCCGAACCGTAGTATGCCGACTCGTCCTCGGGAACGGCCTCGTCATCGGACGACGAGGGTTCCTTGGCCTTGGACTTGTCGCTCTTCTTCTTGGCAGAAGAATCTTTCTCGTCCGAAGACCCGGTATCGATCACCGAGATTTGCGTGTCAGAGCTCTTGGACCCATTAAGCATCGTGAGTGCAAACACCGTGCCGCCACCGATGAGGACCACAGCAGCACATGCCACAGCGATAATGACCGGCGCCTTGCTCTTAGGCTTTTGAGGCGCAGGCGCGACCGGCGGCATCGACTGGGTTAGGCCCGGGGCAGAGGAAGGACCAGCGCCCGTAGGCGTCGGCACGGAACCACCCGCCAGCGAGGCCCCGCAATGCGTGCAAAACGTCGATCCATCGGGAACTTGCTGTCCGCATTTTTGACAGAACATCGTTCGACCTTTCGTGGTTTGGCTTTTGTCACAGCCAAGTCTATACGCCCCCACCCAGGGCGCTGTTGCGCAACATGGAAAAGTCGATGCCGAGCCGTGCCGTCCCATGCGCCCAGTGCCCCAAACATGGGACACATGGCCCACCTTTCGAGACTCCCGGGCAGCGCAAGCTGGGGCATATCTATAAGTAAGGAACCCGTTGGGGCACGGCCGCGCAACGGCCACAAGCGATGAACGGAGGTATCGCCGCACAGCACACAAAGACATCCGCCGCCAGTGCAATCAGTACCCCAACAGCATGCGGCGCCGTGATGTCATCGGCAGACAAGGAGGACGCCACCATGAAGAAAAAGACCCTATCAATCCTTTCCCTTTGCATCGCCCTCTTTGCCGCGTTTGCCCTTGTCGGCTGCGGCGGGAGCGCATCTGGCGGCGGCAGCGCCCCCAAGAGCGAGAGCAAGGAAAAGGCCCCCGTCGCCAAGAAGACCGACTTCATCTGGTTTAAGGTCGAGATGCCCGAGGGCGTCGGCGTAAGCGACTCCGCCGGCAGGAACGCCGACAGGGTCCAGCTCACCTTCCCCGAAGACGAGAACGCCTCAGCCGATCGCTTTATCCCCGTTTGGAAAAAAGCGCTGACGGCCGAGGAATCCCACGCCGACCAGGCGGAAAAGAAGGGGGATACGTTCCAGTGGAAGGATGGCGGGTCCGTCGAGTATAACGGCAGGACGTGGCTCGTCGGAACATACGAGGACAACAGCGGCATCTCAACGATGCTTTTTACCGACGTTGAGCCGGGAAGCGTCTACGTCCTCATCTCGAACTTCGACCAGCACAAGAAAGAAGCCGAGGCGCTCCTCAACTCCATCGAGTTCCCCGATGACATGGCGAAGGCAGTTGCCGAGGCACGCGAAGTCGAGATTTCGAGCATCGAGATCAAGCATTAGGGGCTCGCACGCAGCATCGCATGCGCAGTCATTAAATGATCGGACGCCCAGCCAGGGGAGGGCCGACAGCATCGGCCCTCCCCTCTTTTGCGTCCGAGCATATTGCCACTTAACGGCGCAAATCCGGCCCTCAGAATGGGACACATGGCCCACCCTAGCGAGCCGCCCACGCGTACAGTAAAGGCAGGTAATCCATGGGCGGTTACAGATCGAGGAGGACACGACCATGAAAAAGAAGGCCTTTGCGATTCTCACCCTCTGCATGAGTCTTTTTGCCGCAGTTGCCCTGGTGGGTTGCGGTGGAAGCGGTGGCGCTGCCGGCAGTGGCGGTGGCGGCGGAGCAGAAAAGCCAGCCGTGGATATGAGGACCGACTTCATTTGGTTTAAGGTCGAGGTGCCCGAGGGCGTCGAAATCACGGACGTCGCAGGCGACACCGCCGATAGGGCCCAGTTTAAGTTCACCGAGAGCGAGCACGCCAGCGATCGCTTCATCCCTGTCTTCGACTCCGACAAGAACGCCGACGAGCTGTTCGACTACGAGGCCAAATGGAAGGCCAACTTTGAGTGGACCGAGAATGATCCCGTCAAGTACAACGGCAAGACTTGGCGCAACGCTTCCTATACACACTCGGGCGGCGTGACGACTGAGTACTTCACCGAAGCAGGCGGCGGCAGCGTCTACGTGAGCATCGACAATGTCGAGGAGCACAAGGACGCCGTCAAGACCATGATGAAGTCTCTGGAGTTTGCCGACGACATCGCCGAAGCCAAGACCGAGGCCATGGACGTCAAGCTCGACGACATCGAGATCAAGCGCTAAACGACTGGCGAGCGCAGCGGGAAACACGGGCACAGTGCAAACAAGCGACGATACCCCAGCGCTTCGCACCAAGGGAGGATCGGCTCGCCGGTCTTCCCTTTCTTATGCCGATAGCCGGCGAACGCGAGGGTGCCGGACGCCGGAACCGCCCCAAATGTGGCAACAGTACGAAAACGACAAACACCTCAACACGTCCGCCCACCGATTTATTGCGCCGCGCAGACAATTAAACCAGCATCTTTAAACATCTGGGCAGTATAGTGACCAAAACTATCGCATAACCGCACGCTGCGAATGGAGGAGTTATGACCGAACACCATGCCATCAGCCGCCGAGCATTTACGCTGGGCTTAGGTCTTGCGGCGCTGTCGCCGCTTGCAAGCCTGCCAGAAACCGCGGCACCGGGCATTCCCCTGCGAGCGGCATTTGCAGACGACACGCCCAAACCGGCGGAGCACCTCGGTAATTTCGTCATTCGCCTTCGCCCCGCGGGCTATTTTCGCACCGCGAGCGTCAACCAAGACGGCAACGTTCGCGGCAACGTCTGCCACCTGTTTAACGACGGCACGTCCAGCAAGCTCATCCTTGAGAACGTAACGACCAAGAATGACGATACAAACTGGTATGCTATCCGCACCTTGCTCAATTTCGAAGAGCATAAAAAGACGGGCTACAGCATTTGGTCGGTCGACGACGACTCGGACAAAGATGGAAAGGTCATCCACGTATGGGGCGGCGAGTATGACAACAAGCCCAGCCGCGCTTTTGCGTTCGAGCGCCAATCAAACGGAACCTATATCATCCGAGACCGCACGGTCGAGAAAGAAACCGAGAAAAAAGACATTAAGTACTTGGCAATAGAATCGAACGGCAAAGACCAGGACAACAATAAGATCTGCCATAAGAGTAAGAGCATTCCGTGGGAGCTCGAACTTATCGGTTACGACATGAAAAAGAACGATGCCACGGTTAGCAGCCTCGACTGGATCACGTACAGCAGCTACGTCGATGGGCCATGTTGGATGAAATACGTCGACGACAACAAGTTCCTCGACGAGCTGAGCATCCCGGGTACGCACGATTCGGGCACCTGCAGCGTGGACAACGACACTGAGCCCCAATCCTCGCAAGTAAAATGCCAGCAGGATTACATTCCCACGCAGTTGCTCGAGGGAATCCGCTATTTTGATATCCGACTCGGAAAGGGCGACGACCCCGGTATCGACCACGGGATTTTCTACCTACTCAAAAAAGACGGGAACTATCTGCATCTCTCCGATGTCATCGGGTACTTCAAAACGTTTTTGAACGAAAACCCGTCAGAAGCGCTCATCATGCTCGCATCGCGCGGCAACGATGAGGCTACCGACGAAAGCATAACGACGGCCTTCGCCAAGGTTATGGCCGATAACCCCAACCTGTTCTACACATCGAGCCGCGTTCCCACGCTACACGAGGTGCGCGGAAAGATCGTTCTGCTGCGTCGATTTAGGCTCGCCGGCAACAGTGTAAGCGGCCATACGTGGGGCCTCGACCTTACCGAATGGGATGACAAGATCAAGGCTCACTCCGACAGCGCCACTATGTGTCTCGTCCAAGACGCGCGGGGCTTTGAAGCCGCGGGGGAAACAGGAGACAAAGAGCCCTATTGCACCAAGGTATACGCCCAGGACAAGTACAAACTCACGGGAACCGACAAGCTCAGCTGGGTCGATAATGCGCTGAAGGAAACGACCGGGCGCACGCGCAACAAGGTGGACGTCGCGGACGATGACGGGGCCAAGGTGCAAGTCCAGGAGCGTTGCTGGTCTATCAACTACACCAGCTGCACGGGCTTGTCGCACGGAGGCAATCCTTTTACCTCGGCACGAGTAGTCAACGAGCATCTGTATAAGAGCCCGTACATCAATCCCAGCGGCATCGAGGATACAAAGTCAGATTACCTCGAGCACATTGGCATCATCGCATCCGACTTTGTTGATGCGGCGCTGGCCCGGAGCATCTACCAGCGCAATTACGATTACGATACACAGCACAAGCAGACAGCTTCGTACTACCTCCCGACCCGCATGCGCATGACGTACGGCGACTCGCTGAGCGATGCCTCGCTCCAGGATGGCAAGACCGTTGGCGAGGGCCATTTCCGCCTTGTCGACAGCAGCAACGTACTCAACGTGGCGGCTTCGGGCCATGCGTTTGCCATTGAATACGTGGATGTTGATGCCCTGGGCAACGAGACCGTTACAAGACTGCAGGGCTTTGTGCCTATCGATATCGATCCACGCGCGCTGACGCCCCATTTTGAGGGACTCGAAGGCCTTAAGGCCGGCGAAGACGTGCGCGCCAAGATTGCGGCATCACTCGAGGGCAAGCTCGAAACCGATGCCTGCACGGCCCAGCTCGAGTTTGTGCACGACGCGGACGGCGCTCCGGGCACGGCAATGGCCGAGGGCGAAACATTTGCCGCAGGAACGTACTGGGTGCGCGTGAACGGTCTCTTGGGCGACGCGGCGCAGAACTACACGCTCGCCAGCGACGGAGCCGCAAGCTTTACCGTTGCAACCTCGGGCAACGCGGGCGGCAACGGCGCCGGCACCGACGGTGGCACGGGCTCCAACGCAGGTAGCGCCGACAAGAACGGCAAGGGCGAAAGCTCGGCCGGAAAACTCGCCGACACGGGCGACGGCTCTGGCGTTGCCGCCGGGCTCGCTGCCGCCGCCGTGGCGACGACGGTCGCAGGTGCAGCAATGCTTGCCAGTGACCGCGAAGACAGCGAAGGCGCTAGCGAATAGGCAAGCCAGCCTTTTAGACACATCGACTCAATCGGGGGCGCAGAACACCGTTCTGTGCCCCCGATTTTTACCTTGGCCCGAACGCCGCTTTCGACTACATCACCATGTTCAGCGCGTTAACAAACTCCTGGGCCTTCGCACGACTGCTCAGGCTAAAGACACAAGCGGTCAACAGCCTGTTACGTAGGAAAACGTCGCGGCCCTTGATCCTGTTGACCCCCGTGATGTCCTTAAGATAGACAATCTCGGTGTGCTTGCCGCCGAAAGTACCCTTCCTGAGCACCTCGATACGATTGGGGTAGATCTTGACGTCTTTAAACCTACCCGAACCTTTGTCCTGGAATAGCAGCGTGTTCTTGTCCATGCATGTCACTCCCGTGGGGTTCGCTAAAACTGCCTTTATGGTCACATTTTAACCACCGCAAGGCCCCCATGCGAAGGTGCCAGACAACGCAGCAATTCGTGTCCGCGCGAGGCTTTAAACTAAATGTAATAAAGATGCATTCCTCAAGAGGAAAGTGGGGCGACAGTGATGGGCGAACTGGTAAACCGCGGGGAATCGACAATCGTGCCAGAAGTTTTTTACAAGCAGGTTTCCTCGATTCTCAACGCCGCTCGCAACAAGGCATATACCGCCGTTAACTTTGCGATGGTTGAGGCATATTGGGAGATCGGCAAGAGCATTGTTGATGAACAGGGCGGAGAGGAGCGCGCAGCATATGGAGAGGCATTGATTGCGGGCCTCTCCAGAAGGCTTACCGCGGATTTCGGAAGAGGCTTTGGCATCGCAAACCTTCGCAATATGCGTCAGTTCTTTCTTGCGTTTCCAATTCGCGACGCACTGCGTAGCGAATTGAGCTGGACTCATTACCGCAGGTTGATGCGCATTCCCGACCCTGATGCTCGCGCCTGGTACATGAACGAATGCGCCAATTCTCGCTGGAGCACGCGCCAACTCGAACGCCAGATCAACACCATGTTCCGAGAGCGCCTACTTGCCAGCAAGGACAAGGAGGCCGTCACCCAGGAAATCCAAAAGCGCGCCCCGGCTCGTCGCCCCGAGGATATCATCCGCGACCCATATGTGCTGGAGTTTTTAGGTTTCTCGGACGATACTGCGTTTCGCGAGAGCGATCTAGAGCAGGCGCTCATCACGCATCTTCAGAAGTTCCTGCTGGAGCTTGGCCGTGGCTTCGCTTTCGAGGCGCGCCAAAAGCGCATCACCTTTGATGGGCGCCATTTCTATATTGACCTTGTGTTTTACAACTATCTGATGCGCTGTTTCGTGCTCATCGACCTTAAGACCGATGACCTTACGCATCAGGACCTGGGCCAGATGCAAATGTATGTGAACTACTACACGCGTGAGCTCATGAACGAAGGCGACAATCCGCCCATAGGCATCGTGCTCTGCGCGGACAAAAGCGATTCGATCGTCGAGTACACGCTGCCCGAAGACAACGACCAAGTGTTTGCCGCCAAATACCTGCCGTATCTTCCAAGCAAGGAAGAGCTGGCGCGCGAGCTGAGTGCCGAGTACCGCGCCATCAACGAAGCGACCAATGGCGAAACGCAAGGGTAGCAGCACGTTGCGACCGAAACGCCCGACGGCGCTCCACATCACCCGGGAAAAGAGGAGCTTTCCATGACACACAGACCGAAAACAACACTGCGCGACTGCATCTATGGGCTTGCCGTCGGTGACGCGCTGGGCGTTCCCTACGAGTTCAGACCTCGTGGCACGTTCGAATGCACCGACATGATCGGCTACGGCACGCACGAGCAGCCCGCCGGCACCTGGAGCGACGACACATCTATGACGCTCGCCACCTGCGACTCCATCAGAGAGCTCGGCCGCATTGACACCGAGGACATGCGCGACAAGTTCGTAGGCTGGATTGCCCGTAGCGAGTATACGATCGACGGCGTTTTCGATTACGGCGGTACGACCGCCCGCGCCCTGCACACCGGCAAAGGAGGCTCCGGCGAGCGCGACAACGGCAACGGATCGCTCATGCGCATCGCTCCCCTGGCGTTCACCGATGCGACAGACGAAGAGGTCAGCAAGGTCTCCGCGATTACGCACGCCCACAGAACGTCGACCGGTGCATGCGTCATATTTGTCGAGCTGATGAGAGATGTGATGAACGACGTGCTCCCCTCGTGGGCACTCCATCTGAAAGGCGTGCCTGAGCAGGAGATCAGGTCAGGTGGCTTCGTGCGCGACACGCTTAAGGCAGCCACCTGGTGTTTCGTCAACACTAACAGCTACAAAGATTGCGTGCTTGCCGCCGTCAACCTGGGCGACGACACCGACACCACCGCAGCCGTCGCCGGCGCCCTCGCAGGCACGGCATACGGTCTCAAAGCCATCCCGCAGGAGTGGGTCGACACCCTACGCGGAAAAGAGCTGATTGAGCAGTGTTTGTTTTAGGGCGCACTTACGATAGAAACTGACCAGGGGGCATCATGGAAAGAGAGGTCGCAAATATAGACGAGTTCCAAGTGGACGAAAACGGGATTCCGCTATTTCCAGCAGGACTAAAGGAAGAAGCCAACCTCTATGTCCTCCCCGACGGGCGTTACCTCCCCTGCGGCGTCTACAGGACCGCGGACGGCGGTTCGCTCATTTATGAGCCATCCGAACTAAGCTTCTTCGGGCAGATGCTTGCTCAATTCAAAAAGAGCTAGAGGCTTGATTGCCCGTTAGATCGACACTGTTCCAAACCATGGGATGGGTAAGATGTCTCCCACCGCGGCCTGTGAGGTAAAATCTTGACCGCCGCGGAATCCGCCTGCGGGCAACGCTCCGATCTCCGATTGGGGTGAAGCCTATGAACTTGTTTCTTGAAATCCTGCGCCTCTCGATGTATGTGACCGGCATTGCCCGGAACCTCTACTCGATCTGGCGGGAATATAAGCAGTAACGGATAGCGAAGGGAGTCATAGAAAAGGGTCGGTTGCAGCCGACCCTTTAAGACGATAGCACCTGCGTTGCCCGCGCTTCCAAAGTTGACCGACTGAGGAGCGGGTTCCGCGGCACATCCTGATTTTACCCAGTGGCAAGGCTCTTTTACAGCCGTTCCACCGTTTATTTACATCCGCCAATCAAGACGAGGCTACTACGCACCTTTATTACACACGATGTTTTCAGCCTGGTATAAACAAGTTCAATAATAGAATGCAAATCCAACCATCGTGTCTGATTACGAAAGGATTTTTGCCTTTTCTGCAGCAAACTCTTCCTCGGTAAGTACTCCACTCTCACGCAGTGCTGCAAGCCTCTCAAGCCTTGCAACTACATCAACCACTATCCGCCAGCGTCTCAATAGTCTGTGAAACCTGCGGATACCGCTCGAGCTCCTTCGATAGGGCATCGACTATCTTGGCAATATTCTTTGCATTTTTGCCCCCGTTTAATACGTTTGCCCTGACCTTAGATGACGACTTGACAGTAACGCCAGATCCGCCTTCAACTGGAACAACCGAAATACTGATATTTTCGCCCCAAGACCAAAGGCTCATACCAATCTCGGCTGCAACTGTTCTTGTTGTGGGCGATGCACTATCAACTTTTACTTTAGGCAGCTTTTCCATAGCTGCCTTCAAGGCATTAAACGTGTCGTCAGGAGAATACGGTACCTGAAGCTGAAGCTGCTGATCCGCAAAACCCATAATCTGGCCTCCGCTTCTTACAAGATTAAGGCTATCGGCAATGGTAGCACGTTCCCAGCAGTCTTAAGTTCGTCTCATGACCTTGCGATGCAGCCCGACGCCCCGGCACCACTCCCCTACTTACCAAAAATCGCAGCGAACAATCCCTTGCGTTTGGGCTTTTCTTCTCGGTAGGAACCCTCAGCTGCCGCTGCAACCTGGCGCGGTTGATCGCCACCTCCACGGCGCACGATCTGGTATAGGAAGGGCGATTTAACGTATTTGACCTCGATGGGCGTGGCATGCACGGTACTTTCGCCGGACAGATGCAGACTCGGATTGAGCGACGCCACCACATGCGTCTCGCGCTTGTCGCTAAACACCACCGCTGCCGCGCGGCTCGTCTGGCCGTTTACGGCAATGCGCACCTGCTCGCCATCGCGGCTGTCCGTCGCCGGACGATCGACAAAGTACACCGGCACCATCACCAGGCCGTCCTTATGCTTGCGGGCCTTGCGCGCCCAAGTGCGGATGCTCTTTTTATTGAACCCCAGCACCGCCTCGGCATCGTTGCCGGCAATGTCGAGCGCCAACTTATCAATGACCACCTGGTCCTTGGTAGACGCATCGACGGAGACAACGCGAAAGTCACCTTCCTGCATGGCCGGGTCAAACGGCCCAACCTTGGCAAAGTCCCACGGCTCCAAAATGCCCATAAGGCGAACATCCAGATAGTTTGCCCGCGGATACGCCCAGTCGAGCACCTCGTAGTACACCAGGGTTTCCTTGCTCAGGCCCTTGCCCGGGAAGCTCGCCATCATACGCAGGTCCGCCAGCGCCATGGGGAAATAGAAGAGCATCATGTCGTTTTGGATCGCGTCTTCCACATCGTGCCCGGCAAAGGCATCCGGGTACTGGCGCACCAGCTGCAGCGCGTTGGCACGTGCCTGCTGCGGTGAGATTTCGCAGGGAATACCCTGCTCCGGCACATACTCCGCACCCACGCCCATGGTCAGACGTTTGCTAAACGTACCGGGCTTGAGCAGGTCGGCAATGCCGATCTTGTTGCCGCAGGACGGGCACTCAAACACACGCTGCGTTGACTCACCCTCAAAGGACGCTCCGCAGAAGGGGCAAGGAATGCTCACATGTGTGGCCTCTTGGAACTCCTGCGCCGTGCCGCGATCCTCCCACAGCAGGTGTTCCTGGACCGACTGATTGCGCCAGTGCGAATTGAAGAAATACCAGTCCGGGTCCTCCGGGCGCTCGAGTTGCGACACATGCGTGAGCTTGAGCAGTCCATCCACCACCGTCAACGGCGTATGGCGAATGCCCAAAGCGCTCTTGGGCTCTCCGGCGTCCGCCTGCCACGGAATGACCGCGCCGCAATAGGTGCACTCAAAGCTGCGCTTAGCCTGGTGCGAGTACATAGGGCCGCCGCAGTTTTGACATTTAATGGCAAACATCTCGTCCATGGAAACGTCCTCCTTTGCACAGGGGCTGTCGACGTTAAGTATGTCGAGCAAACAGGCACATGCCCATACCCATGTGGCCCAAAATGGACCACCCAGGCAGACGAGAAGGCTCGCTCGTTAACACCGGCAGACCATTGCTGCATTTTCTGAGCATCGGTGCACAGCGCCTCCGCGCGAGCTACACTATCCCCTTAAACATGATTGTGAGGACGACCGCTATGCTATTTGTAAATCGGCTGGTACATACGCTTGTTCCCGGCAGCGAGGGCGAGCCGGTCGATACCTCCTGCCGCACCAACGCGGGCTTCGCCGCAAGCCTCATCTGCATTGGCCTCAATATCACGCTGTGCCTGGCCAAGGGCATCGCGGGCCTGCTCGCCGGCTCTGTCTCGCTCATCGCCGACGCTTTCAACAACCTCTCCGATGCCTCGAGCAACATCGTAAGCCTGCTCGGGTTCCGCCTTGCCAGCCGCCCGGCAGACGAAGGCCACCCCTATGGCCACGGCCGCTACGAGTACCTAGCCGGTCTGTTCGTCGCCGTCCTGGTTTGCGCCGTCGGCATCAACCTGATCCTCGAGTCGGTCACCAAGATCATCAAGCCCTCCCCCACCGCCTACACGCTGGTCTCCCTAGCCGCTCTCGTCTTGTCCATGCTCGTCAAATTCTGGATGGCCGCATTCAACCGCGCGCTGGGCAACCGTATCGATTCCGAAACACTCATTGCCACAGCACAGGACTCCAAAAACGACGTCATCACCTCGGGTTCGGTCTTGATGGCGGCGCTTATTTCGCAGACGACCGGCTTTGACCTCGATGGCTGGGCAGGCCTGGGTGTGGGCATCTTCATCTGCATCAGCGGCATGGGTCTAGTGCGCGACGCCATCAGCCCGTTGCTGGGACAAGCGCCCGACCCCAAGCTCGTTCAGGCAATCCGCGACAAGATCATGTCCTATCCGCAGGTCTTGGGCACACACGACCTGATGGTGCACGACTACGGCCCCGGTCGTCAGTTTGCCAGCGCCCACGTGGAGATGCCCGGCGAGGGCGACGCATTTGAGCACCACGAGATTTTGGACACCATCGAGCACGACATCAAGCGCCAGATGGGCATCGGCATCACGTTGCACTGTGACCCCATCGCCACCACCGGCGACGACCTGCGCGGCTGGGTCAAGCGCGGCATCATGCAGATCGACCCCGCGCTCTCCATCCACGACCTGCACGAGCACGACGGGTTCGTTTCGTTTGACCTTGTGCGTCCCGACGGCTTTGACATATCCGACGAGGAGCTGCTGGAGCTCGTCACGCGCATCGTGCACGAGCGCCGACCCAATGCCTCATGCGTCGTTACGTTTGACTCGGGCTTTAGCTCGCCCGACCGTCCGGCCGAGCGGCTGTAGCCCGCTTAACAGCTAGTTTCCCTGAGCGCCCGAGATGCCGTTTTGCAGAGCGTTCCAGGCATCCGTCGCCATGCCGCCCAAGTTCTGAGCGGTGTCGCCCAGGTTCTGGGCCGTGTCGCCCAGCTCTTGGACCTTATCCCCAAGCTCCTGTGCCTTGTTGCTCAAGTCCTCCAGCGTATTGGAACTCGAGCTGTCGGTACCGCTTTGGCCGTCGGGCGAGTTGCCCGAGCTATTCTTGTGCTTGAGTTGAATTTCGAGGTTGCCGCTGTCGTTATAGTAAGCAGAAGTAACGACCCAGTTGGCATCGATGACGGGCGTTGAGCCATCATCAGTCAGGACCACGGCATTCGAAAGATTGGCGCCGCGCGACTTGAGAAGTTTCTTGGCGTTGGACCAGTACTGCCCCGGGATATCGCTCAGATCGACGGTGCTAGACGAGGCGGACTCGGTTTGCTCGGCAGCGGTATCGGCCGTTGAACTCCCTCGTTTGTTGAGCATGCCCGACACAATGGCAAACACAACCGACAGCGCAAAGAAGATCGCCAGCACGATGAGGATCTTCTTGATCACGCTCGACGAACGCGACGGCTTCTTCTCCTCGTCCTCGCCATATTGCGGAATCGACTTGGGGTACTCGCGATACGGCTCGCGCGACTCGTGGCGAGACTGCGCCGTGCGAGGCATATACGTCGTCTGCTGAGGCTGCGGAATGGGATTTTGTGGCAGGTCATCATAGGGATTCGGCGTCGAGGCGGCATAAGAATCCTGCGGCGCGTAATCAAACGGGTCCGGAGCTGCATTGCCATAGGGGCCTTGCGAAGATGCAGCGTAAGAATCCTGCGCCGTGTCGCCATAGCCCATAACCCGGGTGGGCTCGGCAGAAGGCTGCGTCGCGGCGGGGTCGGTATAACCGGGGTTGGGAACAACGCGGGTCGCATCGGCGCTATCGCCAGCCTGCGCGGAACCGTAGCCGCCCATCACGGTTGTCTTGTCCTGATCCATGCAACGATTCCTTTCCGTCGCGCGTGAGCCTCAAGTTATCCATGCATTCTACCCGCGCAAAAGCCTATGATGGGCAGAGCCCGTCGGTATCTACAAGACATGCGCGGGCCTAAGGATAAAAAAGCCCCGCCGGGCCTTGCGGGCACGGCGGGGCGGGCTAGCAGCTATGGACAGCAGACTTAGAACAGGCCGGTGATGTTGCCGTCGTTGTCGACGTCGATGTTCTCAGCCGCGGGGACCTTGGGCAGGCCCGGCATGGTCAGAACACTGCCGGTCAGTGCGACCACAAAGTGGGCACCGGCGGAAACCTTAAGCTCGCGCACCGTGATGCGGAAGTTCTCGGGAGCGCCCAGGGCCTTGGCGTTGTCGCTAAAGCTGTACTGCGTCTTGGCCACGCACACCGGCAGGTTGCCAAAGCCGTTCTCGCGCAGCTCGGCGAGCTGGCGCTTGGCGGCCGGCGTAAAGTCAACGCCATCGGCGCGGTAGACCTTGGTGGCAATGGCCTCAAGAGCGTCGGCGACATCGGCGCCGTCCTCATAGGCAAACTTGAGCTCGCTCGGCTGCTCAATCAGACGCATGACCTCATCGGCAAGCTCGAGCGCGCCCTCGCCGCCCTTGGCCCAGACCTCGGAAAGCTTAACGTTGACGCCGAGCTTCTGGCACTCGGACTCGATGAGCGCAAGCTCAGCCTCGGTGTCCGTCGGGAAGCGGTTGATGGCGACCACACAGGGCAGACCATAAACGTTCTGGATGTTGTCGACGTGACGCAGCAGGTTGGGCATGCCGGCCTTGAGTGCCTCGAGGTTCTCCTCGTTGAGGTCGGCCTTGGCGACGCCACCGTTGTACTTCAGCGCACGAGCGGTCGCGACGATCACGACGGCGCTGGGGCGAACGCCCGTCATGCGGCACTTGATGTCGAGGAACTTCTCGGCACCCAGATCGGCACCGAAGCCGGCCTCGG
Organism: uncultured Collinsella sp.; assembly: GCA_900543275.1. GTDB lineage: Bacteria > Actinomycetota > Coriobacteriia > Coriobacteriales > Coriobacteriaceae > Collinsella. The sequence continues at coordinate 28,629 of UQQL01000003.1, read as the reverse complement.
TAATGGCGACATCGCCAAAGCGCATCGCCATACGCGTGGCCATGATAGAGTTGCAGCCGTGGGCAATGTTGGCGAAGGGGCCGCCGTGGACAAACGCGGGCGTGCCCTCGAGCGTTTGCACCAGGTTGGGCTTGAGCGCGTCCTTAAGCAACGCGGCCATGGCACCCTGGGCCTTAAGGTCGCGGGCACGGACGGGCTCGCCGGCAAAGCTGTAGCCGACGACGATCTCGCCCAGGCGCTCCTTGAGGTCGTTAATGCTCGTAGACAGGCACAGGATTGCCATGACCTCGGAGGCGACGGTGATATCGAAGCCGTCCTCGCGCGGCACGCCCTGGGCCTTACCGCCAATACCGTCGATGACGTGGCGCAGCTGACGGTCGTTCATATCGACGACGCGCTTCCAAGTGATGCGTTTAACGTCGATACCGAGCTGGTTGCCCTGCTGGATGTGGTTATCAAGCATGGCGGCCAGCAGGTTGTTGGCAGCACCGATGGCATGGAAGTCGCCGGTAAAGTGCAGGTTGATATCCTCCATGGGGATGACCTGAGCCCAGCCGCCGCCGGCAGCGCCGCCCTTAACGCCAAAGACGGGGCCGAGCGAAGGCTCGCGCAGGGCCACGGCACTCTTGACGCCGCGTCGGCGCAAGCCATCGGCCAGACCGATGGTCGTGGTGGTCTTACCCTCGCCCGCAGGCGTTGGGTTGATAGCGGTCACGAGGACGAGCTTGGCCTGGTGATCGGTCGGCTCGTTGAGCAGTGAATAGTCGACCTTAGCCTTGTCGAAGCCGTACGGAATCAGGTGCTTAACGTCGACGCCGGCGTTCTTGGCCACCTCGGTAATAGGCAGCGGCGTGACAGAACGTGCGATTTCGATGTCAGTAGGCATGGGCGGTCCTTTCGTTACCGAATGAGAAAAAGACCAATTCAGCATAGCACGGGCGCGCAATAGTAAAACACCCGTAACCGATGAATGGCGATATGTTTATCCAATGCTCAGCGATAGCTTAACAGCCCGCCAAAACAAAGCGCCCTAAATGGTAGGTTCAATCCCCAAGTGCTCAAAGGTGCGAAGCGTTGCCTGGCGGCCCTGGGGCGTGCGAATCATCAAGCCGCACTGCAGCAGATAGGGCTCATAGACATCCTCGAGCGTTCCCGGGTCCTCGCCCACCGCGCTGGCAAGCGTTGTCAGGCCCACGGCACGTCCGAAGAACGTCTTAGCGAGTGTCTCCAAAATGCGAATATCCATCCAGTCCAGACCAAGCTCATCGATCTCGAAGAACTCGAGCGCCTGGCGGCAGATATCGAGCTCGATAGGGCCGTTGCCGCGCACCTGTGCGTAATCGCGCACGCGCTTGAGCAGGCGGTTGGCAAGACGTGGCGTGCCGCGCGAACGCGAGCCGATCTCGAGCGCACTGGGGTGGTCGATCGTCACGCCCAGGATGGACGCCGAGCGCGTCACAATCTGCGCGAGTTCTTCGACCGTGTAGTAATCCAGGCGATATGAAATGCCAAAGCGGTCGCGCAGCGGGCCAGTCAACATACCCGAGCGGGTCGTTGCCGCCACCAGCGTAAACTTGGGGATATCCAGGCGAATCGATCGTGCGGCCGGGCCTTTACCGATCACGATATCGAGCGCAAAGTCCTCCATCGCGGGGTACAGGACCTCCTCGACCGAACGGTTGAGGCGGTGGATCTCGTCAATAAACAGCACATCGCCCGGCTGCAAGTTAGTAAGGATGGCCGCCAGGTCGCCCGTACGCGCGATGGCGGGGCCACTCGTGGTCTTGATCTGAGCGCCCAGCTCGTTGGCGATAACGGTGGCCAGCGTGGTCTTGCCCAGGCCCGGAGGACCCGAGAAAATCACGTGGTCGAGCGTCTCGCCACGGCTCTGCGCCGCTTCGATCAACACGCGCAGGCTCTGCTTGATATGCTCCTGGCCACAGTAGTCGTCCAGGCGCTGGGGGCGCAAAGTGCGGTCGACATCGAGGTCCTCGGCCGTCAGCTCCGAGCCCACCATGCGCTCGCCGTGCGCCATGGATGCCGCCGGCGAGTTGCCGGGCGTCGCCCACAGGTCCTGAGAGTCATCGGCTTCCCACATCACGCATCCATTCCGAGTCGCTTAAGCGCCGCGCCGAGCAGATCCTCGACACGCATATTCTGCCCATCATACCCGCTCAGGGCAACATCGGTCTCCTGCGGGCTAAAGCCCATGGAAAGGAGCGCCGCACGGGCGTCATCGATGGCCGAGGGAGCGGCAGCGGGCACGGGCATCGCAACCTGGCCGGGAATCACGTCGACCGGCACAAAGCCCTTGTCCTTGGCAAAGGTGCTCTTGAGCTCCAGGATCAGACGCTGAGCTGTCTTTTTGCCCACACCGGGCACCTTGGCCATGCCCTTGTCGTCCTCGGCCATCACCAGCGAATACAGCTGCCGCACGGTATAGGTGGAAAGCACGGCGAGCGCCAAGCGCGGGCCAACGCCCGAGACAGACACGAGCCGATCGAACATCGTGCGCTCATCCTTAGAGGAAAAACCGAAAAGTGTCATGGCGTCCTCGCGCACCTGCATACGCGTGTAGAGGCGGACCTCGCCGCCGGGCGTCGGCAACGTGGCCGCAGTGCTGCCCGAGATGCCGAGCTCAAAGCCAACGCCCGACACATCGACGACAGCAGAGCTCATCGTGGCCTCGACAAGCGTTCCGTGGAGCTGGGAGATCATCAGTATCCGGTTCCTCTCTGTTGATAGAACTCGCCGCCGGTAAGCGCCCGGGTACGGCTGAGGTTAACGTGGCAGATGGCGCAGGCCAGGGCATCGGCGGCATGGTCGGGATGCGGGTCGTGATCGAGCTGCGTGAGCGTGCGCACCATGTAGGCGACCTGCCGCTTATCTGCGGCACCGGTACCCACCACAGCCTGCTTAATCTGCATAGGCGTGTATTCGCCGATCTCGAGTGCGCATTCCGAAAGAGCCACGAGCGCAGCGCCGCGGGCATGCGCCGTAGGGATGGCCGAGCGAACGTTGGCGCCAAAGTAGATGCTCTCGATGGCAGCGGTATCGGGTCGATAACGCTCCACGACACCCTTGAGGTCGCGGGCGATATGCGACAGGCGCACCGCGAGCGGACTACCCGCGCTGGTCTCGATACAACCGTAGGCACGGCAGCGAACCTCGCCACGCCGCTCCTCGATAATCCCCCAACCCGTATGGGCCAAACCGGGGTCAATGCCCAAGATAACCAAGCCAACCTCCCCTCGCCACAAGCGCAGCGCAAGACAAGGCCCCGCGCACTATTCACGAACGTCTGTTCTAGAATAACACAACGCTAGCCCTATAAGTCAGCCGAGATCGAATTGTAGGTTGAGCATACGCAAGCGAGCGCCCGCCAGAGCGAGCAAGGTGCCTTGAAAGAGGAGGGCATTGACCTGGTGGTCATGCCCGACGATTGAAAGGCAGATTGCCGCTCTGGCGGGCGCGCAGCGTCGACTCGTTACGCGGTTTGGCAAAACCGCGTAACCTTTTTAGTTCTGGCTAAAGAACGGGAACTGCCTCGGATCCACCGGCGGATGCGGCATCGGCGTGGCCTGGGGTCCACCCTGCGGGCCACCCTGGCCGCCCATCATCTTATCGATGGCGTCCTGGACCTCGCCCTCAAACTTCTTCATGCCCTCGTGCAGGCGGCGCTGGCCGTCCTCGGAGCGCAGCTCCTCCATCTGCTCGGGCGAAATACCCAGTAGCTCGCCCAGCACGCCCATCATCTCGTTTCGCACGCGCTCACTAGTATCCTCGTCAGCAAAACGGCGCACCTCGGCGCGCGCCAGCGAATCGACCGTCATACGCTCCTTGCCGTTAAGCCCCAGGTCGGACCACGCGAGCATGTACGGCCAGGCGCGCTCGACAAACGAACGGGCTGAGACGATCGACGCCGTCGGCAGCATGCGGCGGGCGGCCTCGCCCTGACGCACGAGCATCAGCAGCAGCGAGCAGGCCTCAGGCTTGCCAGCGGCCATCGGGATGTCGTCGAAAGATCGATTGCGGTCCACGTGCGCCTCGAGCGCGCCATCGACCTCACCCGGCTCAAGCCCGCCGAGCAGCTGTGCCGCGCGGTCGAGCATATCGACCGGACCGTCGAGCGTCGAGAGCGCCTGCGCCAGCACTCGCTCCATACAATCTTCCACCGCGTTGAGCGTCACGAGCTCTTGGGGCACCACGGCAGACGTGCGGTTGCGCACACGCGCCACAAACTCAAGCGTCGACAGGTACACATCGCCAAAGGGCGCGTAATCGCCCTGGTAGCCGCCGCAAAGCGCCGGCGCCGCCAGCGCGTACTCGGTTTTGGACAGCGGGCTCAGCGCCATCGCACCCAGCTCGAGCGCCGTGTCCTCCAGCATGAGGCCCAGCGTGCGCGAGCGCAGACGCTCGGCGTCGCCCGCCGACACATCGCGGTCGAGCACGCGCGCGGCATCCGGCGCATCGCGCTCAACCGTGCGAATATGCAGGCGCTCGGCAATGGCGCGAACGGCGGCACAGCGAGCAGCCTCGGCCTCTTCCTGCGCCGGCGTAAAGATACGGTTGCGCCCCAGCACCAGGCCAATCACATTACGCGGGCCCAGAGCGTCGACGGTCAGCGCCGCCAGCAGGGACGACGGCAAGTCGCCCTCGAGCGCCACCACAGCACGCGACGCACCGTGGGCTCGGGCGTTGTCGCGCACGGCGAGCACCAGCGCCTGCCACAGCCACTCCTCGGAACGGAACTCGGGCAGTTCGTGATCTTCCAGGGCATCGAGCATCACGCCGCGCTGAATCTCCTGAACCAGCAGGCTCTCCTCAAAACACGGCGCCTGGGCCACCACACGACCACAGTCGTCGAGCACAAACGAACCGCCGGTATACACCGACTCGTCATAAGCACCGACCGGCGCCATACAGGCAAACCACACGCTGCGCTTGGATGCGATCTTGCGGTAGGCGCCGCTGCGAACGGCGGCAATGGCGGCAGTCTCGCGGTCGGTCATGTCAAACGCATTGAATTGGAAATACGCAATGAGGTCAACACCGGTCGGCAACATCTCGAGTTCGCGGTCCAAGTCAAAAATCACGGCGATGCGCACGCCGTCCACGTCGAACACCGGCGGCGCCCAACGCGTGTCGTTGTTCTCGCCACGCTGCAGGGCAATGCTCGAACGCGCCGGCACCACATGACCGTCCTTGAGCATCATGTAGTCGAGCAGCGGCTGACCCTCAAACGAAACCGCCGCGGGCACGATGCAGATCATGTCAAGCTCCTGGATGCGCTCGGCGACACCAGTCAAGCCGGCAAGCATGTCGTGCTCAAAGTCGGCAGCGCCCACCAGGCCACCGGGCATGGCGCCCATAAAGAGCGGAGCCGGAACGCACAGCACGCGCGCCCCGCGCTCGTGGGCCAGACGAGCCTGGTCCTCGATGCGGCCGCAAATGCCCTCAATATCACCCAGGCGCATATCGATCTGTGCAAGCGCGAGCTTCATGGCTCAGCCCTTTCCGTCGTAAACCATCGAAATCGTAGTAAAAGCGCCGGCCGCATGATGCAGTCGGCGCTCGCATGTGCATATGCTAGCTATGATACCCCGAGCGGGGGCGCACTCCTAGAACGTCGCGGACCACAGCCCGTGCAGGTTGCAGTAGGCATAGACGGTACCGGTCTTGGAACCGCCGGCAAAAAACGTCGCGGGCTTCATGCCGGGCTCAAGGTAATGGACCTCTAAGCGGCCCTCGGCCTCAAGGGCGATCCACTCAATATAGTGCTCGGGCAGGCTGGGGTGCTCGACCGAGCCAACGCGTGCGCGAATCACGTGACCGTCGCGCTCGGTCTCGACAACAGGCACGTGCTTCTCGTGCGCCGCGTCCTCAGTGTTTGCGGTCAGTTCCGTGCAACCGGCAGGGGTTGCAACGTCGTTGCCAAGGGCGGCAATGAGCTTACCGTCGGGGTCCTTAAAGAATTTCGCCATGATGTTCTCCTTTGCTGACGTGCCAATGTTCTTGATGGTTCTTATGCCCAAAGGCAGACAAACCATCCACGGCATTGCAAATGAACACATAGCGGGCGGGGACGATGGGGCAGCGTGCGCTATCCGCCCTGGCGGCCCCACCCGAGCGGGTTAGCGCCCGTCGCCGCCCAGCAGCGCCAGAACATCTTCGCGGGTAAACAGCGCCGACGAGATGCCGTCGCCGCCGAGCACGCTGTTGACCAGGTCGCGCTTGGACTCCTGCATCTGCATAATGCGCTCCTCGATCGTGTCCTTGGCGATGAGCTTGTACACGGTCACGGTATGTTGCTGGCCAATACGGTGCGCGCGGTCGGTCGCCTGGTCCTGCGCTGCCACGTTCCACCACGGGTCGTAGTGGATGACCACGTCGGCCGCCGTCAGGTTAAGGCCCACGCCGCCCGCCTTGAGCGAAATCAAAAAGACCGGAACCTCGCCCGCTTGGAACTGCGCGACCATCTTGGCGCGGCTCTCCTTAGACGAAGCGCCCGTGAGCTTAAGGAAGGCGATGTCCTCCTTGGCCAAGCGCTTACCGATGATATCGAGCATACCCGTAAACTGGCTGAACAACAGGATGCGATGCCCGCCGTCGAGTGCGCCGTGCACGAGCTCCATACACGTATCGAGCTTGGCACTCCCCGCCTTGTAATCCTCGTAGTGTAGACGCGGGTCGCAGCAGATCTGGCGCAGCTTGGTGAGCTCGGCGAGCACCTTGAGTTTGTCCTTCTTAAACTCCCCAGCCTCGCGGTGCTGCACCTGCTGGGCGATTCGGTCCTGGTTGGCCAGGTAGAGCTTGCGCTGCTCGCCGGTAAGCTGCGCCATGACGGTGTCTTCGATCTTCTCGGGCAGGTCGGCCACCACGTCTTCCTTAACACGGCGCAGCACAAACGGCGACACGAGCGCCTGCAGGCGAGCGGCGCTATCGCCCTCGGCATGCTCGACGGGGCTCTCAAAGCGCTTGGCAAACGACTCGCGCGTCCCCAAAAGGCCCGGCATCAAAAAGTCGAAGATGCTCCAGAGCTCGGACAGGCGGTTTTCGATGGGCGTGCCCGTCAGGGCAAAGCGCACGCCGGCAGGCAGGCGCTTGGCGGCGCGCGCCACCTGCGTGAGCGGATTTTTAATGTACTGTGCCTCATCGAGCACCACGCGGGCAAAATCCCGCTCGACGTACTCGTCGATATCGCGCCGCATAAGGTCATACGACGTCACGACCACGCTATGCTCGGCCACGCCGGCGATCTGCACGCGGCGTTGAGCCTTGGCGCCCACAATGGCGCACACATCGAGCGACGGGGCAAAGCGCTCCAGCTCGGCAGTCCAGTTGTACACGAGTGAGGCCGGGCATACCACGAGCGTGGGCTTGGTGTCCCCCGCCTCCACGCGCGCCAGAATATGCGCAATCATCTGGAGCGTTTTGCCCAGGCCCATGTCGTCGGCCAAGATGCCGCCAAGGCCCAGGTGTTCGAGCGAGCCGAGCCACTGGTATCCGTCGACCTGGTAGCCGCGCATCGTTGCCTTGAGCGATGCCGGCACCGTAAAGTCCATCTTGCCGAGCGTGTCCAGGCGCTCGACGGTACGGCGGAACGCAGCGTCGCGATCGGCCTCGAGCGCCGGCGTGCGTGCGAGCATGCTGTCGACGAACAGGGTGCTCGACGCGGGAAGCGACACGCCGTCGAGCAGGTCGACGGCATCGACACCCAGGTCCTCGGCAAGGCCAAACGCGGCGCGCGCCCCCTCGTCCAGGCGAATGATGTCGCCGGACGTAAGGCGCGCAAACGTTTGATGGCGCTTGTACGAATCGAGATAGACGGCAAGGTCCGCGGCCGAAAGCCCGCTCGCGCCCAGCTCGACATCGAGCAGATTGCTCTTAACGGTCGCACGAACCGAGAGCTTGGGCGCGGGGCGGACCGAGATCTGGCGCAGACGGTCGCTGAGCATGACCTCGCCCAGCTCGGACAGGGCAGACAGGCCCTCGGTCAGCAAGTGGAACAGGCTCTCGTCATCGCGCTCCTCAAACGCCAGGCCGCCCTCGTAGAAATCGAAGTACATGGCAGCCGTGTCCATAACGCGAAACTCCGCCAGCGTATCGCGGGGCGGAACGCCGGGGCGTTGCTCTTCGAAAGGACTGCCCGGAGCACCAAGACTAAAGAGATCAGCCGACCAATCGCCGTAGGTAACCGTAATTTTGCAGGTCACAAGACCATCGTCGACGCCGATTGCCATGGCAAAGCTCGCCTCGGGTGCCACAGTATCGAGCGCGGCGGGCGCGGTGAGGTCGGTATAGTCGCGCAAAATGGGCAGCGCCATACGGCAGAACTCACCCACCTGCTCGGCGGCAATATGGGCGGGCGTGCGGCACGGCAGCAAGCGCGACAAAAAAGGTGCGGCATGCTGAGCAAATGCAGCGTCGGTACGGCGCGCGCGGCGCGTGTCAACCAAGTAGGCGGCATCGCCCGACGCAAAGCAGTACATATCGGCGGGCAGGCGCAGGTCATAGCTACCACCAGCCGCCGGCGCGATTTTGGCGGCAAGAAGTGGTGGGCGCTTAGCGGACGCCTCGTCCTCCCCTTGCGGAGACAGCTCAACCGTCACGTCGTAGGTGCGACGCGTCGTCGTCCCCCGCGACCAGGCGGGCTCAAAGGAGATGGTCTGGCCGCGCAGCAGGTCCAGCACATATACGATGCTATGCTCGGACAGCGGCAACTGACGCTCGGCAACAAAACCGCTGCGGGCAAAGTCGTACGACGCCGAACGCGAGCTTGTGATGTCATCGAGATAGGCAACTGTCGTCACAACAAGGTTGAGCAGCTTTGTCGATGTTTCGTCAAAGGCCTCAGGTGAATGGACAAACGTGAGCTTCTTGCCATAGGAGAACGTGCCGCCGCGCACGTAGGCATCGGCCATGCCGTCGATGTCCTTGACCACGTAGGAGACCGATCCACAGCGAATGCGGAACTCGAGCGCCCAGCTAAAGCGGTCAGCGAACAGCGGATTGTAGTACGGCACCAACGAGGGCTCCAACGCCGCTTTGGGGGCGTCGGGATCAACGGCACCGGCAAGTTTGCGGCGCATGCTCGCCAGCTCATCCATGCGCGCGTCCGAAAGATCGGAAAGCGCCGCCACAAGGCTCGGGCTCGTGGGGACGGGCGCCGGGAAGGGAAAGTTGGGGTTGACGGCCGGCGCGTCGGACGCGGCGCGCGCGGGCTGTTTCGGCTGCGCCGTAAACGTGCGAACCGGCGTGCGCAGCCCCTCAACAGGCTCAATGCCGCTGGTGTCCAGGTACGCCAGCGCTGTGGCGATGGCGTGCTTGCACATACCGGGATAGCGGTATGCGGCGGGGCAGTCGCAGTCGTAGTCGATAACCTCGTGCTCGTCCATATCGAGCGCCACGTGCGTCTTGTACAGGTCGCCGCGCGAGCCGCGCACCGAGCCCTCAACCGTCACGTTTTTGGAGAAGCGCGAGCCGCTGTCCTCAATCGACAGCACGGCGCCGTTGAGCATGAGCGAGCGGCCCTTCATAAAGGTGCCGCTCAACGCCGCCTCTTTGCGAAGCGCCTGCACAAACGTCCCCTGCGCCATCACTTCCTCCAATCTCACCCGGGGTAGCTTAGATAACCGTCACGCGACCCTGGTTACCCACAATCGCCTTTGCCTCGGCCAGCAGCGGAATCGAGCGCGCGTTGACCTTGGCCGGCACCTCGGCACGTAGCACGCGCCCGTCCACCTGCTCGATAAAGATCTCCACGCGGTCGCCGCCCGGGTTGGCGGTAAGCACCGTGGCAAGACGCGCCATATTGCCCTGGCTAAAGCGGCTGTTGGGCACCATGACCTCAAACACCTTGGGCTTGTTGTTCTCCTCGTTAAGCTCGAGCGGCACGATCTCCTGCGCGATGATCTGGTCGCCGCGGTCCGAGCGCTCGAGCTTGCCCTTAATGCGCACAAAGGCATCGGACAGCTGCGCGCCGGTCTCGGGATCGACCTCGCCGTACAGGTACCCCTCGGCCTCCTTGTAGGTCTTGGGGAACACGACGACGGTGGCCTCGCCTTCCATGTCCTCGAGCTGCACGATGCCCATGGGGTCACCGTTTTTGGTCACGCGCTTGGACACGCTCGAGACCATGCCGGCCCACCACAGCGCCTTGCCCTCGGGAATTTCCTGGTTGATGGTGCCGCCCGTAGGATTCTGAACTTCGTAGCCGGTGTCGATCTGCGAGAACGAGAAGTCACGCGCCTTGGCTAGTGCATACTCAAACGGGCGCAGCGGGTGGTCCGAGACATAGATGCCCAGAACCTCCTTCTCCTGACTCAACTTGAGGTGGCGGTCCCATTCCTGGCCATCCGGATCGGGCACGCTCACCTCAAAGCCCGAGCCCTCAACGTCGCCAAACATATCGAAGAACGACGTCTGGCCGCTCGCGCGATCCTTCTGGCGCTTTACCGCGGCATCGATGATGTTCTCGGGGTTGTTCTTGTCCACAAAGTGCATCATCTGGCGACGCGGATACCCCGTGGAGTCGAAGGCGCCTGCCTTGATGAGCGATTCGATCACGCGGCGGTTGGCCTGGCTCGAGTCCACGCGCTCGACAAAGTCGTGCAGCGTCTTAAACGGGCCACCCGCCTCGCGCTCGGCGATAATCGCCTGCGCCACGCCGGTGCCCACGCCGCGGATGCCGGCCAGACCAAAGCGCACGCCCTCCTTGGTAGCCGTGAACTCGGTACCGGACTCGTTGACATCTGGCGACAGCACGGGGATGCCGTCGTGACGGCATGCCGAGACGTAGTGCACGATCTTGTCGGTCTTGCCCGTATAGGACGTCAGAACGGCCGCCATGTACTCGTGCGGATAGTGCGCCTTGAGCCACGCCGTCTGCATAACCAGGATGGCGTAGCCGGCGGAGTGCGACTTGTTGAAGGCGTAGGACGCGAACTCGAGAACATCGTCCCAAATCTTCTGGGCGACCTCGCGCGTATAGTTGTTCTTGATGGCGCCGTTCATCCAGTGGTCGTAGGTGGTCTCGTCGGAGCCATCCTCCCAGTGGAGCACCGTCGACGTGAGCAGCTTGATTTTCTTCTTAGCCACGGGCTTACGGATACGCGAGTCCGATTCGCCCTTGGAGAAGCCGCACATCTCGACGGAGATGAGCATAACCTGCTCCTGGTAGACCATGGTGCCGTAGGTTTCGCCCAGGATGTCGTCCAGGCGGTCGTCGTAGGAGACCGCCGGCTCCTTGCCGTTCATACGGTTGATGTAGGACGAAACCATGCCGGCGCCCAGCGGGCCCGGGCGGTACAGGGCGATCAATGCTACGACGTGCTTGTACTCGGTGGGCTTCATGTTCTTGATCGTGGCCGTCATGCCTGCGGACTCGACCTGGAAGACGCCGGCGGTGTGGCCGGAACCCATGAGCTTAAAGATCTCGGGGTCGTCAAAAGGAATCTCTTCCTCTTTGATGTCGATGCCGAAGTTCTTTTTGATGTTTGCCTTGGCCTTGGAGATAACAGTCAGCGTGCGCAGGCCCAAGAAGTCCATCTTGAGCAGGCCCATGTCGGCAACGGTATGGCCCTCGTACTGGGTAATCTCGACGCCGCCCTTGGTGTCGAGCTTGGTGGGCACGTGCTCGTTGACGGGGTCGCGGCAGATCAGAACGGCGCACGCGTGCACGCCCTCGCCACGGGTGAGGCCCTCGATTGAGAGCGCCGTGTCGATGATGCGGCGGGCGTCGTCGTCCTTTTTATATGCCTCGGCAAAGTCGGGGTTAAACAAATCCTCTTTGCCGGGTTGTTTGTCGAGCACCTGCTTGAGCTTGACCTTGGGGTCGCTCGAGACCATCTTGGACAGACGCTGGCCCATGTAGACCGGGTAGTCCAGGACGCGAGCGGCGTCATTGATGGCCTGCTTGGCCTTAATGGTCGAGTAGGTGATGACGTGGGTGACTTTCTCGGGGCCGTAGAGCTGGCGAACGTGCTCCACGACCTCGAGGCGCCGCTCATCGTCGAAGTCCATATCGATATCGGGCATCTCGGTACGCTGCGGGGACAGGAACCTCTCGAACATCAGGCCGTTCTCGAGCGGGTCGAACGCGGTGATGTTCATAGCGTAGGCGACGATAGCGCCAGCGGCCGAACCACGGCCGGGGCCGACGCCGATGCCGTTGTCCTTGGCCCATTGCACGTACTCGGCGACGATGAGGAAGTAGGCGGCAAAGCCCTTGTCGCAAATGACCTTGTATTCGTACTCAAAGCGCTCTTTGATGTTGACGCCACCGATCTCGCGCGTGGCCCAGTCGTCGCCATAGTGCTGGCGCAGACCCTTCTCGCACTCGCGGCGGAACTGGCTCTCGTGCGTCTCGCCGGGGTCGAGCAACGGGAAGCGCGGCAGGATGATGGAGTCCCAGTCCAGCTCGACGTAGCACTTGTCGGCGATCTCGAGCGTGTTGTCGCAGGCCTCGGGGCAATACGGGAACATCGCCCGCATCTCCTCCTCGGTCTTCATGTAAAACTCCGAGCCAGTCATGCGCATGCGGTTGGGGTCGTCGACTTTGGCGTTCATGCCAATGCACATGATGACGTCCTGCACGGGCGCGTCCTCGCGGCGCAGGTAGTGGAAGTCGTTGGTGGCGATAACCTTGACGCCCACCTGTTTGGCGATGTCAATGAGCGTGCGGTCCATCTGCTCATCGGTCAGGCCGTTGTCGGTGGTGATGCCGTGTTCCTGGATCTCGATATAAAAGTCGCCAGGTTCGAAGGTATCACGGAAGGTCTCGGCCCACTTGATGGCGCCCTCCATGTCACCGCGGTCGATGTATTTGGGAATGATGCCCGCGATGCAGGCGCTGGTGCAGATCATGCCCTTGGCGTGGCGGCGCAGGTTGTCGAGCGTCACGCGGGGCTTGTAGTAAAAGCCCTGCACGGCTGCCTCGGAGACCGTCTGCATCAGGTTGACGTAGCCCTCCTGGTCCTTGGCCAGAAGGATCATGTGGTAGAGCTCGGGCTTATGGTCGCGAGCAAGGGTCTCGTCCGGCGTAAAGTAGACCTCGCAGCCAAAGATGGGCTTGATGACCAGAGGCGGCTTGAGCTCGTCGATGTTGCCCTTCTCGTCCCACATGGCCATGTCCTTCACATACTGGGCATGCTCGCGCGGGTTTTCCTCGGGATCGGGCTCCACCAGCTCGTCGCGGCGATCCTTTTCCAAAAAGGCCTTGTCGTGACTCCAGGTTTTGTACTCAGGCGTGTTGTGGTTGACGGCGTCGCAGGCCAGCGCCAGGTCGGGCACGCCATACATGTAGCCGTGGTCGGTAATGGCGACGGCGGGCATGCCCAGCTCTACGGCGCGATTGACCATATCCTGGATACGGGTTGCGCCGTCGAGCATGGAGAAAACAGTGTGATTGTGCAGATGGACGAATGCCATGTGATGAGCTCCGATGCGGGTTCGTGTTCTGACTGAACGATTTTACCCCACGGCACGGACAGCACCCGAACCTAGCCAAACCCACACGGCTACTCACGCAGTTGCGGTGAAATGCGGACTGTTTGGCGGCTTTTTTGGCCAGAACAGTCCGTATTCCACCGCAAGTTATCTGAGGGCTAAAGGTTGTAGGTGACTACTTGAGGTTCGGCGGGTTCGACGAAGATGGTTGGATCCAGCTGCTCCACACGGACGAACTTGACGGTCACGGCCTCAAAGCCCGCCTTGTGCAGAACATCAGCGTAAACGCGCGCCTGCAGGGCGTGCTTCTCCTGCAGCTGTTCCGGCGTCTCGTCCGGCGTCCCGCCCGTCTTGTAGTCGATGACCAGCGCGCATGACGAATCCGCCGGGTTCGTCGCCAAAGCGTCGATGGCGCCCTCGGCATATGCACCGTAGCGGGCGATGTCCTCGTCCTCGCAGCCCAGCGAGAAGAACGGCACCTCGGCGCGAACGCACGGCCACGCGAGCAGGTCGGCACGAGCAGCCGACTTGAGCCAGCGGTCCAGGGCAACGTCGAAGCGCTCGCGCTGCTCCGGCGTCAGGCACCACAGGCGCGCCAGCGCATCGGCACGCTCAGCGGGCAGCGCATCGGCACCCATCTCGATCAGCCACTGGCAGGCGGCATGGAACGCCGAGCCCAGCGCCATGGGGTTGCCGGCGGGCTCAACGGCGGCCACGCCTGCATCCGTCATCTCGGAACCATCCGACTCCGCATCATCGCCAGCCTCGTCCATGGGCACATGCGCCTCGGCGGCTCGGTCCTCGGACTCGGCATGCAGCGCCGCGGCAATTGACGAGTAGCTGTACGAATCGCGCGCCGGATACGGGCAGGTGCCCATGCGCACGCCCACCGCCTGGGGATACACGAGCTCAAACGCATCGGGCTCGGGGTCGGCAGGACCGGGAACGGCGACGCGGGCATCTGCACCGGCACCCTCCGGCTCCGCATCGCCGCGGACAAGCCTGCCCTCGGCATCCAGCGAAGCGTTGGCCTCAAACGCCTGCTCGCCAAAGGAAAAGTCCGCGAGCGAAATGAGCTCGTAGTCGCCCGGCTGGGAGTTGTCGAACACCAGGCGGTCGGCATCGAGCTGCGGCATGTCCAGAGCGTCGGTAGGCAGAATACGACGCAGCACGTCATAGGTCAGATCGGTCTCAACGTCGAAGGTCGGCGCCGTCACCTTGCCACGGCTCACGCCGGCATCCATCGCCAAGATCACCAGCTCTCGCGCACGCGTCATGGCAACATAGAGCAAGCGGGCCCGCTCCTCGAGCGAAAGCTGCAGGTCGTCGTCGCGCAGGCGGGCAAATGCCTCGGCGGGAGAGCCCGTCGCACAGACGTCCTCCATGAGCTCTGGCGGCAGCCACAACGACGTGCCCTTGCCCTTAAACGCATGCTCAAACTGCTTTTTGACGTCGTCGCCCTTCACAAAGGTTCCGTCGGCGAGCTTAACGCCGTCGAAGCGTGCCGGCAGCGCCACGATCTGCGCCCCGCCCTCGACGCGACCCATCTGTGCCGCACCCGAGGACTTACGAACGCCAAAACACTCGGCAACCGCTACGACCGGATACTCCAGACCCTTGGACGCATGCACCGTCATGATGCGTACCGCGCCGTCGCCCTCCTCGTTGAGCGCGCCCGGGGCCTCCTTGCCCGCCAAGAAGCGGTCGAAGGCGAGCGCAATGGAGCGCGGCGAGTTGCCGAGCTCGGCCTCTGCCTCGGCCACGGCGTCGAGCGCCTTGAGCACGTTGGCGGCAATGGCCTTGCCCTCGGGACCACGCTGTGCCAGACGCACAAACCAGCCGGAGGCGTTGACCACGTCGCGCGCGATGGCGGCGAACGAATCGCGGCCCACGCGACGGAGCGCATACCGCAGCACCTCGCGGGCGCGCGTCACGAGCGGCAAGTCTTGCAAACCCGGCACATCGGAATCGCTCATGATGCCCACGTCGATGTTGCGGCGCGAGGTTTCCCCCGTCTGGTCGTCCAGCTTGGTCGCCAGCGCCAGGAACTCCTGAGCGCCGAGCGCAAACATCGGCGAGGCCAGCAGCGGCATAAGACCCTGCGCCGTATCGGCCGGGTTAGCAAGCGCGCACACCAGGGCACGCACCGTTTGGACCTCGGCAGCCTGGGCAAAGACCGAGCCGCCCGCGATGACGCAGTCGAGCCCCTGGTCGCGAAACGCCTGTGCGTAAACATCGGCATTGGTCATGCGGCCCAGCAGCAGCACCATGCCGCCCTGGGGCTGACCGGCATCGGCAAGCGCGCGGAACCGCTCCGCGATCGCGCGGGCCTTGGCCTGTGTGCGCTCCTGCGTACTGCCGCCGGCAACAAAGAGCGCCTGGCGACGCGAGGCGTCTGCCACCAGCGTGTCCTTGCGGCCGTCACTCGCCTCAAGGTCCAAAAAGCCCTGCATCAGGCCGCCGTCATCGCCGTCGAAGACGCGTGCCACGTAGCGCAGCACCTCGTCGTGGCTGCGGAAGTTGCGCACGAGCTTGACGAGCTCGCCGGCGGGGACATCCAGCGTGTCGACCGTCTCGGATGCCGCCGTCGAGCCCACCTTGCGCTCTTGGCGACGGAACACCTCGACCTCGGCGCCGCGGAAACGATAAATCGACTGCTGCGCATCGCCCACGGTACACAGCGCACGCTCACCCGCGCCGGTCAGGTAACGGATCAGGTCAACCTGCATCTGGTCGGTATCCTGGAACTCATCGATCATGACCATCTTAAAGCGACCCTCATAGGCCGCTCGGATGGCGGGATAATCGCGCAGCGCCTCGTACGCCATGCGCAGCAGGTCGTTGTTATCAAGCGCGGACTGGTCAGCCTTGAGCGCGCGGTATTCCGCCTCCACAGCACGAGCAAGCCCCACCAGCGCATCGAGCGCGGGACCACCGCAGGCCAGCACGATATTGATAAATGCATCGGCGGCCTCGGCCTTGAGCAGCTCCACCTGCTCCTTAGGAAACGCCTTGCTCGCCCGAGGCATGCTGCACGACATCATGAGTCGCGCCGCATCCTCCATGGTTTTGCCGCTCGCCTCAAACGCGTCGATGGCATCGAGTGCCACCTGCGCTTTCTCGGTCGCGGCCTTGCTTGCGCCCAGCGCCGCACGATAGGCATCGGCGAGTGCCGAGGTATCGGCCTGGCCGCGCGCCACGCACACGTCGTCCATACCGCCCGGCAGCTGGCTCGAGAGCTCCAGCAGCTCACGCACCAGCCCTTTAATGGTGGTACCGGCGCCAAACGGCCCACCCTCGCCCGCCATGGGATACCAAGCGTAGAGGGCCTTAAGCGAAGCGGCGAGCTCGGGGGCGGCATCGGGCGCCGTCGCGCGGGCCAGCACATGCTCAACAGCCTGGTCCATAAGCTCGTCGGTATCGGTGAGCACCGTGAACTCGGGATCGATGCCCAGCTCCAACGCATGTGCGCGCAGGATACGCGAGCACATGCCGTGAATGGTCGAGATCCACGCATCGTCGACGGTCAGGGCTTCCTCGTCCATGCCCTCGTCGATGAGCGCGCGACGCACGCGGTCGCGAATCTCGGCCGCGGCATCTTTGGTAAAGGTAATGGCGAGCACCTGATCCAGATGCTCGACAAACGGACCGGATTCGGGCGAGAGCGCATAGACGATGCGGCGCGTGAGGGTAAAGGTCTTGCCCGAGCCGGCACCTGCCGAGACAAACAGCGGGCGGTCGAGCGTTTTGACGACTTGCAGTTGTTGCGGCATCAAAGTCGAAAGATCCATGGTCTACACGTCCCTCCTTACAAACGTTCCTTCGTGGTTATACGAGCAGCGCGCATGCGCGGCCTGCGTCGACGCCGGGTCGACGGCGGCAACGTTGCCCGCCTCGAGCTCGCGCAGGCGCTCGGCGATGCCGTCCTCCACGCGATCGAGCAGGGCGTCGAAGTCCATGCTGCCGCCCTCGCCGGGAAAGCCCTTCTTAAGCCCCGGGATGCGGCCGTCACCACGCTCCTCCTCGAGCAGCTCGGCACTCGCGGCGCCTCGCAGCGCCGGTTTGCCGCCCTTGGTCGAAAAATAGAGCGCCGCGCGGGTGTCCAGATCCAGCGCCCGGCGCATAGCCTGCGCATAGATAAGCGTCTGGGTATGGGGCGGCAGCCACCGCGGGTCGTCGATGGCGGCCTCGCCCGATTCCTCGTCGCGCACCGTGGGGTCGGCGAGTTTAAACTCCTCAACGCCCGTGCGATGCTTGTAGTCGATTACCACGGCGCGATTCTCGGCATCCACATCCACGCGGTCGATGCGCCCGCCGAGCGGCCAGCCGGCATACTCGACCTGGAGCTCGTTGAACGCAAACTCCAGGTAGCGCGGCGCGAAGGGCGCGAGCGCCTCGGACTCGTAGGCAAGAACGCCCTCCAGCTGCGGCAAAATCTCGGCCACCTGGCGCTCCTCCACCGGGGAGAGCGGCACGAGCGGGCCCTCGGTACCGCGCTTGCCCGCATGCTCGGCCAAGGTCTCGTCAAAGACCTCGCGCAGCAGCTCCTTCGCGCGTGGCAGATTCATGGGTGTCACGCGCTCCATGCCCTCCTGGGGCAGACGGGCATGCAAGTGTTCCAGCACGTCGTGGACAAAGTTGCCCTTCTCCATATTGCCAAAGCCAGCGTCGATCGACTGGGGCTTCACGCGGTACGAGACGAACCAGCATAGCGGGCAGGTCGAATAGGCCTCGATCTGCGAGGCAGACGTCAGGCGCGGCACCAGCGGCGCATCCTCGCCCTCGCCATCGCGACGACGCAGGACCAAATACGGAATGGCTTCATCGCTCAGATGCTGAGGAGCTTCGCAGGTCACGCGCTCGCGCCTAAGACCTTCGCCTGCCGCGGGATCGAAGTCCCTTACGATATCGCCCTCACCCACACACTTCGCCTTGTCGGCGCCAACGGCCTTAGCGTCGTCAGCGGCCTTGTCGGCGTCAGCGGCCTTAGCATCGTTAGCGGCCTCGGCATGCGCCCGCAACTCGGTCCACACGGCCGCCGGATAGCACTCGCGCGCCTGACGATCGTGGGTCACACGGGCGAGCGTAACCGGACCACGCGACGCTTGTATCGCGCGGCCAAAGCGTGCGCGCAGCAAGGCCGCAGGCTCAAGCGTCACACCGCTGCGATCTAACTCTGCCGTCAGCGTTGCCAGCGGGCCCTCCTCATGTGAGAGCGGATAACTGTCCAGGTCGACGTCGGCAAACAGCACGGCATCGTAGCTGCCGGGGCGCAGAGCCGCCGCATCGGCAAGCGAAGCAAAGCGAACCTGGGCGCGTGGCGCACGGTCAACCTCGTAGGTCTCGTAATCGTAGGCGGCGCTACGCTTGTCCACCTTGGTTCGAATGTCATCGAGCACGGGCACGGTCGCGGCCTGCGACACGTCGAGCGCACGGGCGCCATTCATAAGGATGTCGATGACGTGGCGCAGCAGGGCCACCTCCGCCTGGCGACGGGCCTGACCGTCGAGACCGCCAAGTGCGCGATCGGGCAGTGCCTCGGCAACGGCAAGCATGGCCTTGAGCGCCGTCACGGGTTTGTCGCGCCACAGCGCCTGGAACACGTCCGAGATCACGCACGGCACGCTCTTAAACCAGTTCTCGTCGCTCGCCGCTTTACGCGCGCCCCTCACCTGGCCCTGCACGCTCTGCAGCAGGCTCTTGACGCCCGCAGTGGTCTTGCTGCGCGACAGTCGCATATTCTTGTCGAACGTGCGCGCGCTGGCGGCGTCGGCACCCGAAAGCGGGCTGTAAATCCAGTCGGTAAGCTCCGGAGCGGGCCACCACTCAGTCTTAGAAGCTGCCCCTTCGTCGGCGGCCTTCATACGCTCGATCAGGTTGGCGAGCGCCGTGAACTGCCTGCCCGCAATGGATTGGGAAAACGCCGTGAACTCGGCCGTCTCGGCAGCAACGTGGCGCGCCGCCAAACGAGCGGCAAGCTCGCCGAACAGCTGGGGTGCCCGGGCGGACACCACGAGTACGCGCACGGGATCGACGGGTGCGGAGGCGGCATCGTTGACCTTGGACTCCTTGCGCGCTTTCACCATCTTATCGATGACGTCCGCATAGACACGGGCACGGGCATGGGGCCCGGCGACTTCCACAAAGGCAGGACGTGCGACGGACTTTGGAGCAATCGCGGGAGCGCCGGCATCCTCGTCCAGCGGCGCGATCTCAAACAGCACACCGCGGACATCAAATGCCGCGGCAAGCTCCTCGCGCATCGCCGCTTGCTCGCGGGCAAGCAGCACGACAACCTCTCCCCCGTTGTTTGCCACGGCGGACAGCAGCTCGAGCAGGCTATACGTAAATGACGTGACGCCGCGCACGCAAACGGCGCGGGCGCACCCCGGCAGGTTGTCGGCCAAAGCGCCGGCCATAATGTCAGCCGCCTCGCAGGGCTCGACCATATCTCGACGGTCCAAACCGCGCGCATAGGCGCACAAAAGTTCAAACACGCGAGCCTCGGCGTCGCTTCTGGGCTTGGGCTTGCAAACGTTGTCGCAGCAACGCTCGGCACCTGTCCCTGCCACACCCGGCAGCACATCGCGAGCCATACGCGCGAGCATACGCACCGTGCCCTGGCTGCGCGAAAGCGGCTGCAGGTCGGCGTCGTCGAGACGCGCTACCATGTCCGAAAACAGCATCTGGCGCTGCAGGTTGTCGACGAAACCGCGCCCGTCGCCCAAAAGCTCCCAAAGCGAGCGAAGCCACGATGTAGGCGTCTTGTAGTCAATACCCAGCGAAACGCCGGCTTCCGCCGCATCATGACGGCACAGGTCGAGCTCGGCAAACGTTGGCGCCAGCAGCACGGCACGCCCGTGGCGGGCAATAAGGTCGGCAAGCAGCGCCGCCTCGGCATCGCTCAAATCCGCGCCGGCGTTGGTGGTATAGATTCGAACAGGCATGGTCCTCCACTCAAACCGTTCGCAATATTCAATGCTTCCATCCTACCCGCCCACGCGGACAGATTGCTACCTCAGCTCCATGTTTTGGTGCAAAGCAACCTGACCCCAACGCACCAGCCGATTGCGGGCATATAAAAACCGCCCCCGAAGGGACGGTTCTGCACAATTCGTTTGTTGTCGCTGGCCTACTCGCCATCCTCCAGCTTGATGAGGATCTTGCGATAGCCGCCGTACTCGCCGTTCAGCGCCTTTGAAACGCGGCTCACCGTAGTGGACGAAGCGCCGGTGCGGGCCTGAACCTCAACATAAGGCTCGCCCTCATCCAGATAGCGCGCAACCTGCAGACGTTGCGAAAGATCGCAGATCTCGCGCGGCGTGCAGATATCGGTCAAAAACGCTTGGATATCCTTCTCGTCATCCAAAAGACTAAATGCGTGGACCAGTTGCTTGACATCAGGCTTGTCAAACATGTTCTCGATATTCATCGATCACCGCCAAACCCGCCATAAGGCATCGAAGTTGATACTGACATCGGGCATCGTTCGCCCGTTCTATGCAATAGGGCAACGCCTGTGGCTTTTGCCCGTAGCAGTTTAGCACACCACCAAACTAAAGCGACAAAACTCTCTGCCAGCGGCGCGTTTTCTAGGACGAACGCCGTTTTGAAACCGAATGCGCACGCAAGCTCCACGAATATCTGAGACAATGGGCGCCCAAACAGAGCCGTGCCCGAGCATCTGTCCGAGTTGCAAAGGCATGTGCCTCTCACGCTCCCTCACCACGCCATGCGCAAGAAAGGATTCACACCATGCGCTTTATGCTCAACTGGCTTTTGACCTCAATCGCCATCGCGATCGCAACGTTTCTCGTCCCCGGCATTCAGCCCTTCGGCATGGCCGACGCCTGGGTCTGCTTTGCCTTCGTGGGACTGTTCCTGAACATCGTCGATTCGCTCGTCAAGCCGTTCCTGACGGTTATCTCGCTGCCGCTCACGATCATTACGCTGGGTATTTTTCAGCTCGTAGTCAACAGCTTTATGCTCGAGCTGGCCAGCTATCTGTCGGTCAATCTGCTGGGCGCGGGCATCTCCATCGCCAGCTTTGGATCGGCCTTTATGGGCAGCATCCTGGTGTCCATCATGCGCAGCATCCTCGACAGCATCGCCGAGGGCTAAAACGGCCATTCCGGCCGCGCCCGTCTCAACAGCCCAAAACGAAGGCCGCCCATCACAAAAATGGGCGGCCTTCTTATTTGCCAAGTCTCAAAGGGCGAGAGAATCTGCCATTTCCACCCCGTCCCCAAATGGCAGGTGGGCTAGATCACGTAGTCGTAGCCTTCGTTGGGAGCGACAAGTTGATCGAGCGTCACACCGTCGAGGTAGTCGTTGATAAGCTTGTCCAGGTTCTTCCACACGTCGAGCGTGGGGCACTCGTCAGAGCGCGAACAACCCTTGCAGTCGCCATCCAGGCAGGCGACCGGCGCCAGGCTGCCCTCGGTCAGGCGCAAGATCTCGCCCACCGTGTACTGCTCGGGCGGGCGCGTGAGCACATAGCCGCCGCCCTTGCCGCGCATGCCCGAGAGCATGTTGGCGCGCACGAGCGTAGCCAGAATATTCTCGAGGTACTTCTCCGAAATACCCTGACGCGCCGCAATCTCTTTAAGCGGGATACGGCCTGTCGCCTGGTGCTCGGCCAGGTCGACCATAACGCGCAGGGCATATCTGCCCTTTGTGGAAACCAACATATATATAGCTGCCTTTCGGTCTTTTAATTCGTAGAAATTCTAGCCGAAAAATTGGTTTTGAAAATACCTATTCCCGTCAAGATGGTTAATCGACTCGTAATAATCTTCTATTTCCTATTGCGTTACTAGGCTTTGGTGTCTACTATGCTTGCCAACAGCAAAACGAACAACCTATAAGGTTTGTGGGTTTCGCTGCCACACACACCGTAAAACCACACGGTATCCAGTCATTTGAACACTTTGGAGGTTCACCATGAGCAATGTTTACACGTCCATCGATCAGCTTATCGGCCACACCCCGCTTCTGGAGCTCACCCACTTCGAGGCCGACGAGGACCTCAAGGCCCGTGTGCTCGTCAAATTGGAATACTTCAACCCCGCCGGGTCCGTCAAAGACCGCGTCGCCAAGAACATGATTGACGAGGCCGAGAAGGCCGGCAAGCTCGTGCGCGGTGGCGACTACACCATCATCGAGCCCACGAGTGGCAACACCGGCGTCGGCATCGCCTCGGTGGCGGCGGCCCGCGGCTACAAGGTGATCATCACTATGCCCGAGACCATGTCCGTCGAGCGCCGCAAGCTCATGCAGGCATACGGCGCACAGCTCGTGCTCACCGACGGCTCCAAAGGCATGAAGGGCGCCATCGCCAAGGCCGAGGAGCTGCAGAAGGAGACCCCCAACAGCATCATCGCCGGCCAGTTTGTGAACCCCGCCAACCCCGCCATCCACAAGGCCACGACCGGCCCCGAGATCTGGGACGACACCGACGGCAAGGTCGACATCTTCGTCGCCGGCGTTGGCACCGGCGGCACCGTGACCGGCGTGGGCGAGTTCCTCAAGGAGCAGAACCCCGAGATTCAGGTCGTCGCCGTCGAGCCCGCCACCTCCCCGGTGCTCTCTAAGGGCCAGGCCGGCCCGCACAAGATCCAGGGCATCGGCGCCGGCTTTGTGCCCGACGTCCTCGATACCCAGGTCTATGACGAGATCATCCCCGTCGAGAACGACGATGCCTTTGCCACCGGCCGCGCCGTGGGCCACAAGGAAGGCGTGCTCGTGGGCATTTCGTCCGGCGCCGCCGTCTGGGCCGCTCTGCAGCTGGCCAAGCGCCCCGAGAACGAAGGCAAGACCATCGTGGCGCTGCTCGCCGACACCGGCGAGCGCTACCTGTCCACGGCGCTCTTCCAGGACTAGAGCTTCTCGTTCTTAGAACGAGTCCAAGGCACGCCGGTCTCCCCTCTCTTCTGGCAGTCTGACCTCATCCCAACAGGATGCCCCACGAGACGTCCGAACTTGCTACAATGTCTGCGGCGCGGAACCAGCCTCCCGCGCCGCTTTTCTTTTTTGGCCACATGCCACCAAGGAGAACCTCCTCATGCACAACAAGCGCGTGCTCGTCGCCATGAGCGGCGGCGTCGATTCCAGCGTGACCGCGTATCTGCTCAAAAGTCAGGGTTACGAATGTGTCGGTGCCACCATGCGCCTCACCTGCCCCGCGCCCGATCCCGCCACGGGCATGAGTAAGGTCGACCACGACATCGCCGATGCAAAGGCCGTCGCCGAGCGCCTGGGGATACCCCATCACGTGCTCGACTTGCAGCAAACCTTCGACCGCAACGTTGTCGAGCGTTTTATGAACGCCTACCAGGAGGGGCTGACGCCCAATCCGTGCATTATCTGCAACCGCCACATTAAGTTTGGCGCGCTGCTCGATGCAGCGCTGGACATGGGCTGCGACTACATCGCCACGGGCCATTACGCCAAAACAAGCCAGGCGGCAGACGGCACCTGGCAGCTGCATCGCGGCGAGGACCCTAAAAAGGACCAAAGCTACTTTTTGTATTCGCTCACGCAGGAGCGCCTGGCGCACACGATCTTTCCGCTGGCAGGCCTAGACAAAGAGCGCGACGTGCGCCGCATAGCCGCCGAGCAGGGCTTTACCAACGCCCAGAAGGCCGAAAGCGAGGACATCTGCTTTATTCCAGACGGTAACTACGCGGGCTATATCGAGCGCCGCTGCGGACATCCCGCTGCACCGGGCGACATTGTGTGGCGCGACGGCAGCGTGGTCGGGCGCCACAACGGCGCGCTGCGCTACACCATCGGCCAGCGCAAAGGCCTGGGCGTCGCGATGGCGCATCCTGTGTATGTGACGGGCGTCGACGCCGCTAACAACACCGTGCATCTGGGCGAGGCCGAGGACCTGACGGCCACGGCGCTCACGGCCAACGACTGGATCTGGAGCGCCCCTGCCGACCGCATGGAGGCCGAGCTGGATGCCGGCGGCATCCGCGTGGGCGCCAAGTACCGCTACCGACAGAAAGACCAGGCAGCGATCCTTACGTGCGGCGAAGACGGGCAAATGTTGCTGACCTTTGACGAGCCGCAGCGCGCCATCGCCCCCGGCCAGGCTGTCGTTATATACCGCGGCGACATCGTCCTGGGCGGCGGCACCGTGACCGGCGCACTTAAGTAGCCGCGGGTTTATCGCTGCACGTGTCGAAGTACCTCAACAGCGGCACCAACCTCGATTATGCGACGCTCGAGGCCGCGGCGGATGGCCTCGAGTCGACCCTCCGCCGTGGCCCATTTGCTCTGCAAAAGAATCTCGATCGCCTCATCAACAAATCCGTTGAGCCGCGATGAATCGAACCAATCGAGCAAATCCGCAAGCGCCAGCTGGACGGAAGGGTCGGGCCCAAACGGCTTAGCGGAAAACCCAAACTCCCCAGCTGCGAGCACGGCAGTTGGCACGTTGTACCACAGGCAGTTGCCGCTATCGAACAGCGGAGCAGGTTTTATCTCCAGGGTGTCGACATTGCGGATGATGCCGAAGTTTCGCCAATGGCGGTCGCTGTTGGCCAAAAGGGCATCGCAGACAATCATCTGCGACATAGACCTTCTCACAGCGGCCTCATCGGCACCATGCTTGCCAAGGCAGCGACAGTATCGATCGTATGTCGAGTTTCCCCGCTGGCCACCAAGTGCGCCCTTAACGTAAACAGCCGGAACGTATTCCTCGCGGCCGTCAAGAAAATCCTCGCACAGGCACGCAGGGCCATCGAACATCCGCTCAACCGTATAAGGAACAAACTCGCCCTCCGACAGCAAGCGACGATGCAGAGCCGTTGCAACCGCCTCGTTAAAGGGCCGTTGGTCGTCCATGCCGCATCCCTTGACCAGAACGCGAACACCGTTGCGAATCATCCACGATTTAGGGAGCTCGCCCTCGGACGTGTTATCAGGATTTTTAAGACCGATGCCTTCCAGCCAACCCGAACGCTCTTCGGGCGCCGATCGCTCAAATTCGTTCTCAAAATAATTGATGTTTTGCCATTTGAGTTCGGCGCAATCGGCCGGCCGCAGCCAATAGCAATCCGAAAGCGAGAGACCCAGGCACTGAACCGGCACCTCAATGCCACTGGCAATTCCCAGCTCGCGGTAGCGCGAGATAAGCCCAGGACGAACATCGGGCACCGACCGATGCCCCCACCACGCGTTGAGCTCCCGCTTATTCACCGTTGGAGAAGAGCTCGAGCATGTGCCAAACGGCATTCGTTGCGCATCGAGGACCTCGGCGATTTCGAAGGGAAACTCACGCGTCGGATCAAATGAGACATGCGCGACCTCATGGTCGGCCGACATCAGCGTAAACTTGCGTCCCACATCGGCCGCAGGACGGCGTCCTCGCTTGCGGACCTTTTGATAGGCGATCGCGGAATTATACTCAACCATCTTCCGTCCACCCACAGTATTGCATGCGAGCGTTCCGGATGCCGCCAGTTGCGATATGCGAGCCTTTGTGACGCCTAGTAGACGGGCGGCATCACCCATAGATAAGTATTCCGATGTATCCATGCGCCGCATCACCTCGTTAAGTATTTCACGCGTTAAAATAACTTATCTTATACAGGATAATACTAAACGGACTGAATTGAAAAAAGGCCCGAGCAATCGGGCCTTAGAGCAATTGGTCAGCCAAGCTATGAACCGCTTCCCCTAGCGCTGAACGTAGGCGCGAACGAGCTCGTAGGTATTGCGCGCGCCGTCGATGTGGCTGCGCTCGTAGTTGTGGCTCGCGTACACGCCGGGACCGATCAGGCCGTGGCGAATGTCGTAACCAGCCGAAAGCGTAGCCTCGACGTCGGAGCCGTAGTGCGGATACACATCGATCGCGTAGTCGAGCTCAAGCTCGCGCGCGATGTTGGACAGCGTCGTCACCAGGTCGTAGTTGTACGGACCGCCCGAATCCTTGGCGCAGATCGAAACCATGCGCTCGGTGCAGCCCAGATCGTCGCCCACGCAGCCCATGTCCACGCTGATCATCTCGCGCGTGTCGGCCGGCACAAAGGCGCCGCCGTGACCGACCTCCTCGTACACGGTAAAGAGCAGTGACACCTTGCGCGAGAGCGTCACCTCGCCGTCAGCAACGGCGCGAGCCAGACCCAGCAGAATCGACGCGGACAGCTTGTCGTCAAGGAAGCGGCTCTTGATGTAGCCGCTCTCCGTCACCGTGGTGCGCGGATCCATAGCGATGATGTCTCCAGCCTGAATGCCCAGCTCGAGCACGTCGTCCTTGCTGTCGACGTTCTCGTCGAGCAGGATTTCCATGTTCTTCTCGATGGTCTTGACCGGCTCATCGGCCACATGCGCCGAAGGCTCGGTATTGAGAACCACACCCGTGTAGACATTGCCATCGCGCGTGTAAACGGTGCAGTTCTCGCCATCGGCCGTAGACCACTGATGCCCGCCAAGCGTCGTGGGACGCAGGCGACCATTGTCCTTGATGGAGCGCACCATGGCGCCCAGGGTATCGACATGGCTCGCCAATACGAGCGGCTCGCCCTCGCCGCCAAGCTCAACCAACACGTTGCCCTTATTGGAGCGCTCGGGGCCAAAGCCCATATCGCGCAACGTTTCCATTAGATAGTCAGTAGCCGCACGGGTATAGCCCGTAGGTGAAGCAATAGAAGTCAGCGTCTTCAACTGGTCAGTAATATAGGAGAGCGTCTCCTCTAGAGAAGCATCAACATTAGAAGCCATATGCATCCTTCCAAGTAAAACTAAGACCGAGCCCCGATTTTAACCTTTCTGCACGTGCAATACTCTAGAAACCGAGCCGACTCCAGACGTCCCCGCACCGGTTTTGTGCACGCGCTCGGTTTACAGTCCCAATCTTGCATAAATCCTATCGGTATCTGCATAAATATGAGGCATCTATTTGCTTCGTCTCAGGGTACCCCACCTTGGACCGTGCAAAATACGGAGTATTCAGCACCGTGGACCCCGTCAGCCCCATCGCAAACGGCAAAGCGACGCGGTTACAGCAGTGTTGCAGGTCGTCGCAAACCAAAAACGCGGTGGCAGCCCCCTCCGCTCATCGATAGCCCGCCCACAAGGGCTGTCGATGGGCGTCTGCGGGCCACTGCGGCCCATTCACAACGTTATGCATTTTTCAGAGCTTGCTGAATACTCCCAAAAATGCACGCTGAGAAGTGCACCACCTATCCGCAGCGGGCAGCATGCCTTGGTTTTGCCCATCTTGGGGCATCGGCGCGGCACAAAAAGCCCCGCCGCGCGTAGCACGGCGGGGCCAGCAGCAAGTCAAAAGACCATACGCCTACGGGCGAAGGACCACCAAACTGGGCTAGGCAGCCGGGCAGATCTTCTTGAAGAGCTCGATGACGTCGTCGAGCGTCGCCTCGCGCGGGTTGCTCGGGAAGCAGGCGTCAGCCATGGCGTCCTTGGCCAGGACCTCGATCTCGTCGGCCTTCATGGCCTCGCAGACATGCGGAATGTTCACGTCGGCGGAGAGTTGCTTGACGGCGGCGATGGCGGCGTCGGCAGCCTCGTCGGTGCTCATGCCCGTGGTGTCAACACCCATGGCAACGGCAACCTTGGCCAGGCGCTCGGCGCAAACCGGCTTGTTGAACTCCATGGCGATCGGCAGCAGCATGGCGCAAGCGACGCCGTGCGGAGTGTCGTAGTGGGCAGACAGGGTGTGAGCCATGGCATGGTCGATGCCCAGGCCGACGTTGGAGAAGCCCATGCCGGCGACATACTGGCCAAGAGCCATACCCTCGCGGCCGGAGCCGGGCTGACCAGACTTGGCCTCGGCAACGGAGTCGCGCAGGTTCTCGCTGATCAGCTTAATGGCCTCAAAGTGGAACATGTCGGAGAGCTCCCAAGCACCCTTGGTGGTGTAGCCCTCGATGGCGTGGGTCAGAGCATCCATGCCGGTAGAAGCGGTCAGGCCGGCGGGCATGGAAGCCATCATGTCGGGGTCGACGACGGCGACCTCAGGGGCGTCGTTGGTGTCGACGCACACGAACTTGCGGACCTTCTCGGGGTCGGTGATGACGTAGTTGATGGTCACCTCGGCAGCAGTACCGGCGGTCGTCGGCACGGCGATGGTGAACACGGCGTGGTTCTTAGTGGGAGCCTGTCTCTTATACACATCTCCGAGCCCACGAGACGCGTAGTAAGCTCGTA
>UQQL01000002.1 GCA_900543275.1 uncultured Collinsella sp. | reverse complement strand
GGAATAGTTACCGCTATCCAAGAGATCATCGTCGTCAAACATATCGTCGAAATCAGACAAATTGCCAGATAGAATACCGGTCGTACGCACCATATCGGAATGAGCCAATAGCCGCGAAATACCAAAGACAAGTCCGATGATGAGCACGAACGCTCCGATGCCAACGCTCAAGCGTACCTTGGATTCATGCGAAAGCTTCATCATTCATCACCCTCTTTGGCGATCGGGCCAGCGGTAGTCGCGGTAGCCACGCCAGCATCAACCGCAGCGGAAGCATCCTGCACCTGAGTCCTAGCCGTCACCGGTGCCGAACCAACCTGAATATCCCCGCGCGCCCAATCACCATCGAGTGCACGCGCCACCCAGTGATAGATGGGAATCGTAAAGAAGATCAGCGCGGCAAAGGGGCCGGCACCAAACGGGAACATCAGCAAAAAGAACAGCAGCCAACACACAGCCCAATACGGGAACGACTGGAACGGGCCCTTCACCGGAGTCGAGCCAACCGCACCGCCACTCGTCGCCTGCGCCGTAGCGGCATTGGCGGCCTGTGCACTCCAGCTTGCCGCTTGCGCCGCCTTGGCCGCAGCATCACTCGCCTGCGTTGCCGCCTCGGTAGCGCGTGCCGCCGCCTCGTGGGTACGGGCACGCTCCGCCGCCTCGGCCTCGCGCTGACGGGCGCGGTCCTCGTTCTCAAACTCGATATCGTCCTCGATCTCATCGCTCGGATTGAGCAGCTCATCCAGACTCACACCATAGAGCTTGGCGAGCGAAATCAGGTTCTCGGTATCGGGCGAGCTCTCCGCGCGTTCCCATTTACTGACCGCTTGGCGTGACAGTCCCAGCTTTCGCGCCAATCCTTCTTGGCTAAAGCCCTTGCTGCGGCGAAGGTCGGCGAGCCGCTGAGCAGTTTCTACATTCATGGTTCCTCCTATGCGATGCCAGCCGTGCCGCCGGACCGTTTTTGTTCTTAAGGCGCCTTGCACAGTTAAAAATCTATCCGCCACCGCCAAAATCATGCCACCTATTCTAGTGAGATTTTTGACAACCGGCGGTTGCGGGCACATATGAGCTGCGGAAATGTGTCCAAACAAAGCAATGACCCACAGCTCGGTTGTCCCCGTTGCGGCGTTAACGGTAGTATGGTCGTACTGTTTATTCCGCACCGCCATCGGAGGGAGTTCCGCGCCGTGAACCGCGATTTCGCATCATCGCTCATCCAGCTCAACAATACGTTCTATCGCGAGCACTCCGCTTCCTTTTCCGATACGCGCCAAGCCCCGTGGCCCGGCTGGGTGCGCACCATGGACATCGCGCTCGAGCAGCTCGATGTGGCCACGATCGAGCATCCCGTCCGCGTCTTCGACCTTGCCTGCGGCAATATGCGATTCGAGAACTTTGCCGCCGGCGGGGCACTTGCCGCCAAGGGCGTCGACGGCGCAAACCCCTCAGCAGATGCCAGCTGCCCGTTTGAGTTCTATGGTGTCGACTCGTGCCAAGATTTGGCAATAGACGCCCACGGCCACGCCCTGCGCATTCCCAACCTGCACTTCCAGGAACTCGATGCGCTCGACGCCCTCATGAAGCTCAACCCCGCCGAGACGCCCGATGTGCTTTTCGATGCCCCGCTCGCCGATATCTCGGTCTGCTTTGGCTTTATGCACCACGTGCCGTCGTGCGAGTACCGCGTACGCGTGCTCGACGCCCTGGTACGCCAGACGCGCCCGGGCGGCATCATCGCCATCAGCTTTTGGGAGTTTATGAACGACGAGCGCATGGCGCGCAAGGCCGTTCGAGCCGAAGCCCGCGCCGAGCTCACCCCGCCGTTTGAGGGCTACGATTCCGCGCAGTTTGAAGCCGGCGACCACCTCATTGGCTGGCAAAACGACCGTCACGCCTACCGTTATTGCCATCACTTTGATGATCAGCAGATCACCGACCTGGTGCGCGGCGTCCGTACGTTCTACAAGAGCGGCGAGGTCCCCGTGCGCGAGCTTGAG
This sequence comes from uncultured Collinsella sp., assembly GCA_900543275.1. Taxonomy (GTDB): domain Bacteria; phylum Actinomycetota; class Coriobacteriia; order Coriobacteriales; family Coriobacteriaceae; genus Collinsella. The sequence goes on along the minus strand of UQQL01000002.1, from coordinate 70,035 downwards.
CGTTTCCATGCCGACGGTCGCAGCGGCGAGCTCAACCGCTATGTGATTCTCAAGCGCCTGTAGGTATCGGCGACTCGCCGCCGAGCCGCACCGCATCTTTCGGGCAAACCATGCCCACCCTTTTTCAACCCATTGACGGAACGTGCAGCTATACGTTCCATACTTATAACCAAGGAGCCTCATGGGAGCCGTCCACGTTCGCACGCCTAAGAACTTTGTGCTCGAGGAGCGCCTGGAGCGCTACGCCGATGCGATTGAGACGAACCCCGAGGCCTATGCCGGAGATTGGCGCGAGGCTTGCGCGCCAGTTGGCTGCAAGCCCTTCGAACACCTTCACCTGGATCTTGGCTGTGGCAAGGGAACGTACCTTGTAGAGCGCGCGGCCCACGAGCCAAACACCCTCTTTATCGGTATGGACCAGGAGCCCATCTGCATCGCCTATGCCGCACAGAAAATCTGCGAGCAGGAGCTGTCCAACGCACTCGTCCTGCCCCGAGGCGCCGCATCGCTGCCGCAGCTGTTTGCCGCAGGCGAGCTCGATGCCATTACCATTAACTTTCCCACGCCGCAGCCCAAGGCCAAGTACGCCAAAAAACGACTCGTCCATGTCGACCATCTAATGCTCTATCGCCCGCTCTTTTCAGTCGGCGCCACCGTCACACTGCGAACCGACAGTAAGCCATTGCGCGACTACGCCCTGGGGCAGTTTGCCGCGGCCGGCTACGACACGCTTTGGGTAAGCGACGACGTCCGCCGCGACCATCCCGAGCATCCCGAGACCGAGTACGAATGCCGCACGCGCGAGATGGGTGCCGTCGTCTATGGCATTTGCGCCACACCCGGCGCGCAGCCCAGCAATGAACAGCTCGCGGCGGGCCGCGCGCAGGAGCAAAGCCTTGCCTGCTACCTGCCCGAAAACCTCGATGAGCTCACCTATGTACCTCTGGGCATGGAAGAGGCCGTCGAGAACTTTAGAAACCGCGCCCGCAAAGGCAAGAAGCGCCTGCCGCAAGAGTCCTAGGGGCTTCTGATGGTCGCGGCGTCGGCAAACAAGCGCAAATTGGCGCCAGCGAACGGCCCTCAAACCTAAGTGAGTAGACTTTTTTGCAATAGCCAGGCACAGCCCGCATAGCGAAACATAAAACCGCAGGTAGAACCCTTGCGCAAAAGTCATGTGCTCGCAATATCGCAAAAAGTCTACTCACTTGGCTAGCGACTACACTAAACGGCTGGGCAGAACGCCCATTTCCTGCATTTTCTTGCCTGCGAACGCATCGATGCGACGCTACGCCATAATAGTTGGCGGACAATCGCGAGAGAAAGCAAACACATGGCACAGACCACGACAGATATCGCCGCCAGCACCGTCTCCGGTGCCGGAGCCGCCAGCTCATTCTCGGGCGGCACGGGAACCGAAGCCGAATTCGGCTCACTCGGTGCGCTCTCCCCCACCTGGTGGGAGCCCGAGGACGGCAGCGAGCCCGAACCGTGGCTCACGCCCGACCAGGCCTTCGAGCGCTTCTTTGAATGGACGAGCGATCGCGGTATTGAGCTGTGGGACCACCAGGAAGAGGCCCTCATGGATCTAGCCGCCGGCGATCACGTCATTCTGGGCACGCCGACCGGATCGGGCAAGTCGCTTGTCGCGCTGGGCATGCTCTTTATGGGCATGGCACAGGGCAAACGCTGCTATTACACGGCCCCCATCAAGGCTCTGGTCAGCGAGAAGTTTTTCGACCTTGTGCAGGTGCTCGGCCGCGATAACGTCGGTATGATCACCGGCGACACGCATATCAACACCAAGGCGCCCGTCATCTGCTGTACGGCAGAAATCCTCGCCAACGACGCACTACGCGAGGGCGAAGATGCCGATGTTGGCTGCGTCGCCATGGACGAGTTCCACTACTTTGCCGACCCCGATCGCGGTTGGGCCTGGCAGGTGCCGCTGCTCACCCTGCCTCACACGCAATTCATGCTCATGAGCGCCACGCTCGGCGATGTCACTGCCATCGCCGCCTCACTCGAGGAGCACACCGGCGCTGCTTGCGACTTGGTCGTCGACGCCCCGCGTCCTGTTCCGCTGAGTTACGACTATGTGACGACCTCCCTCGAGGGCACGGTCGAGCTCGCCATACGCCGCGACGAGGCCCCACTCTATATCGTGCACTTTAGCCAGGATGCCGCACTTGCGACGGCACAGTCGCTCGCCAATTTTGGCATTGCCAGCAAGGAGCAGCGCGAGGCCATCAAGGAGGCGGCCAAGGGCACGAGCTTCTCGACGGCCTTCGGCAAAATCCTCAAGCGCTTGCTCGGATGCGGCGTCGGCGTGCACCATGCTGGCATGTTGCCGCGCTACCGCCTGCTGGTCGAGCGCTTGGCGCAGCAGGGCCTGCTACCCGTCATCTGCGGCACCGATACGCTCGGCGTCGGTATCAACGTGCCCATCCACACCGTGGTGCTCACCGCGCTCACCAAGTTCGATGGCTACAAGATGCGTCGTCTGCGCGCCCGCGAGTTCCATCAGATTGCCGGTCGTGCCGGCCGCTCGGGCTTCGATACCGAGGGCATGGTCATCGCCGAGGCACCCGAGCACGAGATCGAGAATGCCAAGCTTATGGCCAAGGCGGGCGACGACCCCAAAAAGCTCCGCAAGATTAAAAAGAAGAAGGCCCCCGAGGGCTTTGTCACCTGGAACAAGCAGACGTTCGAGCGCCTGATCGAGACGCAGCCCGAGACACTCAAGCCGCGCCTGCGCATCACGCACTCCATGGTGATTAGCGTGGTCGAGCAGGGCGGCGACGCTCGCGCCCGCGTGCACGACCTCATCGAGACAAGCCTGCAAACACCCGAGGAAAAGGCAAAGCTCGAGGTTCGTGCCGACGAGATCTTCGCCACGCTCATCGACTCCGGCGTCGTCGTGCGCACCGAGGTGCCGCCCGCACCCGACGCTCCGGCTGACGCCGCGCCGGACATCGACTACGCGCTGACGGTCGACCTGCCCGAGGATTTTGCGCTCGATCAGCCGCTCTCGCCGTTTTTGCTTGCCGCGCTGGAGCTGCTCGACCCCGAGAGCGAGACCTATACCATGGACCTCATCTCGATGGTCGAGGCTACGCTCGAGGACCCCAAGCAGGTATTGCGCGCACAGGAGCGTGCCGCGCGCGATCGCGCTATGGCCGAAATGAAGGCCGACGGCATCGAGTATGAGGAGCGTCTGGAGCGTATTCAGGACGTCACGTACGAAAAACCGCTCGATGATTTGCTCGACGCCGCTTTTGACAAGTACTGCCAGGAAGTACCCTGGGCAAACGACTACCAACTCTCTCCCAAGAGCGTTCTGCGCGATATGCTGGAGAGCGCGAGCGATTTTAAGGGTTACATTCAAAAGCTCGGCATCGCCCGCTCCGAGGGCATTCTGCTGCGCTACCTGGCAGAGGCTTACCGTTCGCTCGACCGCACCGTGCCCATTGAGAAGCGCGACGAGCGCCTGCGTGACATCATTTCGTGGCTCGGCTTTGTGGTGCGCTCGGTCGACTCGAGCCTGGTGGACGAGTGGGAGAACGCCGGCAACCCCGCTGCACTCGACGCCGCACCGCCGCAGGGCATCGATGAAGTCGTGGAAGACCGCCGTGGCTGCACCCTGCTGGTGCGCAACGCGCTCTTCCGCCGCGTGACCCTTGCCGCCCGCGAGCACATTCGCGACCTGGGCGAACTCGACGACGACTGGGGCATGAGCGAGATCCGCTGGCAAAAGGCCCTCGATGCCTACCATGAGCAGCACGAGGAGATCCTCACCGACGGAGACGCCCGCAGTGCCGCAATGTTTTCCATCGATGAGTCCGACGAGAAGACCGCGCACGTATGGCACGTGCACCAGATCTTTGCCGACGAGGATGGCGACCACGATTTTGGCATCATGGGCGACGTCGACCTGGATGCCACGCAAGACGGCGGCGAGGTCATCTTCAAGAACTACCGTGTCGGCTTTATCGAGGACCTGCTCGAAGACTAGCCGGGCGCAATGGGGCGAAACGAAGCGGGGCCGCTGGCAACATCGCCAGCGGCCCCGCTTTTTGCGCGATACGCTATCCCCTACTCGGCATCCTCGACCTCATACGAATCCGCCTCGGCTGGCTCATCGTTTGTCTCTGGCGCAGCCCCGCGTGCCTCGTCAAACGCCGCCTTCATGGTCTTGTTGCCCCACGTGAGCTTGCGAATGGTAAGATCGTCGGCTTTCTTGTTGGCAAGGCGCAGATTGTTCTCGGAGGACAGCAACGCCTCCTTGGTTTTCTGCAGATGGCTAATCGTCTTGTCGATCTCATCGATCGCCGTTTGGAACTTGCGGCTCGCGATCTCGTAGTTGCGACCGAAATCATTCTTGAACTTTTCCATCTTGGCTTCGAAGTTCGTGACATCGATATTCTGCTGTTTGTACTCCGCTAGCTCCTGCTTATAGCGCAGCGAACCCATGGCGGCATTGCGCAGCAGCGTAATCATGGGAATGAAGAACTGCGGGCGGATCACGTACATCTTCTCATAGCGGTAACTCACGTCGACGATGCCCGCGTTATAGAGCTCACTCTCAGGCTCCAGCAGGGTGCAGAGCACCGCATACTCGCAGCCTTTCTGGCGACGATCGTGATCGAGTTTCTTAAAGAAGTCCTCGTTTTTATGCTTGGTCGCGGTCTCGTCGTTCTCGTTTTTCATCTCGAACATAATCGAAATGACCTCGTTGCCGCTCGCGTCACATTCGCGGAAAATAAAGTCGCCCTTGGTGCCCTCGGACGCATCGTTATCTTTCTCGAAGTACGCATTGGGAAACGCCGTCATGCGCAGACGGTTGAACTCGGTCTCGCAATGCTGCTCGAGCGACTCGCCCACCATCTTGGTAGACAGGCGAACCTTCATGTCCTTAAGGCGCTCAATCTCTTCATCCTTGTAACGAATCAGGTCATCGCTCGCGCGCTTGGCCTGCGCAAGCTCGAGCTCGTGTGCTGCTCTGGCCTGTTCCTCGCGCGAATCGCGCACCGCCAACTCGCTCGTGAGCTTTGCGCGGGCCTCATCGCGCTCTCGCTCCGCCGCGGCGACCGCCTCCGATAGGTTCATTTTTGCCATCAGTTCCTGCTCGCGCAGCTGGGCGCGCAGGCCCTCGGCCTCCTGCTCAGACTGAGCCTTTGCGGCGGAAAACTTCTCCTGCACCTTCGCGCGGTAGTCTGTGAGTGTGCGTTCGGCCTCGCTGCGAGCGGCATCGAGCTCACGCTGCGACTCTGCCGCGGCGGCGGCAAGCGCCATCTCCTGGGCCTTGTCCGCCGCGGCGATCCTGGCCTGCAGCTCGGCAATCTGAGCGTCGCGCGCGGACAGGTCGTTTTGAGCAGCATTGCGTGCCGCCGCTTCGGCAAGCCTGGCTTCATCATCTTTGCGCCCCAACTGCGCACGTAAATTGTCGATCTCGCGCTGAAGCTCGGCATTCTCCTTTTGAGCATCGGAACGGGCCTCAACCGCCGCGCGCTGACTTGCACTCTCGCGCTCTGCGGCAGCGCTTTCGAGCTTGGCGCGCAGCTCGGCAAGCTCAGCGTCGCGCTTGGCAACCTCTTGTGCCAGCTGCTGAGCTGCAGCGTTCTTCTGCTCGACAAGCTGAGCGTCGCGCTGAGACTCTGCCTTTTGCAAAGCAGCCGTCGAGCGCGAGCGCTCAAGCTCCAGTGCCTGCTCGCCCTCGCGCTGGACCGCCTTCACGCGCTCATCCAGGTCGCGCGAAAACTCGGCATTGCGCACCTGCTTGACGATATCCGCATAACCGGACGCATCGACCTTAAAAACTTCGCCGCAATGCGGGCACTTGATCTCGTTCATGGCAGCTCCTCGATGGACGCAAATTTCAACCGCCTACACTCTACCGCGCCGCACGGACAAAAAAGGCGCCGCTGCCATAATGGCAACGGCGCCAGAACCACCACGAAGGTGGCTGCCCCCTTTGCGGTAGCTCGTGTCGTGGTTCGAGAATTACAGTCCAAAAAAGCCGAGGATCTGATCACGGCTTACGGGCTTGTAGTCGTTGGCATCGAGGCCGACATCGTAGCGAAAAATGGGGCGCTCGCGATCGCGGTTGCGTGCGTTGGTGCGGTCACCCCTGCTATGGATATGTCCGTGCAGCATGATGGCGCCGCGCGCCTTGCCATTCCAGCTGAGCATGGGGTAATGGCTCATCACCAGGCGATGACCCTTAGCGTAACCGGGAGCGACCTCCAGATAATCGCGCACCTCATCCCAAATCTGCGGTGCGTTCGGATCTTCCCAATCGCCGTCATGGTTACCGCGGATGAGCGTCACGTTCTTGCATTCGATACACTCGCGCAGGTGCACGGCATCCGCTAGGGGCAAACGATAGGTAAAGTCTCCCAGGATGTAGAGACGGTCATCCGCAGCCACGCACTCATTGATGGCATCGATGACCTTGCGATTCATCTCCTCGACCGAGCCAAACGGCCGGTCCATGTCGTGCAAGATATTCGTATCGCCCAGGTGCAGGTCGGCGGTAAACCACATCATCGTCTATGTCCTCATTTCGCAACGCGTCAAACTCGTGCTAAGTATACAGACACAGCGATGCGTCGGTTAGCCAAAGAGCCCGCCGAACAGACCTCGGCGGTGTTTGTCTTTCTTTTTCGACGCGTCACCCTGGGCGTTCTTGTCCTGCCGCTTCTTCCGGTCCTGCTCTAGCTCATCATCGTCGAGCAGCATATCCCACTCAAACGGGTCGTCCGTCAGATCGAACAGGCCATCGCCATCAAACATGACCGCCTCCATTGCCGATTAGCGAGCATCCACCACATAGAGTCCAACGCGCACCTGATGCCACGGGCTGCGCTCGGGGGCAACCTGTTGCACACGGGCCTCAAATACGTACCCATGGCCGTAATACATCATCAAGGACAGCGGGCCGGCCTCGTTTCCCGGAACATAGCCGAGCTTGGTGTTGCCGTAGTAGATCGCAACCGCCTCGGGATCATGGGGATTATCGCGCTCGGCACACAGCGTCAGCTTATCGCCCGCTTTAAGATCGCCCAAGACCAAGGCGCCATCGGCATACTGAAATCCTGCAATATGAAACGACAAAAGAACACGTGAAGGCTCGTACATGGCAGCTCCTCTACCGGCCGGAATACCCGGCGTTTAACCTTATTGAGAAGTCTACGGGCCCGTGCGGACACAAATTCATCCTGTCTGCGTCTTTCAATCGCTTGCCGCAACGCTTGCGCGACGGGACGCTTGCAGATAAGATAGGGACACGGATGGCACCCGTGGCAGCGGGTCTTGCCAACTCCGATACACGTTTTCATCGTGAGAAGTGGCCGTCTTCGCTTACGCGGGGGCGGCCACTTCATTCGGCCGATAAACAGGCCGAGTTCGATAGCCGCGATCAACAACGCCAATAACGAAATAACATCGCTTACGTTCATACCAAATCCCTTCTAAAGGGAGTTGGCCCATCCGTGCTCCATAGCAGTAGTCTAACGCAAAATGCGGGTAATAGGAACACTTGTTCGTATTACCCGCGATCTTTTCTAATGCACAAACATACGCACGAACTTGTGCTTCCAGCTTGCGTAGGGCGCATACCGAAACGGCACGTCCAGCCAGGTTACCCTGTTCACGATGCTCTTCTTGTGGCTAAACGTATCGAAGCTCTCGCGGCCATGGTACTGGCCCATACCGCTCGCACCCATGCCGCCGAAGCCCATATGGCTCGTAGCCAAGTGCATGATCGTGTCGTTAACGCAGCCGCCGCCAAAGGGCACGTAGCGCACAAAGTGCTCCTGAACTGCGCGATCCTGGCTAAAGATATACAGGGCCAGCGGCGTCGGACGATCTGCAATAAACGCCTCGGCCTCATCCAGGCTCTCAAACGTCAGCACCGGCAAGATGGGACCGAAAATCTCTTCCTGCATCACGGCGTCCTCAGGCGCCACGCCGTCTAGGATCGTCGGCTCAATCTTGAGCGACGACTCGCGCGCCGTGCCTCCCAGCACAACCTTGTCGGGGTCGATCAGCCCGCGTACGCGCGCGAAATGCTTGGCGTTGACAATATGACCGTAGTCCTCGTTGTCGAGCGGGTGCTCGCCAAACATGCGACGGGCCTCCTCCTTGATGAGTCCCAGCAGCTCGTCGTGCACGCGCGTATCGACCAGCAGGTAGTCGGGCGCCACGCAGGTCTGCCCTACGTTGAGCCATTTACCAAAGGCGATACGCCGTGCCGCGACCTTCAAGTTTGCCGTCGCATCCACGATGCAGGGGCTCTTGCCGCCCAGCTCAAGCGTCACGGGCGTGAGGTTTTTGCTCGCGCGCTCCATGACGAGCTTGCCGACCGGAACGCTACCGGTAAAGAAGATCTTGTCCCAGCTCTCGTCGAGCAGCGCCTCGTTCTCGGCACGCCCGCCTTCGACGACCGTCACTAGGCGCGGATCAAATGCTTCCTCGCAAATCTGCCTGAGCACCGCGCTCGATGCCGGAGCATAGGCACTCGGCTTGATGACCACGGTATTGCCCGCGGCAAGGGCGCCGGCAAGCGGCTCGAGCGTTAGCAAAAACGGGTAGTTCCAGGGCGCCATAATGAGCGTGACGCCATAGGGCACGGCTTGCGTTTTGCACACACTCACGGCGTTGGCGAGGTCACACGGACGCAGGCGCGGACGGCTCCATCGAGCCACATGCGCAATCTGATGACGAATCTCGGAAAGCGAGGTGCCGATCTCACACATATAGGCCTCGTCATGCGACTTTCCCAAATCGGTCTTGAGCGCATGGGCAATATCGGTCTCGTGTGCCCGCACCGCCTCGCGCAGGCGCACGAGGGCGCGACGTCGAGCATCGACATCAAACGTGGCGCGCGTCTTAAAGTAGGCGCGCTGTTCGCCGACAATGCGCGCGATTTCCTCGGTGTTCATGGGCCCTCCTAGTTCTCATCCTCAAACATACCACCCGCGACGACCTCGTACATACGCTCGAGCTCCAAACGGTCCATCAAAAGTGGAACGGGGTATAGCGGATTGGCCTCGGCATCGGCATGGGCCGCCATTTGCGGAATATCGGAGCGGCGAATGCCCGTCACATATTTGGGAATGCCCAAGGCGGCATTCATGCGGTCGACCCAATCGATAAAGGCCTCGGCCGCAAGACTGTCCTGCGCGTTAGCCGGCGCGATACCGGCCATGCGAGCAAGATCGGCAAGCTTGGGGGCGGCGGCGTCACCATAAGCGCGAAGCATGTGCGGCAGGATGATGGCGTTGGCCAAGCCGTGCGGAATTCCGTATCGGCCGCCCAGACTATGCGCGATGGCATGCACATATCCGACATAGGAGCGGGTAAATGCAACACCCGCTTTATACGCCGCCGAAAGCATATTGCGACGAGCGCGCATGTCGTCGCCATGCTCATAAGCCTCGGGCAAATTGTCGTGGATGAGCTGGACCGCCTGACGCGCCATCTTGCGCGTGTAGGGCGTGGTGCTACGGCCGATAAAGGCCTCGACGGCATGCGTCAGGGCATCCATGCCCGTCTGCCCCGTAATGGAGGCGGGCAGGCCACGTGTAAACTCGGGGTCGTGCACCGCAAAGCGCGGGATAAGCACAAAGTCGTTAATGGGGTACTTGTAGTGCGTCTCGTCATCGGTAATTACTGCCGCAAGCGTGACCTCGCTTCCCGTACCTGCCGTGGTGGGAACGGCGATGAGCAGCGGCAGGCGACGATGAATCCGCAGCAGCCCGCGCATCTTGTTGATGGGCTTATTTGGCTGTGCGATGCGTGCGCCCACGCCCTTGGCACAGTCCATGGCCGAACCGCCACCAAAGCCGATAATGGCCTGGCAGGCGCTCTCGCGATACAGGGACGCCGCTTCCTCCACGTTTGAGACCGTGGGGTTCGCACGCGTTTCGGCATAGACCGTAACGCCAATCCCCTGAGCCGTAAGCGCACGCTCGAGTGATGCCGTGAGTCCCAAACGAGCAATACCAGGGTCTGTCACGATAAGGACCTTCTGGATCGAGCGCTTTTGAAGCACCGCGGGCACATCCTCGGCATGCTCCAAAATGCGCGGTTCGGTATAGGGCAGGATCGGCAATGCGATGCGAAAAGCCGTCTGATATGTTCGGCACCAGGCACGACGGGCTAGATGCATAAAGGAAACTCCTTCATTTGTTGATAGGTCAACATTTGCTCGACCGATTGTACTCATCGGCGTCCGCATATGGCTTGCAAATCGTTAATCAATCAACATCTTCACATGCCCAAAATTGTTTTATTAAAAATCATTCCTAATAGGCTTCACATTCGGTCTCATTTATGGATAATAGAACTCGTCAAGACGCACGTCCGGAGAGGGCCCTTAAGGGACCGGACGAGCGCACCATCGCCATCGATCGAAAGGATCGAATTATGAAGTTTGTTTGCCCCGTTTGCGGTTATGTGGAAGAGTTCGACGGCGACCAGCTGCCCGAGGATTTCAAGTGCCCCCAGTGCGACGTTCCCGGCTCTCGCTTCCTGAAGCAGGAGGAGGGCCAGCTCGAGTGGGCTGCCGAGCACGTCGTGGGCGTCGCCAAGATGGAGGGCGTCTCCGAGGACATCGTTGCCGACCTGCGCGCCAACTTTGAGGGCGAGTGCTCCGAGGTCGGTATGTACCTGGCCATGGCTCGCGTTGCTCATCGCGAGGGCTATCCCGAGATCGGCCTGTACTGGGAGAAGGCCGCCCACGAGGAGGCCGAGCACGCCGCCAAGTTCGCCGAGCTCCTGGGCGAGGTCGTGACCGACTCCACCAAGAAGAACCTCGAGATGCGCGTTGAGGCCGAGAACGGCGCCACCGCCGGCAAGACCGATCTTGCCAAGCGCGCCAAGGCCGCTGGCCTCGATGCCATCCACGACACCGTGCACGAGATGGCTCGCGACGAGGCTCGCCACGGCAAGGCTTTCGCCGGTCTGCTCAAGCGCTACTTTGGCTAAGCCAACCGCCTGAGAGATAATCTCTAGCTCGATGAGGCCCGGACCGCATGGTTCGGGCCTTTTTGTGTCTCGAGGACTCGTTAACGCTCTGAAATAGGACCGCCTTCGGCATCGGTTTCTCGTCAAAAACTAAGTGAGTAGACTTTTTGGAACTTGCCGAGCACACCATCCATATTGCTTTATAAAGCCGCAGGTAAATGACTTGTTGCAAAACGGCCCGGTCGCCAAAGCGCCAAAAGTCTACTCACTTAGAACCGCAGCCGTCCACGATCGAGCTGTTTTGTGTCTAACGGGCATCTTTCCGTCGATTACTCCCAATTTTGTCCAGTCAACGAATAGTTCAGACCGGAGTAATGTCTCAGCCCTTTGCTCATCTGAGCTTTTATCACGATATTCAGCATCGAGCATCCTGCATACGGCCTTAACGATCGCGCGGAATCTATCCTCATCGGATATCTGTCTGTGTGTCAGGAGAAGTACATCGTAGCCCATGGCCTGAAGGGCCGTCATGCGGTCAGCGTCACGCAAGCCATCTCCTGCGCGTCCGTGCGAGGCCTTTCCCTGACATTCAATGGCCACCTGTTGCCTGCCGTCCGGCGAAGACAGAAGTAGGTCGATATATACACGGGACTTTCCCACAATCGCTCGAGCACTTGTGCTTAGCGTCACTTCGACATTGAGCTCTATGCCGCAAAAACCTTCACCTCCCAGGGATCGCGGCAGTCCAAGCAACAAATACGCCTCGACCTCAAAAGGCGACGCGGCGCCCAATGGAACGAGCTGCGTTACCGCCATAAATCTATTGCCGTAACGCATCCCGCAAACATCTGAACAAAAACGGTCAAGGTCTCTGCCCAAAACCAAAGCGTCTCGACGCCATAAATTTGAAGCGGTACCGTCCTCGGACGGGCAGCGCACCCAACCGAACGTTGTCGAAATCGCGCCCGAATCAATTGCACGCGTAAGCTCCGCCTCAAGTGCCGCCGGCAGAGCGCACACCGCAAACAAGCCACACATCTCCGCCAATACCAAAAGAAGCTGAAGATCCGTCAGATGCCGCGACATAATGAATGCCGTCAGTAGAGGAGACGTAACCAAAAACCCATGCTCCGTTTCCAGCACGGATTCCCTGGGGAGCTCACCAAGGAACAGCCGCTGCCTAATGCTGGCAGGGCAAGTCCGTTTGTTTCTCGTCCGAACCAATGTATACAGTGGAAAACCGAGCGCAACCGCAGCCGTCGGGTTACGGGCGAGTTCATATCGCTGCCGGTCTTCTTCCGGCCGTGGAAGCGGCGGACACAAAGCGCGGACCTGAGGGGACAAACGCCAGTACCTAAAAGCCGATATGTCACAAAGTAGATCCTTCATAGGCACAGGAAAACACGAATTTCAACCCAGCCGGTCTCGCTATGGCGCGAACGCAGCGTAAATGGCGTCGAACGGACTGTCAAGTTTTCAACAGCCCTCCCCAACTGACCAAAAGCTTGCCAAGAACTGGACGGGGCCCTGTTGAAAACCCCATTTTTTCTCGTGCGGAAGCTTTGCGCGGCAAGTGAGTAGACTTTTTGGAACATCCCGAGCAGACCAGTCATCCTGCTTTTCAAAACCGCAGGTAGATAGCTTGTTACAAAACTGCCTGGTCACCAAAGTGCCAAAAGTCCACTCACTTAGGTTGCAGAGTATCCTCCATCAACTGCAATTCCAAGGTATTTAACACTTTTAGACTCAGATCGTCATACTGAACAAGAATTTGACTTGAGTTTTCAGGGACAGATGCGCCATCGGCACACCAATAACAGTCACTGATATCGATAAACGGAATACCCGAGCGCGTGAGGGCCCGCGTAAAAGAGCTTTCATCCGCTTCGCACTCCGCAACCACGGCGCAGTAAAGGCCCGCGTCTGCATGCTCGATCGAGACCTCCCCTGCTGGAAACGCTTTCCGTACAAGCGACGCCAGGCCATCGCGTGTCCCGCGAGCGCGAACGCGGACCCGGTTTACATGGCGCTCGTAATCGCCTGATTCCAGTAAACGAGCCAAAGCGACCTGGTCAACAGAACTCACCGACGAGGCGTAAAAACCAAGGTTGCGCCTAAACCGTTCCATCAGCTCATCAGGCAGGACCATATACGCCAAACGCAGGGCCGACGACAGACTTTTTGAAAAGGTGTTGGTGTAGATGACCGATTGGGCGGCATCGATCGACGCGAGCGCGGGAATCGGCTTGCCGGCAAGGCGAAACTCACAATCAAAGTCATCTTCGATGAGATACCGGTCCGGCTGCTCGGCGGCCCAGCTCAGCAGGGCATAGCGACGCGCAATGCTCGTCACAAGGCCGGTCGGATATTGGTGAGACGGCATCAGGTGAAGGACATCCGCCCCGGTTTTCTGCAGAGCACTCAAGTCCACGCCTTCACCGTCCAACGGGATATGACGCACTTCGCAACCCATAGCCTGATAGATGCGCGTCAGGCGCAGATAGCCCGGATCCTCAACGGCATACACCTTGTCGGCTCCAAGCAACTGAACCAACATGGTATCGAGCAACTGGGCGCCCGCACCGATAACAATGTTGTTGGGGTCGACATTCATACCCCTCGTCCCGCGTAGATGGTGCGCAATCGCACGTCGCAGCCGAGCGGTGCCCTGCGCCGGCGCGGGCGAAAAGATTTCGCGTTCGTCTTCGGATGCCAGCGTCGCCCGTAGCGCGCTTTGCCAAAGCCGCGCGGCTTCCAAAGCGGAAGGAGAGAGCGGGGCGAATTGCTCGACCCGTCCATCAGCATCATGTGCGTTAAGACCCGCAGGAGCGGAATCTCGATCAAGCTCCGTCTCAGCCAAAGACAAAACCGGTGCATCGGGAAGCTCGCACGCGTAGTAACCACGCCGCGGTTTTGAGCAGATATAGCCCTCGGCAAGCAACTGGCTATATGCATTCTCGATGGTAATGACGCTGATTCCCAGATGACTCGCAAAGGCGCGCTTAGATGGAAGATGCTCCCCCGCCGCAATGCGCCCGGCAACAATATCATCTCGAATTTGCTGGTAAACATACTCATAGAGCGATGCTTCGCCGCGGTTTTCCAAATTATAGTCAAGCATGAGTTTGTCACCTGACCTTATCGAGTCATTCAATCTGGCATTAGTCTGACCTTGTTATTATCTCGAAAACTGAGTATTTCGCCATACCCAGAACCCCGATAGGATGTTCCGTCAAGCAATGCACATGCCAACCAAGGGAGCAACCATGGCAGAACAGACCAGCAAGGCCGATCGCGTCAAACTCAACCGCGAGCTCGCGCAGATGCTCAAGGGCGGCGTCATCATGGACGTCACCACGCCCGAGCAGGCACGTATCGCCGAGGAGGCAGGCGCCTGCGCCGTCATGGCTCTCGAGCGCATCCCGGCCGACATCCGTGCCGCCGGCGGCGTGTCGCGCATGAGTGACCCCAAGATGATCAAGGGCATTCAGGAGGCCGTCTCCATCCCCGTCATGGCCAAGTGCCGCATCGGCCACATCGTCGAGGCGCAGGTCCTTCAGGCCATCGAGATCGACTACATCGACGAGTCCGAGGTTCTCTCCCCCGCCGACGATGTCTACCACATCGACAAGACCCAGTTTGACGTCCCGTTTGTCTGCGGTGCCCGCGACCTGGGCGAGGCGCTGCGTCGCGTCGCCGAGGGCGCCACGATGATCCGCACCAAGGGCGAGCCGGGCACGGGCGACGTGGTCCAGGCCGTGCGCCACATGCGCAAGATCCAAAAGCAGATCCGCGACGTTGTTGCCCTGCGTGACGACGAGCTCTTTGAGGCAGCCAAGCAGCTGCAGGTTCCGGTCGAGCTGGTGCGCGAAGTCCATGCCACGGGCAAGCTTCCCATCGTGAACTTTGCCGCCGGCGGCGTAGCGACCCCTGCCGACGCCGCGCTGATGATGCAGCTGGGCGCCGAAGGCGTCTTTGTCGGATCGGGCATCTTTAAGAGCGGCGACCCGGCCAAGCGCGCCGCCGCCATCGTCAAGGCCGTGGCCAACTTCACCGACGCCAAGCTCATCGCTGAGCTTTCGGAGGACCTGGGCGAGGCCATGGTCGGCATCAACGCCGACGAGATCGAGATCATCATGGAAGAGCGCGGACGCTAGTCCGGCAGAAAGGATCGCACATGAGCGATTACGCAGACCAGACGGTCGCTGTGCTGGCGGTCCAAGGTGCTTTTGCCGAGCACGAGGCGAGGCTGTCCGAGCTGGGCGCACGTTGTATTGAGCTGAGGCAGGCGGCTGATTTGAAGCAGAACTTTGACCGTCTGGTACTTCCCGGCGGCGAGTCCACCGTTCAAGGGAAACTGCTTGATGAGTTGGGCATGCTCGAGGAGCTTCGTGCCCGTATCGCTGAAGGCATGCCCGTCCTGGGCACCTGCGCCGGCCTGATTCTGCTGGCTCACGACCTTGCCGCCCATGACGATAAGGGCACGCCGCGTTTGGCAACCATGGATGTACTTGTCGAGCGCAATGCCTATGGCAGACAGCTCGGCAGTTTTCGCACCAAGGGACAGGTAGACGACATCGACGGTGAAGTGCCGCTGACGTTTATCCGCGCGCCCCGCATCGTCGAGGTCCACGGCGACGCCAAGGCCTTGGCAGAGGTCGATGGCCGCATCGTCGCCGCCCGCCAGGGCAATCAGCTCGGCGTAACCTTCCATCCCGAACTCGATGAAGACACCCGCCTCCACGAACTGTTCCTGCAAATGTAGGCAGCATAGAAACGAGCGTGGATTTTCGGACACACAACAAATGAGAGTGGATAATCTCCCACTTTGAGCTTGAATGCAGGCTCAAACCGGGAGATTATCCACTCTCATGCTATGTAGTCGTTGGGGACGTTCTTAAACGACTAGTCAAACCAGAACGTCCCCAATGACTATGGCAACAAAGGCAACGCCGATATTTCGGCAACGACAGCGAGCGTCCACCAGAGCGAACAAATTGGCATGAAAAGAGGACGGCATAGACCTTCTGGTCATGCCGTCCTCTTTGAATGACAAGTTGTCGCTCTGGTGGGCGCGCAGCGTCAACTAGTTACGCGGTTCGTAGAACCGCGTAACCCCTAGAAGCGGTTGCCGCGGAAGCCGCCACCGTTGCGGCCGCCACGGTCGCCACCGCGACCGCCGCGGTCGTTACCACGGTTGCCGCCGAAGCCGCCACGGTTGCCGCCGCGGTCGCCATAGCCGCCACGGTTGCCACCAAAGCCGCCGCGACCGCCACGGTCGCCGCCGCGGTCACCAAAGCCGCCACGGCCGCCGCGATCGCCACCGCGACCGCCACGGTCGCCACCACGGCCGCCGCGATCGCCAAAGCCGCCGCGACCGCCACGGTCGCCGCCACGACCACCGCGATCGTCACGGCCACCGCGAGGACCGCGGTCCTCGTCCAGACCCATGGCGACGAGCGGAGCAATAACCTTATCGAGAGCGGCCATCAGCTCGGTGGCCTCCTCGTAAGAAAGCTCGGGCAGGAGCTTCTCCTTCTTATTGGCAAGCTCGACCAGGCCCTCAGCGGCATCCTCGGCAGCGAAGACGACGATCTTGCGCATATCGCCCTCGGCGTCGTCGATGCGGCCGACCAGGTCGGCAGCCTCGGCCTCGGCCATCAGGCCATCGAGCTCACGAAGGCGCATGCCCAGCAGGTCGGACATTTCCTTCTGCTCCATCTTGGGCTTGAGGTCAAGAAGCTTGATGGCGCGCTCGATGTTCGCCATGCGCTCGGCCTTGGCCTCCTCCTCCTTGGAAATAGCAAAGCGACGGCTACGCAGCAGGCGGGCGGCCTTCTGCATCTTGTCCATCAGCTCTTCGTCATCGTAATCAACGGCGGCCTCGACAACCTCGGCCTCCTCCTCGGCGGAAACCTCGTCAGCAGCCTCAACCTCGGCAGCTTCGGTCTCCACGGTCTCGACTGCCTCAACCTCGGCAGACATGGTCTCGTTCTCGGTCTCGTTCATGATCTCTTCGTTCTCAGACATGAGACTCCTTCTTGGCCCTCTCGGGCATCATCGCCCCATTCGCGGGGCCCGTCGCGCACTCTTTGCGCTTTAAACATTCATGCCTCTCGGCAAAACGTCCATTAGTTTATGGTCTCACCCGCCAATCTAGCTGCAGAATCTATGTGCACACATTAATGCGACATGTCGCGGTATCATGGCCTGAACCAAACGTGTCCACCCTAAGGAGCCCGCCATGATTAAGCCCATCATGAAATCCGAGTTCTTTTTGCGCCTGCCTTCCGAAGACGCCGGCCCAGAAGATGCCACGACCGGACAGGATCTTCTGGATACGCTCCATGAGCATGAGCACGAGTGCGTGGGCCTCGCCGCCAACATGATCGGCGTGCGCAAACGCATCATCTGCGTAAAGGACGGCAGGAAGTCGCTGCTCATGTACAACCCGCAAATTCTTGAGCAGGTCAATGCCTACCAGACGAGCGAAGGGTGTCTTTCTCTCGTCGGCGAGCGTCCCTGCACTCGTTATCGTCGCATTAAGGTGGAATATCTGGACGAGAGCTTTGTCCACCGCATCAAGAACTTCTCGGGCTACACCGCCGAGATCATCCAGCACGAAATCGACCACTGCAACGGAATCGTAATATAGTTCCGCCGATTCAAGAAAGCTCCCTGCAGCAAAACAACTGCAGGGAGCTTTTCATAGTGCGGAGCTTCTATCCCACTAGCTCTGACGGTAGTGATCGAAGAAGTCGGCGAGGTCTTCGAGGGACTCTTTGAGCACTTCCATGCGCGGCAGGTACACGATGCGGAAGTGGTCGGGCTCGCCCCAGTTAAAGCCGCCGCCGCGCGTGATGAGGATCTTCTTCTCGTGCAGCAGGTCGAGGGCAAACTGCTCGTCATCGGTGATGTTGAACTTCTTCACATCCATCTTGGGGAAGATATAGAACGCCGCGCGGGGCTTGACCACCGAGATGCCGTCGATCTTGCTGAGTGCCTCATACACAAAGTTGCGCTGCTCGTAGACACGACCGCCGGGGCGGATATAGTTGTTAACAGACTGATGGCCGCCGAGCGCCGTCTGGACGATCGACTGAGCTGGCACGTTGGAGCACAGGCGCATGTTCGAGAGCATGTTGATGCCCATAATAAAGTCGCTCATGCAGCGCTGGTTACCCGAAAGCACCATCCAGCCAATACGATAGCCCGCGATCATGTGCGACTTGGAAAGGCCGCTAAAGGTGACGCAGGGCAGGTCGGGGGCGAGTGATGCAATGGAGACGTGCTCGTAGCCGTCCATGCACAGGCGGTCGTAGATCTCGTCGGCAAAAATCATGAGCTGGTGCCTGCGCGCGATCTCAACGATGCCCTCGAGCACCTCGCGCGGATAGACAGAGCCCGTGGGGTTGTTGGGGTTGATGATGACGAGGGCCTTGGTCGCGCTCGTGATCTTGGACTCCATATCCTCCAGGTCGGGATACCAATCCGCTTGCTCATCACACAGATAGTGAACGGGATGACCGCCGGCAAGGGTTGCGCACGCCGTCCAGAGCGGATAGTCGGGGCTGGGAATCAGAATCTCGTCGCCATTGTCGAGCAGCGCGTTCATCGAAAGCTGAATGAGTTCGGACACGCCGTTGCCCGTGTAGATGTGCTCCATCTGAACATTGGGCAGGCCCTTGATCTGAGAGTACTGCATGATCGCCTTGCGCGCGGAGAACAGGCCGCGCGAGTTGGAATAGCCTTCGCAGTCGGGCAGCTGCTGGCGCATGTCCTTAATGACCTCATCGGGCGTGCGAAAACCAAAGGGCGCCGGGTTGCCGATATTGAGCTTGAGGATGCGCTCGCCCTCGTCCTCCATACGGGCGGCCTCGTCAACGACGGGACCGCGCACGTCATACAGGACGTTATCGAGTTTGGTGGATTTAGAAAAAGTACGCATGGTGGCGCTCCTTGGAATTTGAGCCGTGGGGCTAGGTTCGGATTTGGCAACGTTATGGGACGAGGACGTCTCGCCTTGATCGGCGCCACCGGCAAGCAGCCAGGTAACATCGACCTCCAAAATGCGGGCGAGCAGCTCTGCCACATCGCGCCGCGGGATCGTCTTGCCGCTCACATATTGGCTCATCTGACTCTTGCCGAGTTTTTTGCCGAGCATCTCCGATGCGCGGATTACGTCCGACTGGCGAACGTCGCGATCGGACATAGCCTGTCGCAGGCGATCGCTAAACGTCTCTTGGGCCACTAGAACCTCCTTGCTGGCAAAGTTCAATTTATAGAACACGAATTGAACCAAGGTTCAATTTAGCAAGCAGTATAGCGCGGCGCATTATCCGGAAGTTCAATTTCACAAGAAAATGTACCGAGCCCCGAGAATTGTCCAAAAGTGGACAACAGGTACGCGCTTTTAGAGGTATTCAAGGAATCGAGCGGCGGCAAGCGAAACGTCAGCCGTGCGATATATCGCGTTGATCTGCCGATGGGGATGCCCCTCGAGCGGGCGCACGGCAACATCGAACTGGCAGCGCCGCAAGATGAGCGCCGGAAGAATGCTCACGCCCAGACCGTCCTCGACCATGGCCATAATCGCATAATCATCCCAGGTCGACAGCTTAGAGCGCACCGCCAGGCCCGCGCGGCGAAACAGCGGCGTAATCTCGTCGTCGCTACCGCGTTCCAGCAGAATAAACTGCTCGTTGGCCAAATCGGCAAGGGAAACGACCTCCGCGGTGGCAAGCGAGGAGTCCGCTGGCACCACGGCCATCAGCTCGTCTTGCACCAACGGCCGCGACGCCATGCCGGCGCCGCATGGCTCGCGTGGAATAAAGCCCAGGTCGCAGCGGCCTTCCGCCACCCATTGCTCAATCTCGGAGTAATCACCCATCAGAAGCTCGTAATCGACATCCGGGTGATCAGCGCGAAACCGCGCGATCACCGGCGGCAGTACATGGGTTGCCACACTCGAAAACGTACCGATGCAGATCTTGCCGCGCATGAGCCCCCGCATCTCGTCCACATGTCGCTGCAGGCGGCCAAACTCCTCGCAGAGTGCCTCAACCGCCGGCATGATCTGCCGCCCATCGGCAGAAAGCACCACGCCCTCGCGGCTGCGGTCGAGCACCTTAAAACCCCAATCGGTCTCAAGGTCGCCTACCATGCGACTCACGCCCGACTGCGAATAGCTCAGCCGCTCTGCAGCGCGCGTAAAGCTGCCAGCACGCACCGTCTCGAGCAGCACTCGCATCTTTTGAATATTCGTTTCCACGACACCCCTCCACCTTTACATGAGTTTTTGTCATGTTATCCATGCATTATATTCGCTTTTCTTCTAAAGCCACCTCACCCATAGTGAACATGCTCGGATATAGAGGGGATGTCAGCACATGAACAACGGACTGTTTACGTACTTAGCAGCATTGCTATTGTTTGGCTCCAACGGCATCATCGCCGCTGCCATCGCGCTGCCGAGCTCCGATATCGTACTGTTGCGCACGTTTTTGGGCGCTCTCACCCTTGCCGCCATCCTCTTCATAACCAAGCGCCATAACCTGCAGGCTCCGTCTCGCCCCCGCGAGGCCGCAGCGCTCATCGTCTCGGGCGCCGCGCTGGGCGCCAGCTGGATTTTCCTGTTCCGCGCCTATCAGACGATCGGCGTTGGCATCTCCTCGCTGTTGTATTACTGCGGCCCCATCATCGTTATGGCCCTCTCCCCGCTCATTTTTGGCGAAAAGCTGACCGGCGGCAAAATCGCCGGGTTTATCGCCGTTGCCTGCGGCGCCTTTCTCATTGCGGCACAAGGTCTAGGCGGCAATATGCCCATCGCAGGCATCGTGTGCGGCATCGCCTCCGCATTTTGCTATGCGCTGATGGTCATCGCTAGCAAGGGCGCGCCGCACATCGAAGGCCTCGAGAACTCCGCGCTCCAGGTGAGTGCCGCCTTTGTAACCGCGTTGATCCTTACGCTCTTCACGCAAGGTGCCCCCTCGCTCCTCTCCCCAAGCATTGCCGCCGGCATCGATTGGCGCGCCGTCGCCATGCTCGGCGTCGTCAACACCGGCATCGGTTGCCTGCTCTACTTTAGTGCCGTCGCCAAGCTGCCCGTCCAGACCGTCGCGGTCGTCGGCTACCTTGAGCCGCTTTCGGCCGTCGTGTTCTCCGTTGCCCTTTTGGGCGAGACCATAACGCCCATCCGCCTCATGGGCGCCGCGTTGATCATCGGCGGCGCGATCTTTTGCGAAGTCGCCGGCAAACGCGCAGACACCAAAGCAAGCATCGCCCAAGCGGCACGCGCCTAAAAGCCCCTCTTCAGCTCAAAGCAGGGACGCATCCGCGGTTATCACATTGCAGCAAACCACACAGCCGGAAGTGACCCTGCTTTGAAATGCTACCTGCGTACGTGAATAATCCCCAGATGGGGATTATTGTCTAAAACACCCCGATGTGCCAAACTGCTCTTATATGTATAAAGATGGCATAAAGGTTATCTGCCCTAGACAGATAACCGGATGTCTAAGGGAGTCCACGTGGCACACAACAAACTGGAGGCAAACCTCCAAGACCAGCATGGACAGGGCGGGCATGGAGCCATTCCCCTCTCCGCTGGCATGCTGCTCGTAACGCTCGGCGTCGTCTACGGCGACATCGGCACGAGCCCCATGTACACCATGAAATCAATCGTCGCCAACAACGGCGGCATCGGTACCGTCAGCGAGGACATGATCCTGGGCGCGCTTTCGCTCGTCATCTGGACCATGACGCTCGTAACCACGGTCAAGTACGTGCTAATCGCCATGAGGGCCGACAACCACAACGAGGGCGGTATCTTCGCCCTGTTCAGTCTCGTGCGCAAAGTGGCGCCGTGGCTGATCCTTCCCGCCATGATCGGCGGTGCGGCGCTGCTTGCCGACGGCATCCTCACCCCCGCCGTCACGGTCACCACAGCCATCGAGGGTCTGCGCACCATCGAGTGGGGCCACGCGCTATTGGGCGACGGCCAGACCAACGTCATCATTATTACCATCATCATTATCTGCGGCCTATTTGCCATGCAGCGCGCCGGCACCTCGTCAATCGGCAAGCTCTTCGGCCCGCTCATGACGCTATGGTTCCTGTTCCTGGCGGGCGCCGGCCTGTTCAACATGCTCGGCAACCTGTCCATCTTGCGCGCACTCAACCCCATCCGCGGCATCATGTTCCTGTTCTCGCCCATCAACCACTCGGGCATCATGGTGCTCGGCTTCGTCTTCCTGTCGACGACCGGCGCCGAGGCGCTCTATTCGGACATGGGTCACGTGGGCAAGGCTAACATTTACGCATCCTGGCCGTTCGTAAAGGCGGCCCTCATCCTTAACTATCTGGGTCAGGGCGCTTGGCTGCTCGCCAACAACTCCAATCCCCAGATGCTCGCGATGGACATCGTCAACCCGTTCTACATGATGCTTCCCGAGCCCCTGCGCCCCTTTGCCATCGTGCTATCGGCCGTAGCGGCCATCATCGCCTCGCAGGCGCTTATCACCGGCTCGTTCTCGCTGGTATCCGAGGCCACGCGTCTCAACCTTATGCCGCATCTGCGCATCCACTACCCCAGCGACACCAAGGGTCAACTCTATATTCCGCTCGTCAACAACATCATGTGGGTCGGCTGTATCTTCATCGTGCTGCTGTTCCAAAACTCCGAGCGCATGGAGAGCGCCTACGGCCTCGCCATCACCGTGACTATGCTCATGACCACGACGCTTTTGACGAGCTATATCGCCGGCATCCTCAAGTACAAGCTGGGCGCCTGCGTCTTTGCCCTGCTTTTTGGCGCCATCGAGCTCTGCTTCTTTGCCTCGTGCCTCACCATGTTCTTTGACGGCGGCTATGTGATGATCTTCCTGGCCTCGCTGCTGTTTGGCCTTATGTACGTGTGGCGCCGCGGCACCGCCATCGAGCGCACGCAGACGATCCTGCTGCCCGTCTCCAAGTACATCGATCAGCTCAACCGCCTGCGCAACGACGAGACCTACCCCGTGCTCGCCGACAATCTGGTGTTCCTCACCAACAGCCCCGACCCGCTCACGCTCGACCGCGACGTGCTCTATTCCATCCTGGACAAGCACCCCAAGCGCGCCAAGGCATATTGGTTCATCAACGTGCACGTTACCGACGAGCCCTATACGCACGAGTATTCCGTCGAGACCTTTGGCACGGACTTTTTGTTCCGCGTGCGCCTGGACCTGGGCTTTAAGGTCAACCAGCGCATCAACGCCTATCTGCGTCAGATCGTTGGCGACTTGATGACATCGGGTGAGCTGCCACCGCAGCATCACACCTACTCCATCTACGAGACACGCGGCAACGTGGGCGACTTCCGTTTTTGCATGCTGCGCAAGATGCTTGCCCCCGAAACGGACATCAACCGCAACGACCACCGCGTGATGGCCATCAAGTACGCCGTCCGCCGCGCCTGCGGAAGCCCGGCACGCTGGTACGGTCTTGAGAACTCGGCGATCATCATCGAGTACGTGCCTCTCTTTGCCCGCATGCGTCCGGCGGTCAAACTCGTACGCACCCATGTGCCGCTCGAGGTCCAGATCGAGGAAGCCGAGGAAATGGAAGTCGATATCTTCTCGGACGACCTGGTCAACGGCAACGAGGCCGGTAGGGACATGAACGTCGATCCCACCGAATTGCTCGAGAGCGTCGCCGATACGCCCGAACAGCAACTGCTCGACGGCCTCGAGAGCGCCCAGCTCAACGACGCCAACTTCTAGCGACGTCGCGCATCAACGACAGCGCCCCTGCACCTCACAGGAGATGCAGGGGCGCTTTGCATTTCAGTAAAGCCCTCGGCTACGAACGACGCGGCTCGGGAACCACAAGCCTATCGGGGCTCGCGCCCTCGGCATCCATCAGGCTCACGTAGCGAATCGACGGATCCTCATACATCGCGTAGTAATAATTGCCCGTGCGCGCGCTAAAGCATCCGGTATAGATAGTCTTCTCGAACTTGCCATCGCCCATCCTGGACGCCCCCTCAATCATCACCACGCCCTCGAGCGAGCGGAACATGCGAACGACGTTTTCGGTCTCGCTCTCCTTTTGCGGGTAATTGGCATTGAGGTAGGCCGCCTTTACAAAACGGCTCGGCGAATAGCAATCGCCCGGAATGCCGCGCATGCCGGCACCGGCTCCATAGGGCTTAAGCTCGGCGCCACGCCATGTCGCCGTCTGCGGAAAATCGCTTGTGGCGGTGATATAGGTGCGCAGGTTTTCCATGTGCCACGGGAAGGTCGGCTGGTTGGCAAGGGTGTCGACCGGATCGTCGTATACATGCAGGCCGTCAGCCATCATCTCGACCACGATGCTGCGCTGGCTGTCGCCGATAATCCAATGGAGCAGCGACACGCCCAGCCCCTCTCCGGCAGATTTGGCGACAATCACCGTGTCGCGCAGCGCGGCCTCGACCTCATCGACCGTCGAGAACGTCGCTGCCACCCACAGGGGAAACTCATAGGCCGCGATATTGTTCTTGCCGTCGACAGGGCCCTCGGCATACTCGGCATAGCCGGGAAAGTTGAGCCCCGCCACAGCCAGACCCGCATCGTTACCACAGTCGAAAAACATGGGATAGTTCTTGTAATCGATGCACATGCCGATTACCGCGTGTGCCGCCGACGCATCGTCGATAAACGAATACGGAATGTGGAACCCGCGCGGCATCACGCGAACCTGTTGGCCGTAGTCAAAGCTCCAGTCGAGGTTACGGCCCAGATACATGTGGCCAGAATTATCGGTAAATCGAATGCTCGTGCACATAGCGCCTCCTAGCTTTACGGTCCTGCTAAGGTTATTGTCACCAAACAAAAAGGCGCTAAACACAAAAGCCCGGACATGACAACAATGTCACGCCCGGACCAAAAGAGACGAAGTGCGGTGCTTTGGTCCCCTTAGACCAACTTTCCAAGACAGTGGTCGATCATATGCTGGACCATTTGAGCCTCGAAGCCCACAAAGTCCTGCTTGCGCTCGCGCATCTTGCCATCGACGATCTGGTCAAAGGCAACCTTGCACTTGATATAGCGCGTGGACTTGGTGACCTCCTCGTGCGTCAGGCAGCTCTCCTCCATCTTGCTGGCGCCCAGGCCAAACACCAGACGGGGGTTGTAGAGCACGTGGGGCTCGCCGGCGTCGTCCAGGTAGACGCAGACCTTCTTGGTAACGCCGATCTGGTTGGCGGCCAAGCAGCCGGCATCATCGAGCGACTTGATGGTATCGATCAGGTCCTGAGCAACCGACTCGTCCTCGACGGTCGCAACCTCGCAACGCTGGGACAGGATAGCCTCGTCGTGGCAAAGCTCTTTAATCATACGTTCCTCCATAGGGGTCGTTGTAACCGCTTAAGTATACGGTACCCACACATTTTCATGCGATAAATACCGTCCGTCTGTTACAAAGCGCCGAACATCAACATGCGAGGAACAGCAAGGTTGTAAAGGCGATATAGTAAATGAGTTCGTGTCAATCGGCCTAAACTCGGGGCCGAACAAGGAAAGGGTATGCATGGACGAACTTTTTCACGTCAGTGAGCGCAAGTCCACAATCGGGACCGAACTTCGCGCTGGACTGACAACATTCCTGGCGATGGCCTACATCATCGCCGTCAACCCCGCAGTGCTCTCGGGCGCTGGCATTGATGCGGGAGCGCTCGCCTGCGCCACCTGCCTGGGCGCCGGCATCATGACCATCTGCATGGGCATCTTCGCCAACCGCCCGCTCGCCTGCGCGTCGGGTCTGGGCATCAACGCCATGATCGCGGGCATCGCCACCACCATGTGCGGCGGCGACTGGTACGTGGCCATGAGCGTTATCTTCCTCGAGGGTATCGTCATCTTGCTGCTCGTCCTGTGCGGCCTGCGCGAGGCCATCATGGACGCCATCCCCGTGGTCCTGCGCCACGCCATCTCGGTGGGTCTGGGCCTGTTTATCGCCATGATCGGCCTGTGCGACGCCGGCATCATCACCGCTGGCGCCGGTACGCTCGTCGGCCTGGGCGACATCGCCTCCCCCACCTTTATCGTCGGCATCATCTCCATCGTCGTGACGGTTGCCCTGGCTTCCCGCAACGTGCCGGGCTCGCTGCTCATCGGCATCATCGTCGCCGTTATCGCCGGAATCCCGCTGGGCGTCACCCATGCGCCCGAGGGCCTCATCGCACCGCTCGACTTCTCGACCTTCGGCGCCCCGTTTGCCAGCACTGCCGACGGCAACCTTGCCATCGTGAAGGTCCTGACCGACCCGATGCTGCTCGTCGTTGCCTTCTCGCTGCTCATGAGCGACTTCTTCGACACCATGGGCACCGCGATGGCCGTCGCCAAGCAGGGCGAGTTCTTGACCGAGGACGGCAATGTCGAGGACATCCGTCCCATCCTGGTCGTCGACTCCGTGGCCGCTGCTGCCGGTGGCTTTATGGGCGTCTCCTCCATCACTACCTTCGTCGAGTCCACCTCTGGCGCTGCCGACGGTGGTCGCACGGGCCTCACCTCCGTCACCACCGGCGTGCTGTTCATTCTCGCCGCGTTCTTCTCCCCCATCGTCACCATCGTTTCCAGTGCCGCCACCTGCGGTGCTCTGGTCTACGTCGGCTACCTCATGATGAGCGAGGCCTCCGAGATCGACTGGTCCGACGTGTCGCAGGGCTTCCCGGCGTTCATGATTGTCGCCGGCGTGCCCTTCACCTACTCCATCTCTGCCGGCATTGGTCTGGGCTTTATCGCCTACGTGGTCGTCGCGCTCTTTAAGGGCGAGGCCTCCAAGATCAAGCCGCTCATGTGGATCGCAGCCCTCGCCTTCCTCGTCTACTTCTTTGTAGCGTAGGCGCAAGATTCGCAATACCAAACAGCAAAGCGCGGAGTCGCATCGAGCGGCTCCGCGCTTTGCTTTTAAAGCCAGGCACCACACGGACACGCGATGTATTGCTTCGCAAGTTTTGGACGTTTTGCTCTCCAAACGGCACTACCGACGGCTACATCCTGCAGATATGCTGGATATAACCGCATAGGCCCTATGAGGATGGGAGTAACCATGGCCGCCTTGTTCACGACCCCCAAGCGCAATGACAAAACCTCTGGAGCCCATTTTGTCGAGCCCGACCTGCGCCGTCGCACGCTGCTCGCACACGGCAGCTGGCGCCGCGTGACGCGCCGCATCGTTGTAGGCGCCGTATGCGCGCTTACGGTAAGCTCGCTGCTCATGCCGAGCGTCTCGCTCGCGGCGGAGTGGGTGGACGTTGGCGGCGTCCGCCACGAAGCGGCCGCGGGGCCCACGGGAGACGCCGCCGGCACCTGGAGCTGGGACGGCGCCGACGATATGAAGCTCAACGGCTACAACGGCGGTGCGATCGAGGCAGCGGGCAAGCTCAACGTGAGCTACGAGGGCAACAACACCGTCACTAACGACGACGGCCGCGGCATCAAGGTTAAGGATGGCGCGAACGAGAACGCCGAGCTTAATATTCAGGGCGACGCGTCCAGCACGCTCAACGTGGCATCTTCTCGTGACGCCATCACTTCCGTCGGCAACATCAACATCGACGGCGCTGGCACTGTCAACGCCACGAGCACCGAGCACGATGCCATCGATGCCGGGGGCGATGTCACCATCAAGGGCTCGGGAAACGTTAACGCCACGGGCGATTCGGATGGCATCAGGGCCGACGGCAACATCACGATCGACAACAGCGGAACCGTCACCGCCAAGGCCACCGAGGATCAGGGTATCGATGCTAACGAGAACCTCATCATAAAGGGCGGCGGCAAGGTAGAGGCAAGCTCTATCAAAGACAATGCGATTTGGGCCGACGGCAACATCGAGATCTCGGGGGGCAGCCAGGTCAAGGCAAGCTCCGAGGAAGACGCCGCCATCGACGGTAAAAACAGCCTCACGGTCACGAACGCTTCCCTCAACGCAAGTGGCGTTGGGTATGGCATCTATGTCTACAAGGGCATCACGCTCGATGGCGCGACCGTGACGGTCCGCGCAAGCTCAGATGGCGGGGAAGCCAGCGCACTCTTCACCGATGAGGACGACATCGTCATCAAGAACGGCTCGACTGTGGATGCGCTCGCAGAAGGCAGGTTCTCGGTTGCAATCTCCACCAGTAATTTCTACTCCGACGAAGCGGGTGGCCATATCTACATCAGCGACTCCGTTGTCAAGGCCATAGCCCGCTATGCCGAGACCGGCGGCGACGGCCCCGACCACTACAGTGCAGGCCAGGATGGCGAAACTAACCCTCAGCCCCGAGGCATGAACATCGGCATCTTTGCTCAGACCAAGGAGGGCATCACGCCCGCAACCATTTCGATTCTCCGCAGCAAGGTCACGGCCGAGGGAGACACGGCGGCAATCTTCGCCCTTGCCATGAGCGCGGATGGTAAGGCGATTGGCACCATCGAAATCGAAGGAGCCACCATCCAGACGCCTGAAGGCGGCAAGGTCATTGACTATCGCAACAAGGAAGAACTCAGCGACGGCATCGTCTACGAGGCGGGTCAAACCATCGGCACGGGCGACGCTGTGATCGACTCCCCCTATAACGAAGCTGTCGCCAAGAGCACGGTCATCGCGCCTCCCGAAGAGACCAAACCCGGGGAAAAGCCCGGCGAGACCAAGCCGGGTTCCAAGTCTAAGAGCGCGAAGACAACCAAGACCGTTGCAGTTGCAGCCACGGGAGCCAAGATCGCCGGCAAACTCGCAGCGACCGGCGACGCCTCGAGCGCAGCCATCGTGGCAGCCGCCCTTGCGGGAACAGCCGCCATCGCCGCGGGCGCCGTGGTGAGCCGCAAGCGCTCATAGACGCCCTTCATACACGAACCGACACTTTTAAAGCCGCCTAGTCCGCGCACCGTTTAGCAACGCCACCGCCGAGCCCCCCTCCGGCGGTGGCGTTTCCTGTTTGCACTCGTATGGTGCACACGCGAGCGGAGTCGCAACAGGCGGCTCCGCGCTTTGTGATTAATGCCCGACAACGCGTAGGTGCGCAGCTTATTCCTCTTCCGGATTATGGACATTTTGCCCTCCAAACGGCACTACCGCCGGCAACATCCAGCAGATACGCTGAACCTAGCCGTATAGGCCCTTTGAGAACGGGAGCAACCATGGCAGCCTTGTTCACGACCCCCAAACGCAATGACACTACCGCCGGAACCCATGTTGCCGAACCCGACGTTCGCCGTCGCATAGGACTCGCGCACGGCAGCTGGCGCCGCGTGACGCGCCGCATCGTCGTAGGCGCCGTGTGCGCGCTCACGGCGAGCTCGCTGCTCATGCCGAGCGTCTCGCTCGCGGCGGAATGGGTCAAGGTCGGCGAAACCAAATACAACGCCGGCACTGCGGCGGGCGACGAGACCGGCACCTGGTCGTGGGACGGCGCCGACGACTTGAAGCTCAACAACTATAACGGCGGCGAGATCCAGGCCGCAGGCAAGCTCAACGTGAATTACTCGGGAAACAACATCGTCACTGCCGACTGGATCGAAGGCATCAAGGCTTCTCATGGCAAGAATGAGAACGCCGAGCTCAATATCCAAGGCAACGCGGGCAGCACGCTCAGCGTGACATCTACTGAGGACGCTATCCTCTCCACGGGTAATATCAACATCGACGGAGCCGGATCCGTCAACGCCACGAGCGCTGGATTTGATGCCATCGACGCCGAGGGCGATCTCGCTATCAAAGGTTCGGGCAACGTCAACGCCACGGGCGTATCGGATGGCATCAGGGCAAACGGCAATATCACGATTGACGACAGCGGGGCCGTCACCGCCAGGGCTACCAAGGACAAGGGTATCGGAACCGACAAGAACCTCACCATCAAGGGTGGCGGCACAGTCGAGGCAAGCTCAGCCGATGGTGAGGCCATTTGGAGCGGCGGCAACATCAATATCTCGGACGGCAGCCAGGTCAAGGCGAGCTCCGAGAAAGACGCCGCCGTCGAGGCCAAGGGCAGCCTCGCAGCCACAAACGCCTCCCTCAACGCAAACGGTGTTGAATATGGCGTCTATGCCCACAAGGGCATCACACTCGATCATGCAAACGTGACAGTCCGCGCAAGTAAAGGCAGATACGGTGGCGCCATTGCCCTCTTCACCTACCAAGACGATATCGTCGTCAAGAACGGCTCCACCGTGGACGCGTTTGCGGAAGGCGAGGTTTCGGCTGCATTCTCCACCAGAAACGATCGACCCAACGAGGAGGGTGGCCACATCTACATCAGCGACTCCGTTGTCAAGGCCATAGCCCGCTATGTCGAGAACGGCGACGGCCCCATCCCCTACAGCGAAAACCAAGATGGTGAGACGAGCCCCGAGCCCCAAGGCGAGAACATCGGCATCATCGCCCAGACCAGCGAGGGCGTCACACCCGCAGTCATCTCGATCATCCGCAGCAAGGTAACGGCCGAAGGAGATACAGCGGCAATCTTTGCCCGTGCCATGAGCGCTGACGGCAAGACAATCGGCACCATCAAGATTGAGAACGCCGCCATCCAGACGCCCGAAGGCGGCAAGGTCATTGACTATCGCAAGCTCCGTGACGGCATCTACGAGGCAGGCCAAGCCATCGGCACGGGCGACGCTGTGATCGACTCCCCCTATAACGAAGCTGTCGCCAAGAGCATGGTCATCGCACCTCCCGAGGTAGCCAAGCCGGAAGACCCCAAGCCCGACGAGACCAAGCCCGCAGAAAGCAAGCCCGCGGAGTCCAAGCAGAACCCCAAACCTGAGGGCTCAAAGCCGACCAAGGCCGTTGCGGCTTCAATCACGAAAGCCAAGACTACCGGCGTGCTCGCGGCAACCGGCGACACCTCGGGTGCGGCCATCGTGGCAACCGTCCTTGCGGGAACAGCCGCTATCGCCGCAGGCACCATGGCGAGCCGTAAGCGTTCTTAGACGCCTCTGCGCACATGGCAGCTCCCGCGAAGGCCCCGAGCCCCAGCACCGTTTAACAACGCCACCGCCGAGCTCCCCTCCGGCGGTGGCGTTTTCCATATGCGTCCGCAGGGGATGCACGAGATTGTCTTTGGTCTAGCCCAACCGGCATACGCTGGCATGCGACAATTGGGGCTGCCGATATCACAACACTGAGAGAAGCCCGTCATGGAAGCGCATCAAAAGCAGATAGCCGTTTATTCGAATCATACGGAAAGCGCGCCTGTCATCTACCTTCCTGTGGTCGTGGGCGACGGCAGCGAGGTTTATAAGTGTTGCCGAGAGCTCGACTGTCCGCCATTCGCCCTCGTCACCATTGGCGGGCTCGATTGGAATCGCGAGCTGAGCCCCTGGGCATGCGACGGGACCGTACGCGATGCCGAGCCTTTCGGCGGCCAAGCTGCCGATTTTCTTGATGAGCTGCTGAATCAGATAATCCCCCAGGTCGAGTCGTCGCTTCCTCAGCCGCCCACCTGGCGCGGCATTGCCGGTTACTCGCTCGCGGGCCTCTTCGCACTCTGGTCCCTCTGGCAAACCGACGCCTTTGACCGCGCCGCGAGCGCATCGGGGTCGCTATGGTTTCCCGACTTTGTCGACCGTGCCAGCACGGCCCCTTTTGCCGGCAGCCCGCAAGCCGTCTACCTGTCACTCGGCAAAAAGGAAACCAAGACGCCCAACCGCATGATGCGGCATGTACTCGACGACACACGCGCAATGGAAACGTTGCTCGTTGAGCGCGGCATCCTCACAACACTGGAACTCAACCCCGGCAACCACTTTGCCCAAACCGACCTGCGCATGGCGCGTGGCATCCACTGGGTTCTTGCGCACTAAAAAGCCGGCCATGCGCATCGGACGCATGGCCGGCTTTTTAACTGAGTTGGACACAGCTGCTATTCGGCAGACCCTTCGAGTTCCGAGACATCAAACTCAAAGTCATTACCCGGCAGAATCGCATTGAGCACGATACCCACCAGCGAACCCACGGCAAGACCCGAAAGCGAAATCGTCACGCCGCCCAGCTCCAACACGATGGCGCCGGCGGTGCTGTACGCGATGCCGAGCGAAAGCACGAGCACAAGAGCGGCCACCAGCACGTTGCGGTTGTTCTGGAAATCGACCTGGTTCTCAATGAGGTTGCGCACGCCCACGGCGCTGATCATGCCATAGAGCACGAGCGACACACCGCCGATTACACACGCCGGCATGGCGGCGATCACGGCAGCGAACTTGGGGCAGAACGAAAGCACGATGGCGCAGCACGCGGCAATGCGAATCACGCGCGGGTCGAACACGCGCGTCAGAGCGAGCACGCCGGTGTTCTCGCCATACGTGGTGTTGGCCGGAGCGCCAAAGAGCGAAGCCAGGATCGTGGCGAGACCATCGCCGAGCAGCGTGCGATGCAGGCCGGGATCGGCAATGTAGTTACGCTCGCAGGTGGAGCCAATAGCGGAGATATCACCGATATGCTCGATCATGGTTGCAAAGGCCAACGGCATGATGGTGATGATGGCCGTCGTGGCAAGACCGCTATCGAACTGCGGCCCAAAGAGTGCAAACACGGTGTTGTCCCACACGACGGGCAGACCGACCCACGAAGCGGCGGCAACGCCCGAGAAATCAACCTCGCCGAGCGCAGCCGCAACGGCATAGCTCACCACAACGCCCAGCAAGATCGGCACGATCTTAACCATGCCACGGCCCCAGATGTTGCAGATGACGATCACTGCCACGGCGACAACGGCAACAAGCCAGTTGGTCTGGCAGTTGGCAATAGCGGAGCTTGCCAGGATCAGACCGATCGAAATGACGATGGGGCCAGTCACCACCGGCGGGAAGAAGCGCATGACGCGCTTGGCGCCAAACGCGCGGAAGAGTGCCGCAAGCACCGGATAGAGCAGGCCGGCACAAGCTACGCCCAGGCAGGCGTAGGGCAAAAGCTCGGCCTCGCCGTTGGGTGCGATTGCGGCATAACCGGCAATAAAGGCAAACGATGAGCCCAAAAATGCCGGCACCTTACCGCGCGACAGGGAGTGGAACAGCAGCGTGCCCAAGCCGGCAAACAAAAGCGTTGCCGATACCGAGAGGCCGGTGAGCACGGGCACCAGTACCGTGGCGCCAAACATGGCAAACAGGTGCTGCAGGCCGAGCAGGAACATGCGCGGGCGGCCGAGCGACGATGCATCGTAGATGGCATCGGTGACGGCGGGCGTCGAGGATTGGGACATGGATGTCCTTTCGAATGGAAGGGCGATCGGGCATATCGGATAACCTGCCCGAACGATACGATCCGAAACATTGTACGCGATACGCCATGTCTCGCACGCGCCGTCACCTGCGAACGTTACCGCTATTTCCAAACGCGCTCGGCAATGCGCTTGACCAGCGCGATCTTTGCCCATTGCTCGTCCTCGGTCAGCTTGTTGCCAATCTCGCAGCTGGCAAAGCCGCACTGAGGCGACAGGTACAGGTTCTCGAGCGGAACATACTTTGCAGCCTCGTGAATACGCTCGACGATGGCATCCTCGTCCTCAAGCTCAGCGGCCTTGGTGGTCACTAGGCCCAACACGACCTTCTTGCCGGGGGCAACGTACTTGAGCGGCTCAAAGCCACCGGCACGCGGCGTATCGAACTCAAGGTAAAACGCATCGACGTTCTCGTGTGCGAACAGGTACGGCGCGATGGGGTCATAGCCGCCCTCGAAGGCATAGGTGGAGTGGTAATTACCACGGCACACATGCGTGTTGATGACCAGGTCGTCGGGCTTGCCCTCGATGGCGGCGTTGTTGAGCGCCACGCCCAGCTCGGACACCTTTTGCAGGTCGACCGGGCTCATACCAGTCTTTGCCACAAAGTCGGTATCGCAATAGATGCCCCAGGTGCAGTCATCAAATTGAATGTTGCGGCAGCCTGCGGCATACAGGTCGGCAATCACGGTGCGGTATGCCGCCGCGATGGCGTCGGCGAGCTCTTCGTCGGTCTTATAGACAGCGCGCAGGCTCTCCTGCTGGCCATCGCAGCGATCGAGCGTGACCTCAGAGAACGTCTGGATCGGCGCCGGAATGGTTTGCCGTGCGACCTGGCCCTCCCCCTCGAGCGCCTTGACAAATTTAAAGTGCTCGACGAACGGATGATTCTCGCCGCTAATGGAACCGGTTACCACGGCGGTGTCGGCGGTAGTCTCCTCATCGTGGAACATATAGCCCGTACGCGAGGTGCGACGCTCGACGCCGTTCAGCCCCCACATAAAATCGAGGTGCCAGTAGCTGCGGCGAAACTCGCCATCGGTGATGACCTGCAGGCCGGCGGCCTTTTGCTTTGCCACCAAATCGCGAATGGCATCGTCCTCGACGGCCTTAAGCCCCTCGGCATCAAGCGTGCCTGCCGCATAGGCAGCGCGGGCGTCCTTTACGGCCTGCGGACGAAGAAAGCTGCCGACGATATCGGCGCGAAACGGCGCGTTCGGTTGAATCGAAGTGCTCATGGATATCTCCCTTTGCATTGGTTGCTTTACTGGGACAGAGTATGAGCGCTCATATGGCCATCGTAAAATATATGTTTATAACAGTTTGATATAGATGTTTCCTATATCAGCTAGGACTGCCATAAAGAGATTTGACCCGTGCAGAACGCAGCAGTCTAGATGTGCTGACGAATCGCTTCGATATAGGCCTGCCCGTAGCGCGTAAGTGTCGTGTTCTTGCGCGTGATGATGCCGATCTCCATGTACTCGTCTACATCGAGCGGAATGGAGATAATGCCGGGGCCGTTAAGTTCATGGCTGATCACGCCCGAACAAACCGTGTAGCCGTTAAGGCCCATAGCTAGGTTGAACAACGTCGCACGGTCGCGCACGCGGATATTCTTGCGACGCTCAAAGGTCGAGGTCAGCTCCTCGGAATAGTAAAACGAGTTATAGCTGCCCTGCTCATAGGACAGGAACGGGTAGTCCTCGAGATCTTCGAGCGTCACGCTGGCGTGGTCCGCCAGTGGATGGTCGGCGCATACAAAGACATGCGGCGTGGCGCAGAAGAGCCCCTCGAATACGAGTTCGTTGGCGGCGAGCATGCGCTCGATGACCTCGCGGTTATGCTCGGATAAGTACAGGATGCCGAGCTCGCTTTTCATATGCGCGACGTCCTCGATAATCTCGTGGGTCTGCTCCTCGCGCAGGGTAAAGTCGTAGCGCGCGGCATCGAACTCGCGGATCACATCGACAAATGCATTAATGGCAAAGGAATAATGCTGGCAGCTCACACTAAAGTGCGGCACCTGCTCGGACGTGCCTTTGTACTTGCCCTCGAGCAGGTCGGCCTGGTCGAGCACCTGGCGCGCGTAGCCCAAGAAGGTCTCGCCTTCCTCGGACACAATGACGCCCTTGTTGGTGCGCTCAAAGATGTGTACACCCATCTCGTTTTCGAGATCGCGAATTGACGCGGTAATCGAAGGCTGCGACACAAAGAGTCGGCGCGAGGCCTCGGTGATGCTGCCGCATTCGGCAACTTTGACGACATATCTGAGCTGCTGGAGCTTCATGGCTTTCTCCCTAGACGTTCGTGACGTCGAAACCCGTCGCGTCCATCTGACGCATAAACGACGGCATCTCCCCCGTCGCGGCGCAGGCGGCAATCTGATGCAGAGCCCCGGCAACCGCATCATCTGCCGCAGCGCCGATATGCCAGCGCGCGGCAGCCGTGACGGCCTCGTTGGCATTGGCGACTGCAACGGAATTGGGAACGGCATCGATCATGGGCAAATCGTTATCGGAATCGCCGAATACGGCCACCTCGTCGGGCGTCAGGCCCAAAGCGCGCGCCAGCTCCAGCGCAGCACAGCCCTTGTCCCAGCCGGTCGGAAGAACGTCGAACAGGCGCACGCGGTTGTTGGGAAACACGAGCGAGAGCTCCGGCACCTCGGCGGCAACACGCTCGCGCAGCTCGGCGAGTTCCTCGCGCGAACGGGCACTCCAGATATTCGCCTTGTATACCGGGGCATCGTCAACGACAGGGCGACAGGGAGCCTCTTCGCCCTTGAGCCACGCGTTGCCGCCTGACTCCATGGCGCGACGCACACGCTCGGGATCGCTTGTCACGCAATAGGCGTCGTTGTCCCAAAAGTCATCACCCAGACGGTAGACCTTCAAATAGGTATCGTCGGTCTCTTGCTCCAGGTAGTCGGCCAGGCGCATAAGGGCATCGTTATCAGTTGCGCGCGAGGCAACCGCCTCGCCATCGACAAACATCACCTGGCCGTTGCAAAACGCACCGGTCGAGAAGCACTCGGAGCGATTGCGGAACATCCAGCTCATCGCGGACGGCTGGCGACCCGAAACCGGGCCAAAATGCAGGCCCGCCGCCTGCATGGCATGAATGCCCTCGATGGCGCAGTCGCTGGCGCCATCGTGTCCAGCAGGAATCAGCGTATCGTCCATATCGGTCAGCACAAGTTTGATCATAAGGTCCCCTCGGTCATTCTTTATCCCGTCTATTGTAACGACCTGCCAATAAGGGACAGGTTTATCTTGGCAGGTTTTATCTGGGAAAATGCAGCGCCCCTGTTGCCACCTGCCAAAATAAACCTGTCCCATATTGGCAGGTGCGCTAGTATAGGGAACAACAGATTCGATGCGGGAGTGCCGGCGGTGCAAACCACAAGGCTGAGAGGGCATAGGGCCCAATCCTTTGAACCTGTCAGTTAATGCTGGCGTAGGGAGCATGCCGCCTTTACAGGGGCGCTGTCTATGCACAGCGCCCCTTTTCTATGCCAAGGAGGCATGTGCAGTGATTGATTCGGAACAGCTTAAGCAACATATGGTCAAGGCCGTAGAGGAGATTCGAGCCACCAATCCGATGGCCGGCTCCATCACCAACACGGTGACGATCGACTTTGTCGCCAACGCGCAGCTCGCCGTGGGCGGTTCGGCCGCCATGGTCTATCTGCCCGACGAGGGCGAGGCGCTCGTTGCCGGCGGCGGCGCCATCTATCTCAACATGGGCACGCTCTTCCCCATCTACGAGCAGACGATTCCCCGCGCGGCCAAGGCGGCACACGACGCCGGCAAGCCCTGGGTGCTCGATCCGGTGGGTCTGGGCATCGGTAGCCTGCGCACCCAGCTGGTAAACGAGCTCAAGCAGTACAAGCCCGCCATCGTACGCGGCAACGCCTCCGAGATCATCGCACTCTCCGGCCTGTGGGGTCTTGAGGGCGAGTCGGCCGATCTGAGCCGCGTGCGCGGTGTCGATACCACCGACACGGTCGACGCCGCCCGCGATGCCGCCGTGGCGCTCGCTCGCTACACCGGCGGCGCCGTTGTGGTCTCGGGCGAAGTCGACCTGATTACCGACGGCACGACCGTGGCCAAATCCCACGGCGGCAGCCCGCTCATGTCCAAGATCACCGGCTGCGGTTGCTCGCAGGGCGGCGTGCTGGCCGTGTACGCCTGTGCTACCGATCCGTTTACGGCAGCAGTCTGCGGCACCGCCGTCTACAACGTTGCCGGCACGCGTGCCGCCGCCGTCGCCGATGCCCCGGCAAGCTTTAAGGTCGCCTTTATCGACGAGCTCTACCGCGCAACCGCCCAGGATATTGCCGACAACCGACTCGAGCTCGAGGAGGCATAAGCGATGTCCGAACCCGCAACCAATGCCGGCATGAACACGCTCGTCGCCGTGGCCATCGCCCCATGCGGCACCGGCGACGAGCTGTCCGCCGAGGTCGCCGAGGTCGTGCGCGTCATTCGCGAGAGCGGCCTCCCCAACCGCACCACCTCGATGTTCACCGAGATCGAGGGCGACTGGGACGAGGTCATGCAGGTCGTGCGCGACGCGACCTTTGTGTTGGCGAGCAAGGGCATCCGCACCGAAGTCGTGCTCAAAGCCGATATTCGACCCGGATTTACCGACACCATGACCGGCAAACTCAAGCGCATGGAAGCACAGATCAAAAAGCAGGAGGAAGCACAATGAGCATCCGCGACAACCTTGATATCTCGGCCTATCTGGTACTCGGCCCCGAAAACACCCTCGGACGCCCCGTGAGCGATGTGGTGGCCCAGGCACTCGACGCCGGCTTTACCTGCATCCAGGTGCGCTCCAAGGTGGCAAGCGCCCGCGAGATCATCGCACTGACGGGCGATACCGCGCAGGCCATCGCTCAGGCCGGCAAAACCGGGCAGGTCGCGCTGCTGATCGACGACCGCCTTGACTGCGTACTTGCCGCACGCGAGCAGGGTATTGCCGTCGACGGCGTGCATGTTGGCCAGAGCGACATCCCCGTCGAGGTCTGCCGCAAACTTTTGGGCCCCGATGCCATCGTGGGTCTTTCGGCCCGCTGCGAGGAGATGCTCGAGTACGTCAAGACCGCCGACATGAGCCTGGTCGATTACCTGGGCGTAGGCCCGCTCCACGAGACCGAAACCAAGCGCGACTGCGGACGTGCGGCCGACGGCTCCATCATCACCAAGAGCTTTGAGGACCTGGCCGCCCTCCATGCGGCAAGCCCCGTCCCCATTGTGGTGGGCGGCGGCGTCAAGACGGCCGATCTCCCGCAACTCAAGTCCACCGGCGTCGACGGCTTCTTTGTGGTGAGCGCCGTCTGCAGCGCCGACGACCCCTACGCCGCAGCCGAGGAGCTCGTCGATACCTGGCAGCAAGCATAGACCTATGCCGAGCAGCTGCTCCGCAGCCTCATACCTTCGACAGCGGAAAGCGCATCCCAGTTTGGACCTTCATTCCGGGATGCGCTTTCCATATAGAGGCTCAACGGGAAACCGCATCCCAGTCTGAACGCATATTCCGGGACGTACTTTCCGAAACCCCACCGCTTGGGAAACTGTAACCCGTTCTGAGCGCTCATTCTGGGACGCGCTTTCCGCCGAGTCCACGGCAGCTTGCCCTACCCCGCCAGATACGATTCCAACGCCGGCAAGGTCGCCTCCGCATCGCGGCGACCAATCTGGTAGATGCGTTCAAGTTCATCGGGCTCGCGACACAGCGACGGCACCTTCACCGATTCGCTCGGCCGCACCACAAAGATCTCGCCAGCGGCCTCGCGACGTGCCAGGTCATCGAGCGTGGCATTGTAGACCCCATGTCGACGCTCAAGCGCCGCAACAAACTCCGGATAGTGACGATACACGCGACGCAGCATAGGCATCACGCTATTGGGCTGCTTTACAAAGCCCGCCGGCTGCGTCAGCACCACCACGTTGCGGTCATAGCCTTGCTCAAACAGCCAAGCGCTGGGAATGGAATCGGCAACACCGCCATCCAAGTACTTACGACCCTCGATGGCAACAGGACGCGTCGCCACGGGAATCGCCGACGATGCCCGGATCCACTCAATATCCCGCTCGTCGCCATAGGGCAGGTCGTGGTAGACGGCCTTGCCCGTCTCGATATCGGTACACACGCACGTAAACCGCATGGGGCAGGCGCGATACGCCTCCAGGTCGATGGGATCGCGCTCGATGGGCACCTCGTGATAGGCAAAATCGGCATTGAACATATCGCCGGTTCGCAGCCAGCTGGTCACGCTCGCATAGCGTTTGTCGGCGCAATAGGCCTTGTTATAGCGAATGGCGCGGCCGATCTGGCGCGATTTAAAGTTGTAGCCAAATGCCGCGCCCGCCGAGACGGCCACCATATGGTCGCAGGTCAAACCGTGCTCCATCCATACGTCGAGCACGCCCGCCGTATACATACCGCGGTAGCCGCCTCCCTCGAGAGCAAGCCCCACCGTGGGCGTCGTATCTGGCTGTGCCATGCGACCATCTCCGTTCCTGCGTTTTAAAACGAAACAAGTATACCCGTCAACATATATCGCCTCAGTCGCATTTTCATCGAACATCGTCGCGTTACCGTTTGGCGAATAATGGCGAATAATGGCCGCCCGCAACATGGGCACCCCTACATAATTCCATACACTTGTTTATACTACTCAGTAGTTATCAGCAACGAACGTCAGCCGACAAATAAACCCAACGACGCAGCAAGGCGGGGGCTTGGAAACACGCGAGGCGTTGAGCAACAACGCGTGTGCACAACGAGCTCGCCCGACGCAATCCGCCCCGACCCCAGAAAGCCGCCTACAGCATGGATACCCCCAGCAATTACACTGAAACGCTCGAAAAGACCGTCCGCGACCTTCTCAAGCGTCAGGAGGATCTGGTCAGGACCGCCTTTACCGACCAGCTTACCGGGCTTGGCAACCGCGGCGGCTTTGCCCGTTCCCTCGAGGAGCTCTGGGAGCAGGACACCCCCGTTACCATGGCGTACATCGATATCGACAATCTCAAGCACTGCAACGACGTCTTTGGCCATGACGAGGGCAACCGCTATATTTTGCAGGTAAGCCTCTATCTCAAGCTGTATATGGAGGTGGACGAAGCGGCGTTTCGTCTGGGAGGCGACGAGTTTGCCATCCTGTCTACGATTGCAACCGAGGACGACCTCGCCGAACGTCTGGAACGCTGCCGAACGGTCCTGCTCAAAAACAACGATGCCGAGATGCCTCACTCGTTTAGCTACGGAGTGGCACACGCCGACCCCGCCCTGGGCGAAGCCCCCAATCGCTTGACGAACGATGCCGACCATCGCATGTACGACTACAAGCTACGTCATGCCGTGCACCTTGATCGACGCAATATCGCACAAGCCCACACCGACGACTTCGAAATAAGCGATCGAATTTTCGACGCCCTTTCGATGCTCAACGAAGGCCGCTATTTCTTTATCGAGAACTTGGACAAACATCGAACCCTTTGGTCACAAGGCGCCTTGCGCGATCTTGGTCTTCCTTCGGAGCATATAGACAACTGTCACGATTATTGGAAAACGCGTGTCCATCCCGATGACCTTGAGGCCTATACCAACGACATCGACCAAATCTATGACGGCTCCAAACATCGTCACGTCATGCAGTACCGCGTGCGCAATGCCGCCGGCGATTACATCCTCGGCCGTGCTCGCGGGTTTCGTATCGACGGCGACGGAAATGTCCCCTCGCTCTATGTCGGCGAGCTCGTCAACCACTCGCTTGCCGAGACCGTCGACGCCGCCACGGGTCTCGGAACGCAGCGCACGCTGATCAACGCTATCGATGCCTGCCGTCGCGACCGTTGCGAGACGGGGCTTATAGCAGTGCGCGTTCGCGGCACGGCAAAGCTCAACGAGCTCCACGGGGCCGAGGCCGTCGACAACATGCTCGCCGAATACGCAGGCCGCATGCTGTCGATTACTCGCGGCAGGAGTCGCGTCTTCCGTTCACGCAACGCCCAGTTCGTCGTGCTTAGCAACAATTTGGATCACGAAGCATTCGAGCAACTGATCCAACATCTCAAAGAGGCCGTTTTCGCTCCCGTTCGAATCGCGGGCGACACTATTACCCCCGTCTGTCTTGTCGTTCCGGCCTTTTACGAGCACCTGACCAATCAAACGGCCGCCGTTTTAGGCGAACTCGACCGTCGCATTCGCACGGCCGGCGGGCTTGTTCCCAACGACAGCCTCCCCATACCCGAGGTGGAGCGCAAAAGCGCCATCGCCGAACGCATCGATCCGCTCACGGGTCTCTATCGACCCAGCGAGTTTATGCGCCGCGCCAACGAATTTCTCGAGACAAGGCGCAACGGCGCCTGGTGTATCGCCACCGTCGATATGGGGCACATGCGACTGTTCAACGAATGGCACGGACAGGCCGAGGGCGACCGCGTACTCGCCGATGTGGGCACGGTTCTCAAGGACATCGAGAATGCCGCCATGGGCGTCGCAGGGTACTGGGGCCAAGACGATTTTTGCGTACTCATCCCCTTTGAACACGACACCGTCCATCAGATCTATAGCCGCATTCGCCAGGCCGTGGCCAAGCATGATGACGGCGTGGGCTTCTGGCCGTCCATGGGCGTCTACCCCATCGACTCCAACGAGGAAATCACCATCGATGCGCAGCCCAAGGCCATGTTTACCAATCGGCGCGCAAAAAACGACTTTAAGGAGCGCATTGCCATTTTCCGCCCCGAGGAATACGAACACGAAATCGCGTTCCACCGCACGCTGACCGAATTCCAGTATGCGCTCTCAAACGGCCGCATTACCTACTACTTGCAGCCCCAGGTCGACATGGAAACCGGCGAGATCGTTGGCGCCGAGGCGCTCACACGCTGGATTGACAAGGATGGCTCCCTCATTTCACCTACCACCTTTATCCCCGCTCTCGAGGAAAGCGGTTTTGTGGTGACGCTCGACAAATATGTTTGGCAGGGTGTCGCCTCGTGGCTGCGTGAGTGCATCGATCGAGGGCTGCGCGTAGTTCCGATCTCGCTCAATGTGTCGCGCGTG
Organism: uncultured Collinsella sp.; assembly: GCA_900543275.1. Classification (GTDB taxonomy): domain Bacteria; phylum Actinomycetota; class Coriobacteriia; order Coriobacteriales; family Coriobacteriaceae; genus Collinsella. The sequence goes on along the minus strand of UQQL01000002.1, from coordinate 27,758 downwards.
GATATCCTTGCCTGCGACGTCGCCGAGCATATGGGGGCGCTTGCCGCCCAATACAACCTACCGCCCGAGCTCATGCGCATTGAGATCACCGAGACGGCTTATACGGGAGAGTCCGAGGCCGTGGATAAGCTGACGGCCGACCTACACACTCGCGGTTTCTCGACCTACATGGACGATTTTGGCACCGGCCAGTCTACGCTCGCGATGCTCAAGAACGTCAACGTCGACGTCATCAAGCTTGATCGCACGTTTGTGCCCACCGACCGCGATCAAAGCCGTAGCGCGCAAATCGTTTCATCAATGCTCGAGATGGCGCAATCGCTCCATCTGCCCGTTGTAATCGAAGGCGTCGAGACAAACGAGCAGGCGAACATGCTGCTCCAAATGGGTGCCCACTACGCTCAGGGCTTCCTCTACTACCGCCCCATGCAGGCAAAGGATTTTGAGGCATTGCTCGATGGCGGTAACAAAAACTGATACGCTCGCGCGCAAAACGATACCGCCGAAGGGGCGCTTGTCCCCATTGGCTAACTTATGCCCCCAATCCAAACCGAATTGGGGATATGATGCAAACCACTGTTGTGCCCAAGGAGGTTATCCATCATGAACGAGTCGTATCGCCTGGGCGAGCAATCGATCATTGCCTATCTTCAGCGACTTGCGAACGGGGTCTCGACCGCCGAGCTCGATGTTGCCGCGCTGCCCACGGAGCTGTGTGCCATCGGCGAGCAGCTACAGAAGACATTTGCCATCCTGCAGCAAGAACGTGAGCTGCTTGAGCGCGGCGCCTATATCGATTCGCTCACCAATCTTGGCAACCGTGCTGGACTCCACCGTTATGCCGAGCTGCTTTGGCACAAAGGCACCCCCTTCACCTGCGCTTATATCGATATCGATCGCCTTAAGCATTGCAACGATACGTTTGGCCACACCGAGGGCAATCGCTACATCCTGAGCATCTGCCGTGCACTCACCGAGACAATGGAACCCAATGACCTGCTGTTCCGTATCGGTGGAGACGAATTTGTACTCGTATCCCCCACGACAGATGAAGCCGAACTCGAGCAGCGCCTGGAGCGGACGCGCACCGACCTTATCGAGGCAACATCGGGCGGCAAAGCGCCCATGATCGCTAGCTTTAGCTTTGGCTGCTCGCGCGTCGACCCACTCGCTGGCGATACGCGTCGCCAGATGACCATGGACGCCGACCGCAAAATGTATCGCTACAAGCTCATGCACCGTGTGCAGCAGCCGAAGGAAAACGACGCATCCATGCGCCCGATCGCCGATCAGCCTCCCTGCAACGACCGGGTGTTCCAAGCGATCTCCATGAGCTCCGAGACGCGCTATCCGTTTATCCTTAACCTCGATACCGGCGAATCGCAATGGTCGATTAATGCCGTGCGCGATTTTGACCTGCCCTCCCAGCATCCCTATAACTCGCTCGATATGTGGCTCGCCCGCGTTCACCCCGAGGACCGCGACAACGTGCGCAGCGAGCTCGATATGGTGGTAAACGGCGCGTGGCACTTCCATTACATGCAGTATCGCGTCATGAATACCGCTGGTAAATATGCGCTGTGCGAGTGTACGGGCTACCGCTTGGATAGCACCGAAACCGAGCCCAACATGTATGTGGGCATTATCATCAACCGAAGCTTGGCGGATACGACCGATTCCGTGACCGGCCTGGGCGATATCCACGCCCTGGTCAACGCCATTGGCGAAATGCGTCGCGTGGCGCGCAAGGCAGGCCTGGTCGCCATCAAAATCGACGACATCGCCAAGGTCAATGCCCGCTTTGGCTTTGATGCGGGCGACCGCGTTTTGGCAGAAAGTGCCGCCTGCCTCATGGACTGTTCGCGCGGCAAGGGCCGTCTGTTCCGCTCGACCGGACCGATGTTCGTGGCGCTTTTCGATGACCTTGATCCCGAAGAGACCGACGCGATCGCAGAAGAAATCGAGCGGTTCTTGGGGTCGCCCGTACTCTTTGGCTCATTTGAATATCAGCCGCCCATTCGTGTGGCCACACTTCATCTAGATGCCGTCGACCGACAGCCCGTTTCCATTTTGAACGAGCTCAAAGCGCTACTTGAAGAGGCACCACAAGTACCGGGCACCAAGCTGGACTAGCGTTATGGGGCGCGATGTGAAACACAAGCCGTTTCACATCGCGCCCCACGCCATCTACCCTCTCGTGGGATAATCCTCCGCAGAAGTCACCGACAGCAGAGGGAGTTTGTGATGAAGGTTCTTTTGGTCAATGGCAGCCCCAAGGCAAACGGCAACACGGCCCGCGCACTCGCCGAGGTCGCCGAGCAGCTCAACGCCGAGGGTATCGATACCGAGGTGTTTCAGCTAGGCGCTAAGCCCATTCGCGATTGCATCGGTTGCGACCAGTGCGGCAAACTCGATTGCCGCTGCACCTTTGACGACGACATGGTCAACGAGTTGATTGCCGCCGCCGAGCAGGCCGACGGCTTTGTCTTTGGCTCACCCGTCTACTACGCGCATCCCAGCGGCCGCATCCTCTCGGCCCTCGACCGCGCCTTCTATGCTGGCAGCAAGGCCTTTGCTCACAAGCCGGGCGCCGCGGTCGCCGTTGCCCGCCGCGGCGGCACGTCGACCACCTTCGATGTACTCAATAAATACTTCACCATCAACCAGATGCCCGTGGTCGCCTCCACCTATTGGAACAACGTCTTTGGTGCCATGCCGGGCGAGGCCGCCCAGGACGCCGAGGGCCTTGCTACCATGCGAAACATCGGCAAGAACATGGCCTGGCTCCTGCGTTGCATCGAGGCGGGAAAGGCCGCCGGCATCGAAGCCCCCGAAGCCGATCGCGCTAGGACCAACTTCATCAGATAGAACGGCGGAACATAAATATGAATATTCAAATCTTCGGCACCAAGAAGTCGTTCGACACCAAGAAGGCCCAACGCTATTTTAAGGAGCGCCGCATTAAGGTGCAGTTTATCGACCTTAAGGAAAAGGAGATGAGCAAAGGCGAGCTCACGAGCGTGATGCAGGCGGTCGGCGGCATCGACAAGCTGCTCAACCCCAAGGCCAAGGACGAGGAGACGCTCGCGCTCATCCAGCACCTCACCCCTAGCCAGCGCTTCGACAAGTTGCTCGAGAACCAGCAGGTTCTAGCCGAGCCCATCGTGCGCAACGGCAAAAAGGCCACCGTCGGTTATTGCCCCGATGTATGGGGAGCCTGGGAGTAGCCTGTGTTATTTGCCGGCGCGTGGGTATAAGAGCAGGCGTTTGGCATAAGATTCAACTGTAAGCCATGTCTAACAAAGGAGGGCACATGCCCAACAAACCCGTGAAGATCATCATGCTTACCGGATACCTCGGTGCCGGCAAGACCACACTGCTCAACCACATCCTCGCTAACGACGGCGGCATCCGCGCCGCCGTGATCGTCAACGATATCGGCGAGATCAACGTCGACGCCAGCCTCATCGCCGACGGCGGCCTTTCCGAGACCGACGACCTCATCCCGCTCACCAACGGCTGCATCTGCTGCACGCTTTCGGACGACCTTGCCAACCAGCTGCAGGGCATCGCCGATTCGGGCAAGTTCGACTACATCATCATCGAGGCCTCGGGTATCTGCGAGCCTATCCCCATCGCCTACACCATCTCGAGCTTCTGCGACGAGGCCAAGGTGGGCGGCCAGCCCAAGCTTGCACTCGACAACATAGTGGCTGTGGTCGATTGCGCCCGCATGTACGACGAGTTCAACGGCGGCCGCGACCTGTTGGCCGAGGATATCGACGAGGACGACATCGAGAGCCTGCTCATCCAGCAGATCGAGTTCTGCTCCACGCTGATCCTTAACAAGACCGATACCGTGAGCCCTGAGCAGATTGCCGAGCTCAAGGCTATCGTGCGCAGCCTGCAGAAGGACGCCGTGATTGTCGAGGCCCAAAACGGCGAGGTCCCCATGGAGGAGCTGCTCGACACCGACCGCTTCGACTTTATGCGCGCCTACAACTCCGCCGCCTGGATCGAGGCCATGGAGCATCCCGAGGAGCACGACGACCCCGAGGTGCTCGAATACGACATCGAGACCTTTGTGTACTCGCGCCGCAAGCCGTTTGACCTGCAGAAGTTCACCGATTTTGTTGAGCAGGAGTGGCCCGACGAGGTCATCCGCGTCAAGGGTCCGCTGTGGCAGGCCAGCAATCCGGACATGTGCTACATGTTCGAGCAGGCCGGCCACCAGATGCGCCTGATGGAGAACGGCCTGTTTGTTGATTCCGCACCCGAGGGCGAGAAGCAGAAGATCATCGACGAGAACCCCGAGATCATGCAGATTTGGGACGACGAGACGGGCGACCGCATGACGAGCCTGTGCATCATCGGCCGTCACATGGACAAGGATGCGCTCATCGCCTCCCTCGATGCCTGCCTGACCGACTGGCACCGCGCCTAGGTTTATCCAAGCGGGCATTTTTCCGCCTACGTAACCGCCAAACCACCACGAAGGTGCCTGTCCCCTTCGTGGTGGTTTTTCGTTCTGAGCCAAGGAGATTCATGTTCAACATTGTGCTGTATGCGCCCGAGATTCCGGCCAATACGGGCAATATCGGCCGCACCTGCGTGGTTACCGGCGCCCGCCTGCATCTGGTGGAGCCGCTGGGGTTTTCGCTCGACGACAAGACGGTGCGTCGCGCCGGCCTGGGCTACTGGCAAAATTTGGACGTGACGACCTATGCCGGCTGGGAGGATTTCCTTGCGCGCAACGGCCTCTCCCCCGCCGACGAACGCCTGCATCTGCTGACCAAAAAGGCGCGCCGCACCTATGCGCAAAGTACCTACCGCGACGGTGACTTTTTGGTCTTTGGCAGCGAGAGCTCGGGGATTCCCGAGCCACTGCTTGCCGCGGCGCCCGAGCGCTGCGAGCGCATCCCCATGTTGCGCGATTGCGACTCGCTCGAAAACGCCGACGCCTGGGAGGCCCACGAGGAGTCGCTCGGGCATACCGAGGACAGCCACGAAGCCATCCTTCGACAGGATATCTGCGGCAACTTCGTCGACCCGGACGACTACCGCATCAGCGCTCTCAACCTCTCCAACAGCGCCGCCATCGTCCTCTACGAGGCCCTGCGCCAAACAGGCTTTCCGGGAATGTGACAAAGGAACTGTCCCTTTGTCACATTCGGTTATAGGTAGCGGCCGGTGATGCTTGCGGGGCAGGCCACGATGTCGCCCGGCGTGCCGGCGCAGACGATTTGCCCGCCCGCGTCACCGCCGCCCGGGCCCATGTCGATCACATAGTCGGCGTTGCGGATAAGGTCGAGGTCGTGTTCAATCACGACAACTGTGGCGCCCTTGGCGACGAGGCCGTCGAACACACTCAGCAGCACCTGAACATCGAGCGGGTGCAGGCCGATCGTGGGCTCGTCGAACACAAACACGGCATCATCCTGCACGCGGCCCATCTCGCTCGCGAGCTTAAGACGCTGCGCCTCGCCGCCCGAAAGCGCCGGTGTGGGCTCACCGAGCGTGAGATAGCCCAAGCCCAGGTCGTGCAAGGTCTGCAAGCGTGCCTGAACTTTCTTGAGCCCCACCGTGGCGTCGAGCGCTTCGTCCACACTCATGTCCATGAGCTGCGGCAACGTAAGCAGGCTCCCGTCCTTGCCCTCGCGATGGATATGCGAAGCCGCGTCTGCATAACGTGAGCCGCGACATGCCGGGCAGACGATCTCGACGTCGGGCAAAAACTGCACGTCGAGCGATATCGAACCCGTGCCATCGCACGTAGGGCAGCGCAAAGCGCCAGTGTTGTAGCTAAATGCGCCTGCCTTGTAGCCGGCTGCCTTGGCCTCGGGCGTGCGGGCGAAGGCGCGACGCAGTTCATCATGGATGTCGGCATAAGTCGCTACCGTCGAACGCACGTTTGCACCGATGGGCGTGGCGTCTATCAGGTTGGCACGTGCAATGCCCTCGGCATCGACCCAACGCACGTGTTTTGGCAGGCGCTCGCTGGCTGCCTGCGCCTTAAGTGCCGGGATGAGTGTCTCGAGCACCAACGTCGTCTTACCCGAACCCGAAACGCCCGTCACCGCGACAAGGCGACCGCGCGGTATATCGACTTCGAGCGGTTTGACGGTATGGATGGCATCGGTCGCCATGCGGATATGGCCCCGGTCAAACATTTCGTCGTCAGGCACCTGCGGACGCAAGCGCTCAGGCTCCGAGCGCAAAAATGGGGCGATGCGGCTGCCCTGCGATTCTTCGACCTCGCCTACCGCGCCCGCGGCGATCACATTGCCGCCGCCTGCTCCGGCAACGGGGCCCATCTCGACCAGATAGTCGGCTTCCGCCAGTACGCGCGTGTCGTGGTCGACAACGACCACGGTGTTGCCGTCATCCACCAAATCGCGCATCACGCCTACCAGGCCGTCGACATTGGCAGGATGCAAGCCAATCGAGGGCTCGTCCAGCACATAGAGCACGCCCGTCGATCGGTTACGCACCACGCGGGCGAGCTGCACGCGCTGACGCTCGCCCGTGGAGAGCGTGGCACCGGCGCGGTCGAGTGAAAGGTAATCGAGGCCCAGATCGACCAGTCGACGGGCCGTGCTCAAAAACGAATCGCAGATATCCGTCGCCATGGGCTGCATCTCGGCCGGCAAGGATGCGGGCACCCCGCGCACCCACTCAATCGCCTCACCCAGCGTCATAGCCGCGGCCTGCGCCAGATTGATACCGCGCACCTGGGGATGGCGTGCGGCCTCGGAGAGACGCGTGCCGCCACAGTCACGGCATGGCCCCTCGCGCAAAAAGCGCGCCACGCGCTTGAGGCCCTTGTCGTCCTTAACCTTGGCGAGCGCATTCTCGACGGTATAGACAGCGTTGTAATAGGTAAAATCGAGCGGCGTGGCGCCCTCGCCGTTTTTGGGAACGTAGAGAATGTGCTTTTTAACCGCCGGACCGTGGAACACGATGTCGCGCTCTTGAGGCGTGAGCTGGTTAAACGGCACGTCGGTGCGCACGCCCATCTCGCCGGCTACCTGCTTCATCAGATCCCACATGAGCGTACCCCAGGGAAGCACCGCGCCTTCGTTGATGGTCTTTGACTCGTCGGGCACCAGGCTCGCTTCGTCCACCTCGCGCATGACACCGGTGCCGTCGCAGGTAGGGCACGCACCGCCGCTGTTAAAGGCAAGGTCCTCGGCACTCGGCGCGTAGAACTCGCGGCCGCATGCGGGGCACGTGAGCGACAGGCCCGCAGCCACGTTAAGGCTCGGCTCCACACGCGCCCCGCAATGTGGGCACACGTGATGGGCACAGCGGCTAAAGAGCAAACGCAGACTGTTGTTGAGCTCGGTCATGGTACCAAAGGTCGAGCGCACGCCTGGCACACTGGGACGCTGATGCAACGCGAGTGCCGCCGGTACGTGCAATACCTCGTCCACCTGGGCGTGCTCGGCCTGCGTCAGGCGACGTCGAGTATAGGTGCTGAGCGCCTCCAGGTAACGGCGCGAGCCCTCGGCATAAAGAACTCCCAGCGCCAGCGAGCTCTTGCCCGAGCCCGACACGCCGGCAATGCCCACGAGCTTTCCCAGCGGAATATCGATATCGATGTCCTTAAGGTTATGGACGCGCGCACCACGCACCTCGATAGCCTGCGGGCTCATCTTCTGTTCCGTCACCTTTATCACCCTACTCATGCCATAAAATGCGATCGCGAATGTACTCGCCCAGCATGGGCACGGTAAACCGGACAAGGCCGTATCCGGCAGCCTCGACGACGCGCTCGCGAATCAGACTTGCACGATATTTACTCGCCCAGCTCTGGGTACGGTCACAGCGTTCAATGATATCCGCCGTGCGCGTCGGCTTGTCCTCGTCAACCGCCATAGCCTCGATAAAGAGGCGCTGAGGGCTGCGCAGACCGTAATACAGAGGTGCGTCAACCGCTTCGTAGAACTCGGAGACGGCATCCGCATGGCCATTCTCGACATCGCGCCTTTCGATGACCTGCGAGCCACGCCGGACAGCAGACCGCCACATGTAATAGCCCACCAGCTGAACCATATAGGGATGCCCCATGCTCTTGCGCGCCGCAAGGTCCGCCGTCTCCGCGTCAACGTAAAGACCGGCGTCCTTGACCGTCTGGATATACGAATCGCGCACTTTGGGCAAAGATATTGCCCCCAACGTACGCTGCTGGGCACGCCGCAAAAACGTCACGCTCGGCTCTTCGAGCAGATCGTCAACCATACTGGGCAAGCCGGCGAACGCCAGCGCAAGACCGCGCTGGTCGCTATCGGGCAAGCCCGTGGCATCCTGGTCTCCGAGCACCTGCTGATAGAGGACGGCAAGAGCCGCCAGTTCCTCGATAGACGCCGATTGTGCCTCGTCAATCGCAAACAAGACGCCCTTGCCCGGACCGAGCTTCTTGAGACGCTCGTTGACCAGCCCTCGCAATGTCTCGCCTTTTGCCCGCGCCGCCTCGACCGACATCCGGCCAAACGACGGCCCAAACTCCATTGACGTCACAACGGGTTTATTCGAGCGAAGCGCGTCGGCCAAGCGGTCGCACAAACCAAGCGAAGCGGAATCGGAGACAACCGCCCATCCGCGCTCGCTGGCTAGACGTTGCAGCTCCCGCAGGAGAACCGTTTTGCCACAGCCGCGGTTTCCCGTAATGAGCATGAGCCTGCCCGGCGCTCCGGCGCCGTTGTCGAGCCCTTCCTCAAAATCTTCGATGACCGACTCGCGACCGATGAGTATCGGAGGCCGCTTACCAGCTGTGGGCTTAAAGGGATTTGGATTCATATCGGCCTCCTCGGATTGGCAAACCCTGGTAACAGTTATACCAACTTATACTGAGTTATACCAATAGCATGTGACAAAGGGGCTGTCCCTTTGTCACATGTGGCCGAAAAACTCGGCGTCTGCTGCTCGCCAGGGACGGAAGGTGGCGGGATCGATCTTTACGTGCGCTGCGGCGGGCACGTCATACCATTTGACCGTGTAGCCGGCGCCATGAGAGCAAAAGACCGAGTCGGGTGTGTTGGGCAGATCGGCCTCGGGCTCATAGGCGGCCGTCTCGATTACGCGCTCGGCATCATGGCAAGCCGCATAACCGGCGAACTCCAGGTACAGATGACCGCGCCCGCTCGTGTAGGCAGCCACCTCCAGCGCGTAATCCTGCACCTCGGATGCCGGCACGCGACCCACAAGCTTCGCTCGGTCTCCCGCCATCGTCGGCGGCTCGTACTCGGCACCCATGCGTGTGGCATCTGACAACGCCCGGCCCACGCACTCCCCCGGCACCTCGAGCTCAAAGTGGTACCACGGCTCCAGCAACACGTCTGCGCCGACCTCGCGCGCCTGCATAAAACCCTGGCGAATCGCGCGATACGTGGCCTGGCGAAAATCGCCGCCCTCGGTGTGTTTGGCATGCGCGCGGCCGCCCGTGAGCGTAATGCGTACATCGGTGATGGGCGAGCCCGTCAGCACGCCCAGGTGGTCGCGCTCCATAGCGTTGGTGAGTGCCAAACGCTGCCAGTTAAGATCGAGCTCGTCGGTCGAGGTCACGGTGCCAAACTGCACACCCGAACCCGCCGGCAACGGCTCCAGGCGCAGATGCACCTCGGCATAGTGGCGCAGCGGCTCAAAGTGGCCCACGCCCTCGACCGGCCGCGAAATAGTCTCCTTATAGAGAATGCCGCCGGGCTCAAACGCAACCGAAAGGCCAAAGCGATCGGCCAACACCCGCTGCACGACCTCGAGTTGCACGGCGCCCATCAACTGCAAATGGATCTGCTCAAGATGCGTATTCCAGCTTACGCCGAGCATGGGATCTTCGTCCGCCAACTCACTCAGCGCTTTAAACACCGCATGAACGTCGTGTTCGCCCGGCAGCACCGTATAGGTGAGGACCGGAGCGATGACGGGCGCATCGCCCGCGGGCTCCGTGCCCAGGGCGTCCCCTGGGCGAACGTGCGCAAGACCCGTCACGGCGCAAATACCGCCAGCAGCAACTTCTTGGGCAAGCTCATACTTCTCGCCGTTATAGATGCGTACCTGATCGACCTTCTGTTCCCACGCCTCGGCACTGGAATGCCCGCTGATCATCTGTTTTGCGCGCAGCGTGCCGCCGGTCACTTTAACCCAAGCCAAGCGCTCGCCACGATCCCCGCGGCTGACACGATAGACGCGCGCGGCAAACTCCGGGAGCCACGCCTGCTCACGCATCAGCGCGCATATACCATCCAGTAGCTCGTCAACGCCTTGGTCCTTGAGCGCCGAGCCGGCAAAGCAGGGAAAGAGCTTGCGCTCAACAACCATGCGCGACAGCGTTGCGACAGAAAGCTCACCCGCTTCAAGAAACTCCTCGAGCGCCGCTTCGTCCAACGCAGCAGCGTCCTCCTGAACGGCGCCGCCCGCCAGCAGCTCGTTGGCATCCAGGCAGCCCTCGGAAAGACGCTGCCCGAGTTGTGCCAGCAAAACATCGCGGCCGGGATTCTCCAAATCGATCTTGTTGATGAAGATGAACGTCGGGATGTCATAGCGTGCAAGCAGGCGCCACAGGGTTTCGGTGTGCCCCTGCACGCCATCGTTGGCGCCCACCACCAGAATCGCGTAGTCCAGGGCACGCAGTGTGCGCTCCGCCTCGGCAGAAAAATCGACATGGCCGGGAGCATCCACGAGCATGACGTGGGTATCGCCGTGGTCGAGCACGGCCTGCGACGAGAAAATCGTGATGCCGCGCTCGCGCTCGATCGTGTTAGTGTCCAGATGCGAATCGCCATCGTCCACGCGACCGCGCTTGCGAATGCGGCCCGCGTTGAACAGCATGGCCTCGGCCAACGTGGTCTTACCGGCATCGACATGCGCCAAGATTCCAACGACCGCTTGCTTCGACATGGCTCTCCTCTTATTGCAAGCCCATCGCACGCGGCAACGGGCGTCCTCGTTCCACACTGGATGATACAATTTACGGGCCGGCGGGCGAAGCGGGCCCTATCCCCCGACCGAGCTCATCGCCCCGCGTTGCCGCGCGGCGATTTTCGTAGGTTCGCGCCTTGCGAAAGCCGGCACCTCCCCTTTTTGTCTGCCCGGGTTCATCTGGGGCGGTAACAATGCGAGTCCCACAACGACGCGTTTTACCAAAAATGGCCCCACTCGGGGCCATTTTTTATTTGAGCTGGGTGATGATACGTGCCTTGGCTCCTACGCCTCGCGCAGCCAATCAAACGCGACACGCGCCGTGCCGTCGGACACATAGACGATACCGACACGCTCGAACCCCGCCTTGGCGATGGCGCCCTGCATGGGCAAGTTGTCCTCGTGCGTGTCAATACGCAGATGGTCGGCGCATTCCTTGGCAAAGGCAAACATCGCCGCCGCGATACCGTGCGCGGTGCCGTCGGATGCCACGCGATGCAGCACGGCATACGGAGTGTCGCTGCGCCATTGACCGTCCTCAATCACGTCATAGCACTCGTCCGGACCCGGTAAAAAGGCAAACGTCGCCACCACGCGGCCGTCGACTTCGCACACGTAACTGCCACCAGCGGCAATATCGGCAGCCAGCTGCTCGGCCGAAGGCGTGCCCTCGGGCCACTGCGTGGCGTTGCCATGCGCGCGCATAAAGGCGCGGGCCGCGTCATAGATAGCCATGACGGCGGGAATGTCGGTATCGAGGGTTTTTCTGATCATCACGCGGCGACCTCACGTTTATTGGTATCACTTTGATTGAGCAATGATACCAACGTTTGGAGAGGAGCGCGAAGCAGATGGGGAGCAAAAAGCGAGCCGCCTGGTCAAAAGCCAAAAGCGAGTTTTTGGGCGCTGCCACCGGCGGCGATATGGGCGACCTGTTTGCGCGCGAGGACGAGCGCCGCGACGCACTAGACGCCGAGCGCGATGAAGCCTGGCGCTACAAGTCGTGCGAACGCAAAAACCGTTACGACACACGCGCCGAAGCCGAGGCCGTTATGGCCGACTGCGAAAACCGCGGACGGCGTGGTTTGGCCTGCTACAAATGCGAATACTGCGGCGGCTGGCACCTGACGTCGCACCCTTGGAAATAGACCCCGCATCGGCACGGCGCTGGCGAAGCGCCAGCCATCGTGCACAAGCTACGGGCGCGGCGGCACCAAAACATCGTAACGAACGGCCTTGCCCACAAGCTGATAGCTCGGCTTAACGCCGGCAAGCAGCGGCCCCTTCACCGGTCGCTTGATAACGACCTTGCGCGGGTGCACCGCAAGCGCAGCTTCGACCAGCGTCTCCTCGTCGGCGCACGGCTGCTCCAGATGGTGCAAAAGTTGAAACTTCTTTTTCACCGCCGCGCTCTTGGTGCGCTCGGGAAACATGGGGTCCAGATACACCACGTCGGGAGCGGTGAGCTCGCCCTGCCCGATCAGCTCGGCTGTATGGCGAAGGCCGGCAATGCTATCCTCGCCCGCATGTAAGCGCATGCGCGCCACGGCAGCCGCAAGCGCCGGATCATCTGCCGCGCGATCCAAAGCATCCTTGAGGAGCGCCGCGATCACGCAATCCTGTTCATACAGATCGACGGTAAAGCCCGCGGCCGCCAGCAGCAGCGAATCCTCGCCAAAACCTGCCGTGGCATCGACTGCCCACGGATGCTCAACGCCTTTCGCGCGCGCGGCCTTCACCAGCAGCTCCTGCTGCAGACGACCCTGCTTGAGCCGCGGAAGCATGCGGCCAAAATCGGCACGCAGCTCCATCGTGCCGTCGGTGAGCGTGAGGCCCTCGGACTTCCCGGTCAGCTCAAGCCCCGCGGCCCGAGCAACAGAAAAGGGATCGACGACGCCCATGGACACTCCTTAACAAGCAAAACGAATACGTGAGCGCCGTTTTTGCCAGCACCCAACCGTCCGTTATTGTCCCACATGCGACATGGTCCACAGCATCCCAATGCAAAGCACCGCCATCAATCCCGTGCACACGGCAGCGATCACGGAATCGCCCATACGCCTTCCTAACGAACGCGGCTCGCGCACTTGCTTGGCCCCGTACATCATGGCCCCTCCTTCGGTCCAGCTCTTGCCATGGCCCCATCATCGCAGCGCCGCGCATACGCTGCCATCGATTTTGCTTACGCCCAGCTTTCCTTTTTGAAAGGTTGGGCCGCACAGGCAAGAGTCGCTTTCAGGCGCATGCATCGCCGCGTTGAACTACAATGTGCTTCACCATATGTGCAGCACAAAGGGTGCGCCAGGTTGGCGTACTCGTATCGAAAGGACCAGCCATGAGCTTCACTCGCAAGACTCTCAAAATCCTTGCCCTGATTTATTTTGTTCTGGGCATCGCCAGTCTCGTCATTGGAATCGCCGGCATCGCGACCGGCAAGCTCGAGTCCACCTACGGATCGAACGCCATGCTCGCCGCGGCCGTGATTATCGCCAAGGGCCTCATCGATCTCGCCGCAGGCGTTGCGGGCATCAAGGGTGCCAACAAGCCTTCGCAGGTTGACGGCGCGTTTAAGCTCGGTATCGTTGCTGCAGTCGCCACGCTTGCCCAGGCGGTGCTCACGCTTCCCGCGTTTGGCGGCGACGCCATAAACTATGGCGCCTTTGTCATCGTGGTGTACGACCTGTTCTTTGTTCAGCAGGCACACGACGTTAAGGCCGAGAACAAGGATCGTCTGTAGGCACCTGCCCCCACAGCTCCCTGCAGCCAAGCAACTAAAAAGGGCCGATCGCGCATCTCCGCGGTCGGCCCTTTACGTTTGCCCAGATAAAACCTGCCAAAATAAACCTGTCCCTTTTTGGTAGGTTAGTGGCGGTACTCGGCAATGATGAAGTCGATATCGGTCTGAAGGGTTTCCAGGTTTGCCAGGCGCTCTTTGTCGGCAGGGCGCGTGCGGTAGTAGTACGGCGTCATCTGGAACACCGCCTCGATGTCAGTCTGGGTCTGGAACGTAATGTTCGCAGACACCCGCAGCGTTGAGGCCAACTCGAGTTCGGTGGTCTTCGGCAGCTTCTCGTCATTGAGATATGGCGTGTCGTAGAGCACCTCTTTGAGGCCAAACAGATGCCGAGCACCCGGCACCACGGTATAGAGCGAGCCCTCTGGCGCCAGCACGCGGGCAAATTCGCGCTCGTTAAAGGGGGCAAAGAGCTCGGTCACCATATCGAAGGCGCCATCGGCCACGGGGATAGCCTTCATGTTGGCCACGAAGTAGGTCGCATCGCCGCGCTTGGCGGCCAGGCGCACCATCTCTTTGCCCAAGTCGAAACCGTAAGCATCCGCGCCCGGCACCGCGCCCATGGCGCTGGTGTAGTAGCCCTCGCCGCAGCAAATATCGAGCAAGGTCATAGGAGTGTCCGTAGACGCCGCACGCCCAGACACCTGCCCGCGCACCAGCTCGACCATCGCATCGCGCAACGGTGCATAGTATCCGCGGTTCAGAAAGTCACGACGACTGCGCGCCTGCGACTTGGGATCACCCATGGAGTCGCCGCTCTTGGACGAGCGCAACAGGTACAGATAGCCCTCGCGCGCACGGTCAAAACGGTGTCCGCCCGTGCATGCAGCACCGCGCTCGTCGTCCACCAACGGTTCATGGCAAACGGGACACAACAACATGGCAACTCCTTAGCGCGAACAACACAACGCCCACCATTGTCGCACGCCTTCCCCACCTAGTCATAGAAGAGACAAGGAGTGTCCCCAGCTGCCGACAGAAAAGGAACGTCCCTAAGCGCCGGCTGGCTGCATTAGGAGTATCATCGTCTGCGCAAATAAGCACGAAAGAGCATATTAGAGATTGAGAGCGTATGGCAGACACCGCATCTAAGCACATTGACATGACCACCGGCTCGCTGTGGCGCAATATTCCCCTGTTCGCCTTCCCCGTAGCCGCCACGAGCATCTTGGAGCAGCTGTCGAACCTCATCGCCACCGTCATCATCGGTAACTTCTCGGGCGACCAGGGAACCCTCGCCATGGCAGCGGTCGGCTCCAACGTTCCGCTTACCAGTCTTATGCTCAACCTGTTTATCGGCATGTCGCTTGGCTCCAACGTGGTCATCGCCAACGCTATCGGCCGCAACGATCAGAACATGGTCAACCGCGCCGTCCACACCTCGATTCTCATGGCGCTTGTGGGCTTTGTCGTCATCGCGCTGGGCGAGATCTTTGCCGAGCCCATGCTCGCCGCGCTCAACGTTCCCGCCGAAACCATGCCGCTCGCCTCGCTCTACCTGCGCGTCTTTTTGCTCAGCATGCCCTCGATCTTGCTCTACAACTTTGAGGCCGCGATCTTCCGCTCCGTCGGCATCACCCGCATGCCGCTGCAGGCGCTTGCCGTGTCCACCGTCCTCAACATTGGCCTGGACCTCATCTTTGTCCCCGTACTCCACTGGGGCGTCGCGGGCGTCGCCATCGCCACCGCCATCGCCTACACCGTCAGCGCCGCTACGCTCTTTATCCGTCTGCTCAAGACCGACTCCGTCGTCCGCGTCACTCCACGCGACCTGGCTATCGACCCCGTCGCCCTCAGGCGCATCGTCAAGATCGGCCTGCCCGCCGGCATCCAGAGCGCCGTCTTTGCCGTCGCCAACATCATCATCCAGTCCGCCATCAACAGCTTGGGCACCGAGGTCATGGCGGCATCGAGCGCCGCCATGAGCCTGGAGTACGTGTGCTACAACCTGCTCAACAGCTTTAGCCAGGCTTGCACCACCTTTGTGGGGCAAAACCACGGTGCCCGCCAGATCGACCGTTGCACCAAGACCCTTAAGGTCTGCCTGATCGAAGGCGGTATCGTTGCACTCACCACGATCATCGTTATTGTCGGCCTAGGGCGCGAGATCCTGGCGCTCTTTAACAGCGATCCCAACATCGTCTCAATCGGCTATATCCGCGTGTGCTCGATCTTCCCGGCATACGCCTTTAGCATGTTCTACGAAAACATGTCCGGCTACCTGCGCGGCTTTGGCATCTCGCTTATGCCCGCCCTCATCACCATGATTTGCGTCTGCGGCATCCGCTTCTATTGGGTGTTCTGCGTGTTCCCGCACTTCCGCACCTTTGCGAACATCATGATGGTCTACCCCATCAGCCTGGGCACCACAGCGTTCTTTATGGTCGTGGCGGTATTGCTCTGCCATCCGGCACGCACCTATCGTCTGGCGCAAGCCAAGACTGGGGCGCGCTAGACACATCCAACAAGGTGGCGCATCGGCAACTAGCTCACGATATGTGAGCTCATGTAGTCGATAAAGCGCCTCGTGGCGATCGGCATGGTATCCCAGCTGCGCCAGGCTGCCACGACGTCGCGTGAGGGAGCGTGCACGATGGGACGCACGCAAATATCAGCCTGCATGCCCTCGACCGTACGCCGGTAGAGCATGCTCACGCCGAGGCCCTCCTCCACCATCGCCATAATGGTGTAGTCGTCGGTAACCTCACTTGTCACGTGCGGGGACAGCCCGTGCGCCGCGAATGCATCGAGCACCAGGCTCTGCTCGCCCTCATCCAGCAGCACAAACGGTTCGGACGCGAGGTCGGCGAGCGTCACCTTTTCCTTTGCCGCCAGCGGATGGGCGGCTGGCAACAGCGCCACCAGCTCGTCATGATAGGCCACGCGCTTCTCGAGCCCTGTGGTAAATCCACGCGCCGTAAAGCAAAAGTCAACCACGCCATCGTGCACCCATTGGGCGTTGCGCGTGTAATCGCCCTGCTTGAGGGTAAAGCGCACGCCCGGATGCAGGGCCCCAAAGTCGCGGATCACGCGCGGCAGCACGGTACGGCTCACGTTGGTAAACGTCGCAATGCGAATGTCGGTCGATGAAAGCCCCAGCAACTCCTGACGCTTGCCCTCGAGCTCGGCCTCGGCCGTTACGATCTGGCGCAGATACGGCAGATACTGTTTGCCGTCGCGCGTAAGCGAGACGCCCTGCTTGCCGCGCTCGATAATCGTGGTGCCCAGCTCGCGCTCGAGCGCCTTGACGGCCTGGCTCACCGCGCTTTGCGTATAGCCCAGCGCGTCGGCGGCACGTTTCAGGCTGCCGCAATCGACCACCATACATACAATCTGATACCGCGATGCCATCGTGCCTCCACTTCGATGTAGCCGTAAAACGTTTTGCCAGGGTTTTTTCTTCCAACATTAGTATTTCTTAATCATACTGAAGATACATTCGCTTTACTACATCCATATCTGGGAGCAGAATCCTTTTTGCGAAACCGTTCTGTAACAAAAGGAGTCCCATGGATCGCAAAAAAGCAATCGCGCTCTCATTTTCCGTTCCCGTCGCATGGGGCTTTTCGTACCCCCTCATGAAGATCGGCATGGACAGCATGAACGCCACGAGCATCGTCGCGCTGCGCTGCATCATCGCCTTTGCGGCCTGCCTGCTGCTCTTCCACAAGCACGCGGTGCGCATCAACCGTGACCTGATGGTCCGCGCCGCCATCATCGGCGCCATCATGGCAACCGAGATCACCTGCATGTGCCTGGGCTCCAGCCTCACCTCCGCCTCCACCGCCGGCTTTTTGCAGAGCCTGACGGTCGTAATCGTGCCGTTTGCCAACGCGGCCCTGCTGCGTCGCGCCCCCGAGCGCAAGGTGCTCGTCGGCACGGCCATCGTCACCTGCGGCATGCTGCTGCTCTCGGGCGCCGACTTTACCAGCCTGAATCCCGGCGCGATCATCATGCTGCTCTCGGCCTTTATCTATGCCGGCCACATTATCGTAGCCAAGCGCTTTGTCGAAGAAGTCGACCCGCTGGCTCTGGGCGTTTGGCAGCTGGGCTTTGGCGGCCTGTTCTCGGGCATCGCCGCATTTGCCTTTGGCGGCTTTACGCTTCCCAACACGCCGAGCGAGGTCGCGGTCGTCGTCGCACTCGCGCTCATCTGCTCTGCCTATGGCTTTATCACCCAAACGCTCGTGCAGCCCCACGTGCCCGCCGAGACCACCGGCTTCGCCTTCTCGCTCGAGCCGGTCTGCTCCGCTGTCTTCTCGTTCTTCCTGGTCGGCGAGGTCCTGAGCCCCATCGCCTTCTTTGGCGCCGCCCTCATCCTCACCGGCGTGATGGTGGCAACCGTCGAGCTCCCGTGCCTTCGCTCGCAAGGACACGCTCACATGGCAGGAGCGCCCGAGCGCGTCTCGTAGACCCCACTCTTCATACAGCCGCGGCATAAAGGCAATCGGTGCGCCTTTACAATAGATACCAACAGAATATCTGCCATAAAGGAGCCCCATGGACACCGCAACTCGCGACCGCAACATAGCAACCTGGTTGGGCGATGCGCCGCAGCCGGTACGTGACACTACGAACCAGCTGCTCGAGCGCATCGCCCTTTTGCGTGCCGAGCAGACCATCTACCCGGCACAAGACGACATCCTCAATGCCCTCGCCTACACGCCGGCCGACCAGGTCAAGGTTGTCATCTTGGGTCAAGATCCCTATCACGGACCCAACCAGGCCATGGGGTTATCGTTCTCGGTCCCCGCGACGCAAACCAAGTTGCCGCCGAGCCTGCGCAACATCTATAAGGAACTCAAAGCCGATCTGGACTGCCCCTTTCCTGCCACGGGAGACCTAACCCCATGGGCACAACAGGGCGTCCTGCTCCTCAACACCACGCTCACCGTGCGCGAGCATGCCGCCAACTCGCACGCCAAACTGGGCTGGAGCACGCTCACCGACTATGTTATCGAACGCTGCTGCCTGCTGCCCCAACCGGTCGTCTTTTTGGCATGGGGCCGCTTTGCCCAGCAGATGGTCGAGGGCAAGCTCGCCGCGACCAGCGCGGGCAGAAAAACCAGCAAGTTCTGCCTTGCGTCCACTCACCCCTCGCCGCTTTCGGCAAACCGCGCCACGGCAGAACTCCCCGCTTTTATGGGGTCGCGTCCCTTCTCGGCAGCTGATCGGCTACTCGAACAGCACGGCTCGACCCCCGTCAACTGGACTTGCCTCGGCTAAAAATCGATACATCAAAAACGCGCCCGACAGCTTCCCATCGGGCGCGTTTCCTATTCGGGCCAAATAAATTGTGTGCGGCCGGCCTCGCCGCCATCGATCAGCAGGCTCTGCCCGGTCATAAACCGGTTGGTCACGCCCACAAAGTAGATCCACTCGGCGATCTCTTGGGCGGTGGCCCAGCGCTTAAGCGGCGTGAGCTCCATAATCTGGCTCCACAGGCGCTCGTCCTCCATCACGCAACGGTTGAGCGGCGTGATGACGCCACCCGGGTCCACACTGTTGGCGGTAGCCTGCGGCGCCAGACGGTTTGCAAGGTTCTTGGTGTAGGCGATAACGCCGCCCTTGCTGGCGGCATAGGCGGGAAACTCCGATCCCGTATGCCCGCTCGCCGACCCCACATTGACCACGGATGTAATGGCCGGCGCCGGCTTGGCGGCAAGCCCCTCCCCCACAAAGGCGTAGTGCTCGGTCACGTTGATGGTGCCACGCAGGTTGGCGGCAATATCGTCGGCCGAATCCTGTGTACCGGCAACGTTCACGATCACCTGGGGTTCAAGCTCGTCTGGAAACGAATCCGGCTCGCAGACATCAACGATCAGATGGCGATAGTGCTCGTGCTCGACTGCCGCCGGCAGCAGATCAAAACCCACGACCTCGTGACCCTCGTCCAAAAAGCGCTGCACGCACGCGGCTCCAATACCACCCGAAGCACCCGTGATCAAAACCCGCATACTTGCTCCTTAGGCGATTGCGTGGCGCTCGAGGTACTCGGCGCCCACATTCTCACGCTCCCAGCCACGCACGACCTTGTAGCCCACGGGGCTCAGGAAGACCTCGCACAGCAACTCGGCAACAGCGCCGGTCAGCGAGCACATAAGAACCTGTACCCAGGTCCAACCAAAGAACGTGTGGCTCACCACAATGGCAAAGACCAGGTTGTCGATAAACTGGCCAACACCCGTGGACACATAGGAACGGAAGGCAAAGCTCGCAAAGTTATTCTTTTTGAGCATACGGCCGAGCGACTGGTTGAGCGTGGAGTTCACCACGGCAGAAACGAGCATGGCGAGCGAAGATCCAAACACCACGTACCAGGTACCGCCGATGGTAGCATTAAGGGCGGTGTTGACCTCGATCATGCCCGTGTCATAGTAGGCGCCCCACATGCCGGGCGTGAGCGAGCACAGCCAAAAGCACAGACTCACGGCCAGGTTGACCGCCAGCGCGAGGATAGAGATTTTGATGGATGCCTTGGCGCCAAAGCGCTTGCAGATCATGTCCTGGCACAAAAACGAAACCCAGCTCACCACAAAGCCGCAATCGAGTGCCAGATACGGCAGGCTGATGAGCTCTTTGTTGGCCAGCAGGTTCATCATGATGACGCTCACGAAAAACAGCGAAACCGTTGCCGCGGGAATGCTCCGCAACAGGACCTTGTAGTCCTCCATGACCTTCTTGATCATTATGTACTCCTTTGGTTTTAGGTTTAACGAGCAGGATATCGGACCCGAACTGCTCGGACGTCACGGTCTTGAGACGACGATGGGTATAATAGCCGCTCACACGGCATCAGGCAAGCAAACGGCGCGGCAGCCCCACAGGGCCACCGCGCCGATGCATTAAAACGCTACGTTGCCAAACTCCGACAGGATCAGGTCGGGGTTGTGGTCGGTTGCCCAATCCACGTTCCACGGACTCGTGAACAGCAGCAGCTTACCGCCGCGCATGTCCTCGACGCGCAGCGTGTCGCGCGTAAGCGAAAGGCCCGGGATATCGATGGTGTCGGGGTCGTTTTGGATCCAGCGAATGTCCGTATAGGGCAGCGGCTGGCGACGAACCTCAACACGGTACTCGGCCTTGAGGCGGCGCTCGAGCACCTCAAACTGCAGCACGCCGACCACGCCCACGATGACGCTCTCCATGCCGGCACCCAGCTCGCGGAAGATTTGGATGGCACCCTCCTGGGCAAGCTCCTCCATGCCCTTCACAAACTGCTTGCGCTTGAGCGTGTCGACCTGCGTAATGCGAGCAAACATCTCGGGGGCAAACGTCGGGATCTGCGGATACTGCACGTGGCGCTTGCCGGAGCACACGGTGTCGCCGATGCTAAAGATGCCGGGGTCGAACAGACCCACGATATCGCCGGCGTACGCCTCGTCCACAATGGCGCGGTCGTCGGCCATCATCGAGGTGCCCGTGGCCAGCTTGAGCTTGCGGTTGCCCTGCATATGGAAGGCATCCATGCCGCGCTCGAACTTGCCCGAGCAAATGCGCACAAAGGCAATGCGGTCGCGGTGGTTCTTGTCCATGTTGGCCTGGATCTTAAAGACAAAGCCGCTAAAGTCGTTCTCGGCGGGCGCGACCGGCTCGCTGGCGAGCGTATCGGTATAGGCACGCGGCGTCGGGGCCAGGCGCAGGAACTCCTTGAGGAAGGGCTCCACGCCAAAGTTGGTGAGCGCCGAGCCAAAGAACGCCGGGCTCAGCTTGCCGCAGGCCACGGCATCCAGGTCGAGCTCGTCACCGGCGCCATCGAGCAACTCGATGTCGTCCATCAGGTTCTTATGGTTCTCCTCGCCAATGAGCTCGTCCATGGCGGGATCGCCCAGCTCGGCCTCGACCTCGGCGACCTTCTTGGTGGCGTTGGCGTGGCCGTCGCCCTCAAACGCGATAACGCGACGGGTCTGGCGGTCGAACACGCCGCGGAAGTTGCGGCCGCTGCCGATCGGCCAGTTCATGGGATACGTATTGATACCCAGGACGTTCTCGATCTCTTCCATGAGCTCAAAGGGGTCGCGAGCCTCGTGGTCGAGCTTGTTCACAAAGGTGAAGATGGGAATATGGCGCAGCGTACAGACCTTAAAGAGCTTTTTGGTCTGGGCCTCGACGCCCTTGGCGCCGTCGATAACCATGACCGCGGCGTCGGCGGCCATAAGGGTACGGTAGGTATCCTCCGAAAAGTCCTGGTGGCCGGGGGTATCGAGAATGTTGACGCAGGCGCCGTTGTAGGTGAACTGCAGCACCGAGGAGGTAACGGAAATACCGCGCTCTTTCTCGATGTCCATCCAGTCCGAAACGGCATGCTTGGCCGAGCTCTTGCCCTTGACCGAGCCGGCAGTCTGGATGCTGCCGGTATAGAGCAGCAGCTTCTCGGTAAGCGTGGTCTTACCGGCGTCCGGGTGGCTGATGATCGCGAATGTGCGGCGCGACGAGATTTCATCCGACAGGCTTGCCATGCGGATCCTTTCTTGCATTGAGTGCATTACGTCGTTGTAACCGTATTATTGTAGCCGCGAAATCCCGCCGCAGGGCGCCTATCAGGACAAATTCATCAGCTGAGCTCGCTGCGCCGGGCAGCCGCCTCAAGGATTGTCTCGATCTGTAACAGTAAGGCGGGTTTTGAGCCTCTACCTGTTACAGATCAAGACAAACTGGCAGGCCCGCCGGCACAATCTCAACCTGTAACATCTAGCCGCCTAAATCAGGTCTAACTGTTACAAATCGAGATAAACGAGAAGGCGAGCCGCCAATGTCTCGTTCTGTAACATCTAGCCGCGCAAATCGACTCTTACTGTTACAGATTGAGACAAATAGGCAGGCGGGCAAATAAGATCTCGATCTGTAACAGCAGATGACCCAAAACGGACCTAGGTGTTACAGATTGAGATTGTTTTGGAGCAAGCGCGGTGCCGGCGGGCTATTCCACATTTAGCTCTTGCATAACTGTGCATAGTGTATATATACTGTGCTTACCGGTTATATACACGTGTAGCCCAACAGCTAAGGAGCCGCTGTGGACATCATCCTATCCAATTCGAGTGACAAGCCCATCTACGAGCAAATAACCTCGCAGGTCAAAGCCCAGATCCTTTTGGGCACGCTCGCTGCGGGAGCCAAACTCCCCAGCATCCGCTCACTCGCGAGCGATCTTGGCGTGAGCGTCATCACCACCAAGCGCGCCTACGCCGACCTGGAGCAGCTCGGGTTTATCTGCACCGTGCAGGGCAAGGGCTGTTTTGTCGCCGAGGGAAACCAGGAACTCTTGCGCGAAAACCAGCTCTGCCATATCGAAGAGTTGCTTGCGCAGGCCGCTACGCAGGCCGAAACCCTGGGCGTCACGCGCGACAAATTGCACGAGATGCTCGACCTTGTAGCCCCCGAAACCATGCAGTAGCCATCTGCAAGAAAGGCTATACCATGCAAAACTTGCTAGAACTCAAAGGCGTCTCACGCCGCGTAAGCGACCGCTTTTCCCTACGCGATGTCACACTCACCGTGGAGCCCGGCCAGATCGTCGGCTTTGTGGGCGCAAACGGCGCCGGCAAGACAACGACGATTCGCGCCGCGCTCGGGCTTATAAAGCTCGATGCCGGCGAGGTGTACCTGTTTGGGCAGCGCTGCGACGCCAACGTGCCCGACGAGACGCAGCGCCATCTGCGCTCCCGCGTCGGCCTTGTCCTGGACACGTGCCCCTTCCCCTCCACGCTCAAGGTGGGTCAGATCGAGACGCTCGTAGGCTCGGCGTACCCCACATGGAGTCGCGAAACATTCGCCGGATTCATCGACCGATTTGGCCTTGACCCTAAAACCAAGGTCAAAGACCTCTCCCGCGGCATGGGCATGAAGCTACAGCTCGCCTGCGCGCTCAGCCACAATGCCAAGCTGCTCGTTTTGGACGAAGCCACCGCGGGCCTCGATCCCATGGCACGCGAGGAGCTGCTCGATGAGCTGCTCGCCTTTGTTTCCGACGGCCAGCGCAGCGTAGTGCTCTCGAGCCATATTACGTCCGACCTCGATCGCGCTGCCGACCGCGTCATCTGCATCGATAACGGCTCGATTGCGTTTGACCTGCCGCGCGAGGACATTACCGATATCGCTGGCATCGCCCACTGCACTCAAGCACAGGCCGCAGAGCTCATGGCTTGCGTCGAAGGCGCCCGTGCCGCCCGCCACGCCTATAGCGTGGACGTGCTCGTGCCCAACCGCCGCGATACGCTCGAGGCCTTCCCCGAGATTCCCTACGATCGGGCAACCATTGATGACTATCTTCGCCTCATGTTGAAAGGGGCTTCGAAATGAAACGCGCCTTTATGTCCGAGCTCGCCATCGTTCGCACGCTCGTCCCGAGCATCGCGGGCGTCGGCCTGTTCATATTTGTCGTGCTGACCCTCACCAACGCATCGGATGGCGATTCCGGCATGAGCGCCGGTGCCTGCGCGGTCAGCGCCATGTCGCCCATCACGGTCATGAGCTCGCTGGCCGGCTTCGACAATCAAAACGGATGGGAACGCTATCGGGCAACGCTGCCCTTCTCGCGCAAAGATATCATCTGCGCACGTTACCTATGCATTGTTGCCTTCTCGGCCATCATGGCGTGCGCGGCTGTGCTGTTGAGCATCGTCACCCTCCCGCTCTTCAGCAGCGCGGGGATTCCCTCGATGGGACAGGCCGTCTTTGAGATCGCAATCGCCTCGGCAGCCTCGATGCTCATCTCCCTCATGATGGTGTTTTTGGCGCAACCGTTGTTCTTTCGATTTGGACACATGGAGGCACTACGCCTGTCCGTTGGTCTGTTTGCCTTGCTCGGATGCCTTGCCATGGCCACGCTGAGCTCCTCCAACCCCATCAGCAACTGGCTCATGTCGATTGCCGGAGCGAATCCCGACCCTGCCGTTCTTGGCTGTCTGTGTGCAGGCATCGCCGCGCTTGCCCTCGTGCTATGTGCAATCAGCTGCACCGTCAGCACCAAGGTTTATCGAGTACGCGATTTGTAGCCACACGAAACTTGACCCACGTAGGCCACAATCGGTCGCAATCGCCCATCCGCAAATCCATGGCAAACGGCATGTCCCCGGCGTGCGCCACCGTACTACTTGCGCAGCGGCTTGGGCAGCGGAATGCCGGCGGCGATGGCTGCAGCGATAATCATGCAGACAATGCCCTTGAGCGGGAAACACATGAGCAGCAGGCCCACGACCATGACCGGCTGGCGCATAACGGCACCCATCGTCGATGCCGTGCAGACGGCGACACAAAAGACCGGATCGGCGCCAGTGAAGATGGCAAGGCCATAGCCCAGGCTCACACCCGAGAAGATAACCGGGAAGAAGTGGCCGCCACGCCAGCCCATATTGATGAGGGCGGGGGTCAGCATGGCCTTAACAAGACCGGTCGCGATGAGCATACCGGCGGGGATGGTCAGATAGGTTTCCATGAGCACGTCGACCTGCGTCTCGCCGGCAAACATGGTGAAGGGCAGAGCCGTACCGCAGGCGGCAAGTACCAGACCGGCCAGCATGGCCTTGGCGACGGGGCGCTCCCCCATCGCGTGCGCCAGAGCCTCGCTCGCGTGCTCCGAGACAAAGTACAGCCAGCCGCAGGCCGTACCGACGAACGACAGGGGGATAAGCCAGGCAAGCTCAAGGTTACCCACCTGGGCGGCCTCGAACCTCGGCATGCCCATGCCGCCGCCCACAAGCTGGCCAAGTAGCAGGTAAGTGCCCAGACCGCCGGCAATCGCAATGCCGTAGACCACCGTCTTTTGCGCCTTGGGGAGCTTGATGGTGATCTCATCGGATGCGGGGTCCTCGTCGCCGTCGGCGCTACCGGCGAGCGGCGCCACAAAACCAAAGACGGGCGCGGTAAAGAGCGCCGTCAGGGCGGCCTGGGTACCCAGCAGCGTGAGCTGCCTAAACTCGGCACCAAAGCGACGCATGCGGTCGCCGACCCAGCTGCACAGACCCGCGATAACGCCGGTCAGGCCGGCCTCCGGTCCAATGCTTCCGCCAAACAGCAGCGGCAGCAACGCCGCGAGCGAAAGCTTGCCCAGGTTGTCGTACGGATAGCGACCGTCTTGCTTAACCTTGGCCATTACCTGGTTGAGGTCATCGGTCTTGGTGCCCGTCATCTTTTCGTACAGGCCGATCAGCAGGCCGCCCAGCAGGCAGACGAAAAACGGATACGGCAAAAACCCGAACGGGCCGCTCGCGAGCTCGGGTGAAGCGACGCCCAGCATATGCGGGATCTCGGTCCATAGATAGTCGATACCGCGCTCCATCGCAAAGAAGAACAGCCAGACCGCGGCGCCCGCAAACGCACCGGTCGCAGCCACGCTCACTAAGAACAGCGCACGGTTTTTGGGTTTTGCAAGGGTATCCATCGGGACCTCCCGTGGTCAAATCGACAAAGATACGTTTTATTGTAGGACGAGCAGGCCTCGGGCGGGCTAACCATCTACGCCGCGAACGGTGCCGTTGGGTGCCGCACGAGCGATGAGCCTAAGGCTTAGGCGCCGATAATCGATGCGATTTGACGCAGGTCGTCGGCAAAGTAGATGCCGGTCTGGCGCTGCGGGCTCGATAGGCCCTTGTCGATCATGCGCCCGAGCAGCGACTTAAGGTCGTTGTAGTACCCATCCAGGTTGTACAGAATGCACGGCGCACTCAAGTGCCCCAACGACACGGCGGACATGACCTCGGCAATCTCCTCGAGCGTGCCCGTACCGCCCGGGAAGGCGATGAACGCGTCGCCGAGCTCGATCATCTTGGCCTTACGCTCGGCCATGTCACTCGTCACGATGAGGTCGTCAATACCGTCGTGTTGAAACTCTGCCTCGATAAAAAAGCTCGGCTCAACGCCCGTCACATGCCCGCCAGCATCGAGCACGCTATCGGCAAGCGCGCCCATCAGGCCCGACTTGGAGCCGCCGTATACCAGCGCGTGGCCGTTGGAGCCAATCCACGTGCCGAGCTCTCGCACTGCAGGCAGAAACGCCGGGTCGTTGCCGACGCTCGCGCCCAGGTATACCGTGATATTCATATTCAGTCCCCCTCGTCGTGACGCGCGTCGCCCGTTCTAGCGTTGGCGTCGGCGATATTCGCGCACACGGCGCGACAGGTCGGCGAGCTCGTCACGATCGAGCTCTTCCAAATGCTCGAGATCGTCCATAAAGCGCGCCATGGTGTCCTTTTGACGCATCTTGATGAGCGTGTTGCAGTAGTTCACCGCCACGCCCGTGAGCATGGCGATGCAGAAGATGCTGATGACGCTCAAAACGACGGTGATAGCGCGGGCAACCGGCGTCTCGGCCGGGATATCACCGAAGCCGATCGTCGATACGGTCTCAAAGCTAAACCAGAGGCCGTCGCCAAACGTGAGGGTCGTGGGCTCGGACAGCCAGACGGCCGTCGAGCACAGCAGATAGAAGACGAGAAACAGGCCCGTGATGCGCGCAAAGCCAGCCTGGCGCAACACGTCAGCAAGCGTCCTCAACTTGTTCATCGCGACCTCTTTTCCCAGACGCCCAATCACATTCGCTCGGTATTGTCCCACGCCTCCCCCGCAAACGGAACTAGTCATTGGGTGTTCCTATAGTTTTGTCAACCGTCGGGGCTACTCCCGGTAGGGCACCCGGTCGCGCATCACGGCGTATATCGCCCTGAGCCGCTTCCTCGCGACGGCCTTGAGCGCCCGCCCGTGACCCATTCCCCGCGCCCTGCAGGCCCGGTAGTACTCGCCGTAGCGCCCCGAGGACCTCACCAGGCTGTTGCACGAGAAGATCAGCAGGGACTTGAGCCTCGCGTCGCCGCGCCTGGACGCCCTGACCGACCTCACCGACGTGCCGGAGCTCCTCACCCTCGGGGCTATGCCGCAGTACGAGGCCAGGTGGTCGTGGTCCGGGAACCTCGCGATGTCGACCGATACCGCGAGCTGCGCCGCCGTCCTCGGCCCGACGCCGGGCACGGTGAGCAGGCACGCGTAGGTCTCGTCTGTTAGCGTCAATATATTTTTCACCATTTTCACCAACGTATTTTCGCCAATCGCG
>UQQL01000001.1 GCA_900543275.1 uncultured Collinsella sp. | reverse complement strand
AGGCCAATCAAACCCGGAGATATCTCGTTCTCCCCGAAATAGCTTTAGGGCTAGCGTCGCGCGTTCACCGCCGGAGGTAGAGCACCGGATGGACGAGGGGGCTTCGCCGCCTACCGAATCCAACCGAACTCCGAATGCCGGCGGCCCAGAGCGCGGCAGTCAGAGCATGTGGGCTAAGCTGTGTGCTCGAGAGGGAAACAGCCCGGACCGCCCGCTAAGGTCCCCAAGTTCCAGCCGAGTGGCAAAGGATGTGCGTCCGCCCAGACAACCAGGATGTTGGCTTAGAAGCAGCCATCCATTCAAAGAGTGCGTAACAGCTCACTGGTCGAGTGGACATGCGCCGACAATACACGGGGCTAAGCTGGACACCGAAGCGGCGGGATTTTGATTTTCAGAATCGGTAGGGGAGCTTCCCATGGGCGGTGAAGCCGCCGGGCGACCGGCGGTGGAGCGCATGGGAGTGAGAATGCTGGCATGAGTAGCGAGAGACGAGAGAGTAACTCGTCCGCCGTGAACCCGAGGTTTCCTGGGCAAGGCTAATCCTCCCAGGGTCAGTCGGGGGCTAAGGCGAGGCCGGAAGGCGTAGCCGACGCGCAGCAGGCAGACATTCCTGCACCGCGCACGCGGCGCTACGACCGACGGGGCGACGGATGGGGGTGGCTCGGCGGGGTTCTGGACGTCCCCGTGATGGAGCGCGGCCCGCGGACCAGGGAAATCCGGTCCGCATTGAGGGCGAGGCTCCGGACGAAGCACTTAAGCGAAGCGAGTGAGCCCGAGGTCCCTAGAAAAACCCCTAGGCAGGCGCGTGCGCGCCCGTACCGCAAACCGACACAGGTGGGTGGGTAGAACATACCGAGGCGATCGGGTCAACCATGGTCAAGGAACTCGGCACAATGGCCCCGTAACTTCGGGAGAAGGGGTGCCCGCGCGTACGTGAACGGACTTGCTCCGGGAGCGGAGGCGGGCCGCAGTGGAGAGGCCCAAGCGACTGTTTACCAAAAACACAGGACTCTGCAGAAGCCGCAAGGCGACGTATAGGGTCTGACGCCTGCCCGGTGCCGGAAGGTCACGCGGAGGAGTTAGCCGCAAGGCGAAGCCCCGAAGCCAAGCCCCGGTAAACGGCGGCCGTAACTATAACGGTCCTAAGGTAGCGAAATTCCTTGTCGGGTAAGTTCCGACCTGCACGAAAGGCGCAACGACTTGGGCGCTGTCTCGACCATGGACCCGGTGAAATTGCACTGGTCGTGAAGATGCGACTTACCCGCGGAAGGACGGAAAGACCCCGTGAACCTTCACTGCAGCTTGGCATTGGCCGCTGGTCCCGCGTGTAGAGGATAGGCAGGAGGCATCGATCCGGAGGCGCCAGCCCCCGGGGAGCCGCCCTTGGAATACTGCCCTCGCGCGACCGGCGTCCTAACCCGAGGCCGTCAACCGGCTCGGGGACCGTGCCAGGCGGGCAGTTTGACTGGGGCGGTCGCCTCCTAAAGGGTAACGGAGGCGCGCGAAGGTCCGCTCGGGACGGTCGGCAACCGTCCTTTTGAATGCAAGAGTACAAGCGGGCTTGACTGCGAGGCCCACAAGCCGAGCAGGTGCGAAAGCAGGCTCTAGTGATCCGGCGGCCCCGAGTGGGTGGGCCGTCGCTCAACGGATAAAAGGTACTCCGGGGATAACAGGCTGATCTTGCCCAAGAGTCCACATCGACGGCAAGGTTTGGCACCTCGATGTCGGCTCATCGCATCCTGGGGCTGGAGCAGGTCCCAAGGGTACGGCTGTTCGCCGTTTAAAGCGGTACGCGAGCTGGGTTCAGAACGTCGTGAGACAGTTCGGTCCCTATCCTCCGTGGGCGCAGGAGAATCGATGGAGGCTGCCCCCAGTACGAGAGGACCGGGGTGGACGCACCTCCGGTGAACCGGTTGTCGACCAACGGCACGGCCGGGTAGCCGCGTGCGGCGCGGATAACCGCTGAAGGCATCTAAGCGGGAAGCCGTTCCAGGGATTAGTTCTCCTTCCGGTAAGGGCCCAGGTAGACTACCTGGTCGATAGACGGCAGGTGCAAGGACGGCGACGTCCTCAGCCGAGCCGCACTAATCGCCCGAGCTCTTCCGGAACCGCACCTCGCGGCCCGCGGGACCCAGCGCTCATGCGCGCGGTCCGGGCACGAGGATGCCCCCGAGTCACCTTTCCTATGCGCCATGCGGCCCCCAGGGCACGTAGATGAGACCCAGGACACCGTAACGGTGGGCGCCGCCCACCGGTCAGCGGCCAGAGCATGGGGGGCACGCCCGGTCCCGTTCCGAACCCGGAAGCTAAGCCCCATCGCGCCGAGAGTACTGCGGGGCCAGCCCGTGGGAGGCCAGGGCGCCGCTGACCGGTGGACGGCACCGAGCCGTCGGATGACTTGAAGAAGGGGGAGGCCTCGCGGCCTCCCCCTTTTTTGCGTTTGCGGGGCATAAATGACTCATTTACGCCAGACGATTTAATTCTTTTTGGTATTGAGCTTTTATTTAAAGAAAATAAAACGAATAACAAGGGCAACTGTTATGGCCGCAATGATCAAAAGCAGGATTGCTAGTCGATGTTGCTTGCGTCGTTTACTTGACGAAACGAAGATTGATTTTCCTTGTTTTGGCGTCTCGAGATAACGAGCCGAATGCGTTAAGGTTTGCTTTGGTCGAGGACCTCTTTGTTGATGAGCGGCTGATGCTTTCAGTGGCTCATCACTAGCTGCGCTGTTTTTAGATAATGGTGCGTCTTTCAGATATACAGGGTCTCCCGAGGCGACGCCCATATGTTTACGTCCCGTTTGGGCATCCTCGAGTGTTTGATATCGATTTCTCGTCACATACTCGGGCTCCGGATCATTAATGGGCTCTTGCGAGATGTGGGGGCGATGGAACCGTGGCGGCTGCGTGGAAGTATCTTCCCCCTGCGTCGGCATAAATATTTTGTTCTGGTTTTGGTCGTCCATGATGCCCTTTAGCTCGTTACCAACAACGTGTACGCGCTCATTGTAAGCCCCTTGTTATTTGTAGCTGCGAACATACTCGTTATTTAAGCTCTGGTTCAAAGAGCCTTAACCTTACTAAAACATGAGTCATACACACTTAGATATGCTTATAGTACTGGACTCAAAAAACTTTATAGTCGATGTATATATAAGCACTGTGTGGGCATATATAAGAGCGTCAAAAGAAGTCCCAGTCACCTAGAAGATGGCTCGGCAGTCCTTACAAGGAGTGGTAAACATGGCAAGCATGGTTCCTTATCGTTCGGTTTTTGGCGTCCGTCCTTCTGCAAGTTCGCTGTTCGATTTGTTTGATGACATGACCGACCTGGCGAATAGCTCGATTGCCTCCAAGGCGTTCCCCGTTGACGTTGAGGACAAGGGCGATGGCTACGAGGTCAAGGCGTATCTGACAGGTGTCGCCAAGGATGACATCGACGTCGAGCTCAATGAGGGTCGCCTGTCGATCAGTGTGAACGTCGAGGAGAGCGCCGAAAACGAGGGCAAGAACTTCCTCCAGAAGGAGTTCGGCTCGTACAGCGCGACGCGCGGCGTGTATCTGAAGGACGCTTCGAGCGAGGGCCTTTCGGCTAAGTATGCTGACGGCATCCTGACCGTTACGGTTCCCAAGATTGTCGAGAAGAAGAACGTCACGAAGATTTCTATCGACTAACGATGGCTCTGTTTCAATCGAGAGTATGAGTTAAGGGGGCTGGGAAGTGATTCCCAGCCTCCTTTTGTTGTCTTGAGGGGCTATTGAATAGTTGTCGGTTGATACTGACTTGCAGGGCGTATCGAGAGCTTCCGTGGCCCTTGAAGACAGGTGGCTGAGCTGCCGAGTTCATCATCGAGACTTGCATCAAGCGCGTTGGCATAGCTTTTGACGGTAAGGCTTGGACGATTATTGTCCTGGCTGATGTGCATGGCGATGAGCTGTTCTGTGCGATCGGTAACAAGTTCTCGCGCGGCTTCGGCGGCTTGGTTGTTGGAGAGATGCCCCTTTGTGGACAGGATGCGCTCCTGAAGAAAGCGTGGGTACGGTCCTTCGCGCAACATAGTTACATCGTGGTTGCTTTCGAGCGCGAGAACTCGACAGTCTTTGAGGATGCCTATGGCCTTGCTCGACAACTCTCCGGTGTCGGTGGCAAACCCAATGGAATCATCGAGAGCATTGAATCGATAGCCGACAGGATTGATGACATCGTGCGATGTTGAGTAGGTTTGTACCTGGATGCCGACAATGGGGAGCGTGTCGCCGGGGTCAAATTCCTCCACGGGCAGGTGCGCGAGGTTTTCTTTGCATGAAAGGGTGTCCCTACTGGCAAAGAGGGGGCCATGCCAGTGCTTGCACCATACATCGAGCCCCTTGATATGGTCTCCATGCTCATGGGTGATTACAAGAGCGGCGACGTCGTCTGCCGAGAGGCCAAGCTCCGCCATGCGTTTAAGTGTTTCGCGGCGGGACAGGCCGTTATCGATCATGATGAGACCTTGCGGTCCCTCGATGAGCGCGCAGTTGCCTTTTGAGCCGCTGCCGAGGATATGAAGGTGCAGGCGAGACATAAGATTCCAAAGGATACAATGGGTGCGGACGAATAGAGGAGGAAGCGAATGCCAACGGTATCTCAGCACTATGGACATCATGCCGCGCCGAGGACGGATAAGAACGTTCTGGCAACGCAGCAGACCGCTGCCCCCGTAGTGCTCATGGTATCAGGCGGTGCGGACTCGACGGCGCTGCTCCTTATGGCTTGCACATCAAAGCTGGATATCCAGGACGGGCGCGGCATCGCTTCCATTGCACGCGAGCGTTTGCACGTGCTGCATGTGAACCATCATCTGCGAGGCAAGGCGTCTGACGGTGACGAGGCCTTTGTGCGTGAGCTTTGCGTGCAATACGGCTTGCCGCTGTGCGTTGAGCATGCCTATTTTGATGACGAATCGGGCAATATCGAGGCTGCGGCCCGCGAGGTGCGCTATGCCGCGGCACGGAGATATGTTCGCGAACTTTGTGCCGAATCGGGCGCACCGCGGACGGCGGCTCGTATCTGTACCGCGCATACCTCGTCGGACCGCGCGGAAACATTTTTGATGAATGCCATTAAAGGGTCGGGTCCCGCGGGTCTATCAAGCATTCCACGCCGTCGGAACATTGTGGTGCGCCCCTTGCTCGACCTCACGCATGATGAGCTCGTGAGCTATCTGCAGGTGCACGGTCAGCCATGGCGGGAAGATGAAAGCAACGAGGACGTTTCGTACCTGCGTAACTATGTGCGCCATCGGGTGATGCCGGTGGTGGCGCAGCGCAACACGAACGTCTGTAAGACGATTGGCGCCGCTTGCGAAATTCTGGGCGACGAAGACGCCTTTCTTTCCCAGCTTTCGGCACAGTCGTTTCGAAGCTGCCTGCGCAAGGAAGCGGCGGGCGCACTGGTGCTCGATGCGCGCCGTCTTGCCGCCGCTGAGGTTGTGATTGCACGGCGTATCGTGCGGTTGGCGATTAAGCGCATCGATCCCGACGCGCGACCGGAGATGCGGCACGTGGAGCGCGTGCTCTCCTGTGTCGCTGCGGGCTCGGGCTCGGTAACGCTTCCTGCGGGAATTGATGCCCGTGTGGAGTTTGGCATGCTGGCGTTCAAGGCCCCGGCGGCACGCGAGGGCTTAGTGGCCGACTGGATCTCCGTTCCCGGTCGTCTGCCGCTGGGGGCGGGGCGTATGCTGACAGCAGAGCCGATGGCTGTGGAGCCGGGGCGCGATATCGTGCACCGTGCCCGCGAGCTTGCTGCTGCCGGAGAGGTTGCGGCCTTGGTGGATGCGGCGGCCCTGGGGTTCGCCGACCGCGATAGCGAGCGGATGTTAGCCGGCTCGCGCGGGGAGATTCCCGCCGAGGCGCGATTGGCGCGCCTGTGGGTGGATAGCCCTGTGCCGGGAGACGTGATGTGCCCGTTGGGGATGAACGGTCGAAGCAAGAAAGTGTCAGACCTGTTGAACGAGGCGCGCATTCCTGTTTCAGCCCGCTCTGGCGTACCCGTGGTAAGAACGGCTCCGGGAGGTGCCGTAGTATGGGTCGCGGGCGTTCGCGCGGACGAACGTTTTAAGTGCACGGCGGCGACGCGCGTGGCCTATCTGCTCCGCGTAGTCGATGCGGAATAGTGCCTTGCGCCTACTATTCTGTGCGACGTTGACGGTATTCCCGCACTGATGGCGCACGGGCTGGTAAATATACCCCGTGCGCTGCTAGAATGTGTAGTTCGCGTCCATACGGCGGTGTGTGGGCGATAAGCACAAGAAAGGGTTGTCATGGCTTCTCAACATCCGGATATCGAGAAGGTTCTGTTTACGCAGGAGGATATCGACGGTATCGTCTCTCGCCTAGGCGAGCAGATTACTCGCGACTACGCGGGTAAGGACCTGGTGCTGATTGCGGTCCTGCGCGGCGCCGTGGTCTTTATGGGCGACCTGATGCGCAAGATCGAGCTGCCGACCAACATCGATTTCATGGCTGTTTCGAGCTATGGCGACGGTGTGAAGTCTTCGGGCATCGTGCGTATCATTAAGGACCTGGATATCGACATCCGTGGTCGCGACGTGCTGATCGTCGAGGACATTCTGGACTCGGGGCTGACGCTCAAGTATCTGATGAAGAACCTTGAGAGCCGCAAGCCCGCCTCGCTGGAGGTCGCCGCCTTCCTGTGGAAGGACGTTGAGGACCGCGTCTCGGCCGTCACGCCCAAGTATGTTGGAACCCATTGCCCCGATGCCTTTGTGGTGGGCTACGGCCTCGACTATGCCGAGCGCTATCGCAACCTTCCGTATCTGGGCATTTTGAAACCGGAGGTTTATTCGTAAGATGCCCGACGACCGTAACGATAACAATTCTCAGACTCCCCGGGAGCCTAAGATCCCGGGGATGCCCGGAGGCAAGAAGCCCACGCGTACGGGCTGGCTGTATTTTATTTTGACTTGCGCGCTTCTGGGCTATGCCTTCTTTAACATGGGCTCCGGCTTTGCCAACTCCAGCAATACCGTTAAGCTCGCGACGAGCGAGATGGTGAGCGCCATTAAGCAGGATCGCGTCGAAGATTTGACCTATACGGTTCAAGACGGAAGCGTGGCGGGTCATTACTGGAAGACGAAAAAGGACAAGGGCGATACGAGCGAGCTCAAGAGCTTTTCCTCGACCTATGTCGGCTCCGATTCGCTTGCCGAGCTTATGGCGGAGCACCCCGATACCAAGTACATCGTCAACACCAACGACCCCGATTTTTGGGGCGACCTGGCGATGAGCGTGCTGCCGACGATTGCCCTGATCGCCATCATGTTCTACTTTATGCGTCAGATGATGGGCGCCAATAATAGGAACATGCAGTTTGGCAAGACCAATGCCAAGACCAACGAGGCTACGCGTCCCAAGGTCAAGTTCGAGGACGTTGCCGGCGTGGACGAGGCCGTCGAGGAGCTCGAGGAGATTCGCGACTTCCTGAGCGATCCGGACCGCTATCGCAAACTGGGTGCCAAGATTCCGCGCGGCGTTTTGCTGGTGGGCCCTCCGGGTACCGGTAAGACGCTGCTAGCTAAGGCCGTTGCCGGCGAGGCGGGCGTGCCGTTCTTTAGCATCTCGGGTTCTGACTTTGTCGAGATGTTCGTGGGCGTCGGCGCCAGCCGCGTGCGCGACCTCTTTAAGGAGGCCAAGTCCCAGGCTCCGTCGATCATCTTTATTGATGAGATCGATGCCGTGGGACGTCAGCGCGGAGCCGGTCTGGGCGGCGGTCACGACGAGCGCGAGCAGACGCTCAACCAGCTGCTGGTCGAGATGGACGGTTTTGAGGAAAGCGAGTCGGTCATCCTGATCGCCGCAACCAACCGTCCTGACATCCTGGATCCGGCATTGCTGCGTCCCGGCCGTTTTGACCGTCAGGTTACGGTCGACCGTCCGGATGTGAAGGGCCGCGAGCAGATCTTGCGCGTGCATGCCGAGAACAAGCCGATGGACGAGGACGTTAAGTTTGAGAAGCTCGCCCAGATGACCGTTGGCTTTACTGGTGCCGATTTGGCGAACCTGCTCAACGAGTCTGCGTTGCTGGCCGCTCGCCGTCATCGTTCTGTGATCTCGATGGACGAGGTCGAGGAGTCGATGGAGCGCGTGATTGCCGGACCGCAACGCAAGGGTCGCGTGATGACCGAAGCCGAGCGCACCACGATTGCCTACCATGAGAGTGGCCACGCCCTGGTGGGCCACATCCTGGAGCACTCCGATCCGGTTCATAAGATCTCGATCGTCAGCCGCGGTCAGGCCCTGGGCTACACACTGCAGCTTCCGCAGGAGGATCACTTCCTCAAGACCAAGAACGAGATGCTCGACGAGCTCGCCGTGTTCTTGGGCGGTCGCGTTGCCGAGGAGCTCATGTGCGACGACATCACGTCGGGCGCGAGCAACGATCTGGAGCGCGCGACTAAGATGGCGCGCGAGATGGTCACGCGCTTGGGCATGAGCGAGGAGCTGGGCACGCAGGTCTTTGGCGAGGCGCAACATCAGGTGTTCCTGGGTCGCGACTACGCCGATCACCAGGATTACTCCGAGGAGACGGCGCGCCGCATCGATATCGAGGTTCAGCGCATCATGCGCGAAGCCCATCGCCGTGCGGTCGAGATTTTGGATGCCCGTCGCGATCAGCTCGATCTGATGGCGAAGGTGCTGCTTGAGCGCGAGACCGTCGAAGGCGACGCCGTGAACGCCCTACTCGACAACGAGTGGGATGCTTACCTTGAGCGCGAGGGCGATATCCTGGCGGCCAAGGAGGAGCGCAACGCCAAGGCGGCCGGCATGCCGACCAAGAAGCGCTCGCCTCGCATGAGCGAGGAGGAGCTGGCGGCTGATGCTGCGGCCTTTGCGCAGGCGGCCATGCAGGAGGATGCCGAAGCCGCATCCGATGATGCCGGAGATGGCAATGCTGCCAACGCTGACGGCAACACCGACGCCGACAAATAGTTCTTGTAGCGAAAGCCTCCGCGGGGAAACCTGTGGAGGCTCTTTCTTTTGAGCGATATGTTGATTGGGGACAGACTTAAATGAGCGTTTTCACGCATTTAAGTCTGTCCCCAATCAACATTGCTGCGGCACTTTGCTCAGCTAAAGCGTACAATAGCGCCTATGCGAAAGGGGAACAGATGATCAACGAAACTATGTA
The DNA here is from genome assembly GCA_900543275.1 of uncultured Collinsella sp. Classification (GTDB taxonomy): domain Bacteria; phylum Actinomycetota; class Coriobacteriia; order Coriobacteriales; family Coriobacteriaceae; genus Collinsella. The sequence continues at coordinate 189,412 of UQQL01000001.1, read as the reverse complement.
TGCTCGCGGTGCGGAAAGCTCCATCATCCGTGAGATCTTTAGCTATGGCCTTGAGCGCAAGGCGCAGATCGGTGCGGAGAACGTATTCGATTTTTCGCTGGGTAACCCGAGCGTTCCGGCACCTGCCGCCGTGGCTGAGTCCATTAAGAAGGCCTTGGAGCTGCCGAGCGACCAGCTGCATGGATACACGCCTGCACCGGGTCTGCCGCAGTGCCGTACCGCCGTGGCCGAGTCGCTCAACCGCCGTTTTGGCACGAGCTATGAGGGCAAGGACGTCTTTATGACGGTGGGTGCCGCGGCTTCGCTCACCTGCACGCTCAACGCGATTACCAATCCGGGCGACGAGGTCATCGTTATCGCTCCGTACTTCCCGGAGTATCGCGTGTGGATCGAGAAAGCTGGTTGCACGTGCGTCGAGGCGCTCGCCGATGAAGATACGTTCCAGCTGAGCGTGGATAACGTGCTCAAGGCGATTACCGATAAGACCGCTGCCGTCATTATCGACTCACCCAACAACCCGACCGGTGCAGTGTATACGCGCGATACACTGACGCGACTGGCCAATGTTTTACGCGAGGTCAACGCCAAGCGCGATTCCGAGAACCCGATTATGCTTATCTCGGATGAGCCGTATCGCGAGATTGTCTATGGCGCCGAGGTGCCTTGGATGCCTTCGATCTACGAGCACACCATCGTGTGCTACTCGTATTCCAAGTCGCTTTCGCTACCGGGCGAGCGCGTCGGGTGGATCCTGGTTCCCAATACGAATCCTCAGGCAGCTCGTCTAATGCCCGCCGTTGCCGGTGCCGCCCGTACGCTGGGCTTCGTGTGTGCACCGGCGCTCTTCCAGCGCGTGACCATCGATTGCATCGATGAGCCGAGTGATGTCGAGGCCTATGCGCGCAACCGCACCGCGCTTACCGATGCACTAGCGGAGTACGGCTACACCTATGTTGAGCCGGATGGTGCATTCTACTTGTGGGTGAAGGCGCTGGAGCCCGATGCGAATGCGTTCTGCGAGCGCGCGAAGAAGTACGAACTGCTCGCGGTGCCTTCGGATAGTTTTGGCATGCCGGGCTGGTTCCGCCTTGGCTACTGTGTGAGCTACGAGACCATCGTCAATTCGTTGCCTGCCTGGAAGCAACTGGCCGACGAATATCGTCGAAAGTAAAGCGCTCTGCTTACAATGTTTTACGTGAAACGGGGTTTGGTTTTAAGCCAGACCCCGTTGTCTATGCCGTTGTGTGATTGGGATGAAGCAGTTTTACGACTGCCGAAAGCTATGCGTACAATGAATATACGCGACGGCCATACTGGACAAGGAGACCCGATGCCCTACCTTCTTTCTTGTGATATTCATACTCATACGATGTTCTCTGCGCATGCGTACTCAACCATCGAGGAGAACATCTATTGGGCGGCGGAGCGCGGCCTTCAGGTGCTCGGTTCCGCCGATCATTTAAGCTCGATGGTTACGGCTTGCCCCAATGACCTGCGCAGTTACCAGTTCTTTATCAACCAGGATATCTGGCCGCGCATTTGGAGCGGCGTGCTGGTGCTGCGTGGTGCCGAGGCCGATATCGTTTCGCTGGACGGAAGCCTGTTTGGCGAGGACACTCCTGTCACGCTCGATATTGCCGGCGATTCGTACAGCCGTCAGCATTCGCTGTTCGATTTGGTTACGCGTAATTTGGATTATTTGATTGCGAGCGTGCATAATCCGCAGATTGCTGAGGGCGCGACGCTGGCCCAGACGACCGAGATGTATATCAATGCCCTGGAGCACCCCAAGGTGTTCATGCTGGGTCACACGGGGCGTTCGGGCGTGCCGTTCGATATCGACGAGGTGCTGTTGGCAGCTAAGGCCAAGCACAAGATTATTGAGATCAACAACCATAGTCTTGAACACGGTGTCGACACTGAGCATTGGGCCGTATGCCGCAAGATCGCCGAGCGCTGCGCCGAGCTGGGCGTGGGCATTGGCGTGTCAACCGATGCCCACATTGGCATGGCCATTGGCAAGCTCGATCACGCGCGCAAGATGCTCGACGAGATTCACTTCCCGCTGGATTTGATCGTGACGCGCGACCGCGAGACGCTGCTGCGCGAGATGGCGGCAGCCGGCGTGTGCGATCTGCGCAATGGGATGTAGCGGAGTTTATAAACCAAGCGAAGGGGGGCGGCCCAGGCGGGTGCCCCCTTTCTTGTCCCAAAAATCTACTGAGGTTGGTTAGCGGCGTTCGAGGACCGCTACGGTTTCGGTGTGGTCGGTGTGAGGGAACATGTCGACGGGCGTGATCTTGAGCAGGCGATAACCTCCGTCGAGGAGCTGGTGTAGGTCGCGCTCTTGGGTGACGGGATTGCAGCTGATGTAGGTGATGCGGCGCGGCTTGAGTGCGCAAGCGGCTTCGAGGAACTCTGGTGTGGAGCCGGCGCGTGGCGGGTCGATGGAGAGAACGTCAACGCGCTCGTTGTTATCGGCGGCGTCCAGGATGTAATCGGTGGCGTCGTCGGCCATAAACCAAGCGCTGCGGGTGAGGCCGTTGAGCTCGGCATTGCGGCGCGCATCGGCAATGCCTGCCGTGTTGCGCTCCACGCCGAGCAGCATAATGCCGATACCCTTGTTCTGGGCTTCTTTAGCTGCGCACAGACCGATGGTGCCGCTGCCGCAGTAAGCGTCCATGAGTACGTCGCTCTGCTGCAAATTCATGCCGTCAATCGCGAGCTGATAGAGCAGCTCGGTCTGCTGCGGATTGGTCTGATAGAACGCGGTGGGGGAGATATCGAACTCGCAGCCGAGCAGCTGGTCGCGCATGCATTCGGCGCCATAGACGATACGAGTCTCCTCACCCAAGATGGCATTGCCGGGGCGACCGTTGATGTTCTGAGCGACGGTGACGATATGCGGATCGAGTGCGGCGACAGCCTCAAAGAACTCCTGCGCATGCGGCAGGTCGCGCTGAGCGGTCACGAGGGTGACCATAATCTGGTCGGTGCGCCAGCCGCAGCGAACGACGGCATAGCGAAGCAGCCCCAGATGCTTGTCTTCGTTAAAGGCGGGAATGTGCAGACGTTCGGCCTCGCGAGCGATGCCGTTGAGAATCTGACGAGCGCCCGGCGCCTCAACGGGGCATTTGGGAACGGCAACGATCTTGTGCGTGCCGCGCTCAAAGAAGCCACAGCGGACAGCACCCTCCTTACCAGGAGCAAACGGTGTGGCGGCCTTATGACGAAAACCACGCGGCGCAGGATATTTACCCGGGTCGCCCAGGGTGACGCCCATACCGCGAATGGGGTCGACGGTTATGCCCTCACGCTCGCAAAGAGCAGCAAAAAGCTCCTCCATAGCAGTCTGCTTAGCTGCCAACTGCTTTTTATAAGGACGATTGAGCGCCGTGCACCCACCACAAGCCCGCATGATGGAACAAGGCGACTTGGGATCCACGGCCTTACGCGAGGACGGAACCGAATCGTTAAGCGGGCGCTTGGGGCGAGCCTGAGGCGCCTTATCCCCGCCCCGACGAGAGCCAGAACGCTTGGTCTTAGCCCTGCTCTTGGTCGATTTGCTTTTTGCAGCTTTAGAAGACTTGGATTTCGTAGAAGATTTCTCCTCCTTTGACCCCTCAGCCGCTTCCGCCAAAGCACGACGAGCCCTACGCTCCGCACGAGATTCTGCCATCAATAACTCCACTAATTCATAAATTTAAGCTGCAAGTATTGTACCGTGCCAAGCCAGCAGACGATATGCAAGCGGTTTATTCGTGCCAGTGATAAGCCCAACGACGGTTGCCCGCCGCGTGAGGGGTGTGGGGGTTAAGTTTATCGCGAGTTCCGCACGAACAGGAGGCCACTTAATGTGGCCTCCGTCGTGAGCAGGACTGTAGAGCAGGAAACTTAACCCCCACACCCCTCACGCGGTGGGCAAACTCGCCTTGTGCTCTATCACGCTAAAGTGTATGATTCTGAACGTTACATGACTCACTTTACCTAACTAAAGTGCTATCGAGGGGGAATACCATGAATACCGATATGTCTCGTCGTCAGTTTGTTGGTCTAGCCGGCTCGCTCGCCACGGTGCTTGGCCTTGGTCTTGTCGGCTGCGGCGGTGGTGCCGGCAAGGGCTCCGCTGCCGGTTCTGCCGCAGCCAAGGACGTGAAGGGCGCTGCGGAGTCCAAGAAGCTCGTCGTGGGCTTTGACAAGTCCTATCCTCCGTACGGCTTTGTGGGCGACGATGGCGAGTACACCGGCTTTGATCTCGATCTGGCCAAGGCTGTTGCCGATAAGCAGGGCTGGGAGGTCAAGTACGAGGCCATCGACTGGGACGCCAAGGATACGCTGCTTAACTCGGGCGCCATCAACTGCATCTGGAACGGCTTTACCATGGAGGGCCGTGAGGACGACTACACGTTCTCCGAGCCGTACATGCTCAACGAGCAGGTGCTGGTGGTCAAGAAGGACGCGGGTATCAAGAGCTGGGACGATCTTGCCGGCAAGACTGTGATTACCCAGACCGATTCCGCTGCGCAGGATGTACTCGAGGGTGACCAGAAGGATCTGGCGGCGACGTTTGCCACGCTCGACACGATCGGCGAGTACAACACGGCCTTTATGCAGCTCGAGAGCGGCGCGGTCGATGCCGTGGCTTGCGACCTTTCGATTGCCCAGTATCAGCTTGCCGCCAAGCCCGATGCCTATACGCAGCTCGACAAGCCGCTGTCCAGCGAGCACTACGCCGTCGGCTTTAAGAAGGGCGACACCAAGTCCGCCGATGCCGTGATCGAGTCGCTCAAGGCGCTCTACGAGGACGGCACGGTCAAGGACCTGTGCGATAAATACGCAGATTACGGTCTTTCCTTCGACAACTGGGTGCTCAAATAGCGGCTTTCCCAGGCACCCGATTTTGCCGTTCAAACCGTCGCTTGCGTACATTTAGTACGCGGCGCTCCTCTTTCACGGCAAACTCGGGCACCTGGAAAACCCGCTTTAGCATTGGGTTCGCTGTTCCGTTGCTGTGAAAGAGAGGGTAGGTTGTCTATTCAGGTCATGATGCAGATGCTTGGCCAGGGGTTCTTGGTCAGTTTGCAGCTGTTTGTACTGACGCTGCTCGGGTCGATTCCGCTGGGAATCCCCGTGGCGTTCATGCGCATGAGCAAAATCGCGCCGCTGCGCTGGATTGCGCGCATCTATATTTCGGTGATGCGCGGTACGCCGCTCATGCTGCAGATGTTTGCCATCTACTTTGCCCCGTACTACGTGTTTGGCATTTCACTCACGCCCGATTCCAAGTGGACGGCGTGTGTCGTGGCGTTCATCATCAACTACGCCGGCTACTTTGCCGAGATCTATCGCTCGGGCCTGCAGTCCATTCCGCGCGGTCAATATGAGGCCGCCGAGGTGCTGGGCTATTCGCGCGTGCAGACGTTTTTGTACATCGTGATGCCGCAGGTCGCCAAGCGTATTCTGCCGGCGATAGGCAACGAGATCATCACGCTGGTCAAGGACACGTCGCTGGCGTTTGCCATCGGCGTGGGGGAGATGTTCTCGACGGCCAAGGCGCTGGTCGCCTCGCAAGTGAGCATGGTGCCGTTTGCGATTGCGGCGCTGATCTACTGGGTCTTTAACTTTGTGGTCGAGATGCTGCTGGGCGCTGCCGAAAAGAAGCTGGACTATTATCATGACTAACTCAGTGATGAAAATCGAAAGCGCGCGTAAGGCGTTTGGCGGCAATGAGGTGCTCAAGGATATCTCGCTTGAGGTGAAGCGTGGCGAGGTCGTGGCGATTATCGGACCTTCGGGCGGCGGTAAGTCTACGCTGCTGCGGTGTGCCACGCTGCTCGAGACACTCGACGGAGGCTCTCTCTCGTTTGGCGACCTTGCCGTTGCGACGGACGCGGGGCCGGGTGCGGTCTATGCGAAAGGCGACGTGCCCAAACAGGCGCGCTCGCGGTTTGGTCTGGTGTTCCAGAACTACAATCTGTTCCCGCACTATACGGTGATGAAAAACATCATCGACGCGCCGATCCGCGTGCTTAAGCGCCCGCGCGAGCAGGCGGAGACGCGTGCGCGTGAGTTGATCGCGCAGATGGGGCTTACGGGCAACGAGAACAAGGTGCCATGTGAGCTTTCGGGCGGTCAGCAGCAGCGCGTGAGTATTGCCCGCGCCCTGGCGCTCGATCCGGAAATCTTATTCTTTGACGAGCCGACCTCGGCACTCGATCCCGAGCTGACGGCCGAGGTGCTGCGTGTCATTAAGGACCTGGCGGCGCAGAATATGACGATGGTAATCGTGACCCACGCGATGCAATTTGCGCGCGATGTTGCCGACCGCGTGGTCTTTATGGACGGCGGTCGCATTGTCGAGGAGGGATCTGCCGAGCAGGTTATCGACCATCCGCGCGAGCAGCGCACGCGTGAGTTCTTGAGCCGTATCGAGGGATAGACTCAGGTATTTACTCAACTATTAATTGAGGCGAAGCCGCCACAGGTCTTACGGTCTGTGGCGGCTTTTTGTTTACATCGACGGGGTTCAATAATTGCCCCAAAAGCTTGTCTCTTCCTCTCGCCGCCTGTATCCATACGTGCGCCGAAAGGTGTGCATGGACAGTCGCCCGTGAGGGTAGGGTGGTGGCATAGGACATTTGGAGGGTGAGTCGGCTCGGCTGCCGACCATGCTGCTCCCGGGACGGCACCGACCGCGAACTCTCCCCGTTGGCGTCGCGCATTGCGCGCGGCCCTGCAAGGAGGTCATCATGGGTGCTCCCAAGACCGGTAACGTAAGGAACGTGGTGCTCGTAGGCCAAGGCGGGGTGGGCAAGACTTCACTCGCCGAGGCCATGCTCCACCTTTCCGGCAAGACCGCCCGCCTGGGCGGCCACGACGGCACCAAGCCCACGCTCGACTATGACCCCGAAGAGGTCAAGCGTGCGTTTTCCATCTCGACGACCATTGCGCCGATCGACTGGAAGGGCGCTCGCATCAATGTGCTCGATGCCCCGTGCTATCCCGATTTTATCGGCGACGCCTTTGCCGCGATGAGCGTCTGCGAGACGGCTCTGTTTGTGGTCGACGCCGAGGCCGGCCCGCAGCCTACGACGGTTAAGCTCTGGTATGCCGCCGAGGACCTGCGCCTGGCGCGTGCGGTGTTCGTAAACCGCCTGTCGCGCTCCGAGGCCAGCTTTGCGACCACAATGGACCTGCTGCAGGAGCGCTTTGGTACGCGCCTGGGCGCCGTGACTCTTCCCTGGGGCGAGGGCGAGGACTTTGACGGCATCATCGACCTGGTGCGCATGAAGGCGCGCCATTGCAACGGCGCCGAAGCCGTTGAGTCGGAGATTCCCGAGGAGTATCGTGCCCAGGCCGAGGAGGCCCATGACCATCTGTGCGAGCTGGTGGCCGAGGCCGACGACGAGCTGATGATGAAATACTTGGAAGGCGAGGAGACGCTGACGCAGGAGGAGCTTGAAGGCCTGCTGTCTAAGGCGATCGCCGAGCGCATCTTTGTGCCGGTCTTTGCGGGCGACTGCATTAAGGAGCAGGGCGTCAACTCGCTGATGGACGACATCGCCACGTACTTCCCGGCGCCGACCGACTACGGCGAGATGCCGCTCATCGACGGTGATTCGCTTAAGATTTCGAGTGACGATGACCGTCCGGTGGCGTTTGTGTTTAAGACACTGGCCGATCCGCAGCAGGGCCGCATCAGCTTTATCAAGGTGCTGACGGGCACGCTTGAGCCGGGCCTCGAGCTGGTCAACGCGCGTACCCGTAAGAGCGATCGTCTGGCTCACCTGTATGTGATGTGCGGCCGCGATATGACCGAGGTTGGCCATGCCTATGCCGGCGACATTATCGTGGTACCCAAGCTGGCTGCCGAGACGGGCGATACGCTCTCGATTACCGGCAAGGTCGAGGCTGCGGCGTTTAAGTTCCCCAACTCGCAGTACCGCATCGCCATCGAAGCCGAGAACCGCGGCGACGAGGAGAAGCTCTACACGTTTATCGAGAAGGCCTGCAAGGCAGACCCGACCATGAGCATCGATCGCGACGAGGAGACCGGCCAGACTATCATCTCCGCCGTGGGTGAGGCGCAGGTTTCGGTCCTGCTCAATCGCCTTGAGGACCGCACCAAGGTCGCCGCCAAGAGCGTGCCGATCCGCATTCCGTATCGCGAGACCATCCGCCGCACGGCGAGCGCCCAGGGCCGCCACAAGAAGCAGACTGGCGGTGCCGGCCAGTATGGCGACTGCTGGCTGCGTGTTGAGCCGCTCATTGGGCCCGACGGCACGAGCGATGGCTATGAGTTTGTGGACGAGGTTGTAGGTGGCCGTATTCCGCGCTCGCTGATCCCCGCCGTGGACAAGGGTGTCCAGGAGACCATGAAGGACGGTATTATTGCCGGCTACCCGCTCACGGGCATTCGCGTGGCTGTGTACGACGGCTCGTATCACAGCGTCGACTCCAACGAGATGGCGTTCCGCGCGGCGGCCCGCATCGGCCTGCGCAAGGCATGCGCCGATGCCGACCCGGTGGTGCTGGAGCCTATCGAGGAAATCACGGTGACGATCCCCGAGAGCTACGCCGGCGCCGTGATGGGCGACATCTCGGCATCGCGCGGGCGCGTGACGGGCATGGAGACCGATGAGCGCGGCGATACCGTGGTCATTGCCCAGGCGCCGCTGGCCGAGCTGACGGATTACTCGACGCGCCTGCGCTCCATTACGCGCGGCACGGGTGACTTTACCATGAAGCCCGCCGGCTATGAGCAGGTTCCCTATGACGTTCAGGCCAAGCTGGTCGAGCGCTATGAGGAGGGCCGCGCCAAGTAGCGCGTGGCGTTGCCTGCAACATGCATGCCGATGCAAGGGCCGCTCTGGGCAATCCAGGGCGGCCCTTTTTGATCCCTGGGGGACGGAGGAAAACGGATCATTTTAGGTTTTGGGGCAGCCTGGTCGGCGCTAGTCTCCGGATGTCTGGTTGCGGCCGGTGGCGTAGTCGATCTGCACATGCGGCTGCAGGTTGTAGCAGTATACGTGGAAGCAGAGGGTCTTGCCGTGGTCCTCGACCGATTGCGCCTCGAGGCGCACGCCACGGCAGACAAGTTCCTCTTCGTTATACATGGGCGTGACGCGGTAGAGCACATGGTTGCCCGTATCGCGAATATAGTTGAGAATCTGCTCTTCAAACGGTAGCATGCCCGTCTCGTTGAGATAGCGCGTGCCGGTGAGGAGATTCTTACGGTTGGCGTTTTCGCCGCAGAGCGACCAGGCGATAAGGTGGCAGCGGTTGTAGAGGCTCTGGCCCGGAATAAAGTCGTAGCGCTGCTGACGCCATCCAGCGGGATGGATACGCGAGATATCGCCGCGCTCGCCTTGACCGAGTGATTCGGGGCCCACGCAGGCGAGCGCTTTGCGGGTGCGGCCCAGGCTGTCGAGCTTGGAGAATTTCTTAAAGCAGCCCTCTTCTGTAGCGCGCTCGTATTCATCGAGCGTGAATGATGGTGTGCCGAGCGGGTGCGTGCTGTCGGTGCGAAGGGCAACGTAGGGGTTGCCGGCGTAGTCGGGAATGCTGCTGAGATATACGCCGCGGGCGCGGTCGAGATCGGGGTTTTCGACCTCGTCGATGGGGGTGACGTTTGAAGAGGCATCGTCAGCGGTGTCGGTCGTGGCGGATTCAGAGCCATCGCCGGAGTCCTGATCATCTTCGGAGTCCGTGGAGCTCGCTGTTCCCGATTCGAGCCGGGCAACCAGGTCTGCTTCGTCGTCGGTGCGGTTGGGGCTCTCGCTTTGCTTCTCGGCCAGAGCAGCCGCCTGCTCATCGCTTTGCGGCGAGAGCAGCTTGGGCGCTCCGTCGAGCGACCCTGTGAACAGCGCAAACCCCAGCACCACGGCGGTGCCGATGGAAAGTACTTGCTTGTAGGCGGACTTGCGCGACATTGAGGCTCCTGGCTAGACGGTTGGGAATCTACCAGTCTAGCAGGAGCCGGCAGGGGCCGTTTTGTCGAACAAATACTCAAGATTTGGGATAGACGCTACTGATTCATTTGTCCCGCGGTCTAGATTGAGGTGGAGTCGAGCCAGTTGAGCTTGCACTCGAGAATGCGCTGCTCGCCGGGTTCGCTGCTGCCGTCAAGTAGGGCGAGCAGCATCTCGGCTGCTTCGCGACCTTCCTGGTCGACGGGCTCGATGATGGTGGAGACGGTCGGCGTGGTGAGATTAGTCCAGTCTTCGCAGTTGAGTCCCAAAAGGCCGATTTGCTGCGGAAGCAGATGGGCCAAGGGCTGAAGCGCCTTGTAGACGCGGGGGAGCGCCCATTGGTTTTGGACAAAGATGAGCGTACGCTTGGCGGGATTGAACTTGAATTTAAAGTACTCGGTAAGCTCGTTGATTGACGGCTTGTTGTGATCGATGGGAATCGCTTTGTAGAGCTGCCCATTCGCGGCCAGCGCCTCGGCATACCCCTGAAAACGCTCCATGCGGGTGCGCATTTCGGTCATGTTGGCGGCAATGGAAAAGAAATCTTCGTAGCCGGCGTCGAGGAGTGCCTGTGTGGCGTTGTACACGCCGTCGTAAAGGTTGGTTTTGATCCAGCTGGTACCTGGGCTATAGATGGCCGCATCGAAAAAGACGACCGGCTTGCCGGCGCGTCTAATGCGGTCGTGCACGGCTTTGAAGTTTGCCGTGGGCTGGATGATAAAGCCATCGACGCCCAGCGAGAGCATCTTGTCGACGTACATGAGCTCGGTCTCGGGGTTAAAGTTGCTCGTGCAAACGACCGTCTGGTAGCCCGCGGGGAGCATGACCTGCTCCATGCCATTGAGAACGAGCCCCGCCCATTTGTTGGTGTTATCCAAAATGATGATGGCGATGACGTGGGTTTGCTTGCCGGTGAGCGTCTGCGCTTGGGCGTTGGGAACGTATCCGAGTTCCTTAATGACGCGCGCGATTTTGTTCTGCGTCTTTTCGCTAAGCTTTTCTCGTTTGTCGTTGAGGTAATACGAGACGCTTGCCGTCGAGGTTCCCGCCTCTCGAGCGACGTCTGCGATCGTAACGCGCTGTTTTGCCACAGCGACTCCTTCCGACAGATGAGCATTTTCCAACATGATGACTTTGAGTCTTGGTGAGGGATACGCTTCGGTGAGCGACCTTTTCCTTTCATATGAGTATGCAACAAATGCGGTATACGGGTGGGGTCGAAATTTGTGACCGGCATGCGCATCTGCCGTCTACCGAGAAAATCAAATACTTCTTGACTTTTGAAATCGAGGGTAAAATCGCAGGATTCATTTTTGGTTAAACGCATAACTAAATCGCATAACCAACGCTCTGACCTGCGCGTTTACCGAAATAAGCTGGCATTAAGAAAAACGAGCACCTATATTGGTCTTGTCGAAAAGACAGCAAGTCCAAACGGCAGGGGATGCTCCGGAGGCCTCCGCAAACGGTGTCTTGCGCACGCAACTCTATGAAAAGAGGGAAGCAATGAAGATCGTAGGCGTTGCCGCCTGTACCGTGGGTATCGCCCACACGTATATGGCCCAGAAGGCGATTCAGGATGAATGCGCCGCCCGTGGCATCGAGTGCAAGGTCGAGGCTCAGGGTGGCCTGGGTATCGAGAATGAGCTCACGCAGGAAGACGTGGACTCCGCCGACCTGGTCCTGGAGTCCGTCGACGTGGGTGTCGAGAACGAGGACCGTTTTGAGCAGAAGATGGCCGAGGGCAAGTTCCTCAAGGTCGGTACTTCCGATGTGATCGCCGATCCGGTCAAGATCATCGACCAGGCTGTTGAGATTATCAAGGCGACGGGCGGCGCCGTTGACGCGCCCAAGGCCGAGGCCAAGGCAGAGAAGAAGGCCGTCTCCGCTGCCCCGCAGGCCCCGACACCGGCGTCCAAGCAGTCCATCTTTGCCGATCCTGGTAAGACGCTGCTCAATGCATTCAATACCGGCGTTTCCTATTTTATCCCCATCGTCGTTATCGGTGGCGTGTTTCTCGCCTTCTCGCTGGCATCCGGTACCGCCGGCGCCAACGGCATGGAGGTTACGAACCCGCTGATGGTGAGTCTTAACACCATCGGCATGGCCGGCATCTCCATGATGATCCCGGTGCTTGCGGCATACATCGCCTACTCGATGGCCGGCAAGCCCGCGCTCGCCCCCGGTTTTGTCCTGGGCTACTTGGTCAACAACGCCGTCGTCACCCCGAGCGGCAACAGCGTTTCGACCGGCTTCTTGGGCGCCATGATCATGGCTGTCATCTGCGGTTACTTTGTCCGCTGGATGAAGACCTGGAAGGTCAACAACACCATCCAGACCATCATGCCGATCCTGATCATCCCGATTCTGACCTCGCTCGTCCTGGGCATGGCCTACATCTACATCCTGGCCACGCCGCTTGGCTTCGTGATGGACTGGCTCACCGGCGTGCTCGGTAGCCTGCAGGGTGGCTCCGCCGTCGTCCTGGGCCTGGTCATTGGTGTTATGACCGCCTTCGATATGGGCGGCCCCATCAACAAGACCGCTTCGACCTTTACTATGGCCATCATGGCCTCCGGCATCTACGGTCCTAATGGTATGTTCCGCGTCGCCGTCGCCGTTCCTCCGATTGCCTGTGGCCTCGCTGCGCTCATCGCCAAGAACAAGTTCGATGACGCCGATCGCCAGATGGGTATCTCCGCACTGTTCATGGGCTGCATCGGTATTACCGAGGGCGCTATCCCCTTCGCGGTCAAGGACCTCGGTCACACCCTTCCCGGCATTTGCATCGGCTCTGCCGTGGGCGCGGCGCTTGCCGCCTTCCAGGGTATCGACTGCTACGTCCCGCACGGTGGCTTTATCGTCGCCCTTGCCACCAACAACGTCGCGCTGTTCTGCCTGGACATCGTGATTGGCTCCGTGGTCGCCGCTGCGATCCTGATTGCCATGAAGCCCACGCTCGACAAGCAGGCCAAGTAAACCTTTAAGGACTCCGGTTGTGCGGAGGGATGGATTTGACTCCGCACAACCGCCCCTACACAACAAAATCCATCCGTACTGATAGGGCCCGCATCTGGGTCCCAGGGAACTTTTGTCAAAAATCCTCTGGAGAAGGAGAACAAAATGTCCAACCTCACCATCCGCCAGGCCGTTCAGGGCATGCTCAAGCTGCAGGATAGCGGCGATCACGCAACCATGGTCGGCATTGGTCCCATGAGCCCCAACCTGATTCAGGCCGTGTTCGAGCTTGCCAAGGACGAGGATTTCCCGCCCATGTTTATCGCCAGCCGCAACCAGGTCGATATGGACGAGATGGGCGCCGGCTACGTTAACGGTTGGGACCAGACGCGCTTTGCCGCCGACATCAAGAAGGTTGCCGATGAGGTGGGTTACACCGGTCCGTACTACCTGTGCCGCGATCACGGCGGTCCGTGGCAGCGCGACGAGGAGCGTAACGCCCACCTGCCCGAGGACGAGGCCATGGAGCTCGCCCGCAAGTCCTTTGTCGCCGACATGGAGGCGGGCTTTGACCTGCTGATGGTCGACCCCACCAAGGACCCCTATCAGATCGGCAAGGTTATTCCGCTCGACGTGGTGCTTCGCCGTACGATCGATCTTATCGACTACCTTGAGCAGTACCGTCGCGAGCATAACCTGCCCGAGGTCGCCTATGAGGTCGGTACCGAGGAGACCAATGGCGGCCTGACCTCCACCGATAAGTACGAGGAGTTCATTTCTCAGCTGCAGCCCGAGCTCGAGAAGCGCGGCTGCCCCATGCCCACCTTTATCGTCGGTCAGACCGGCACGCTTACCCGTTGGACCGAGCAGGTCGGCCATTACAACTTCAAGAACGCTCGCGAGCTTGCCGATATGGCCAAGCGCTACGGCGTGGGTCTGAAGGAGCACAACGCCGACTACCTGGATGACGCGACGCTGCTCGAGCACATCCCGGCTCACGTGACCGCTTCCAATGTCGCCCCTCAGTACGGCACCGAGGAGACCCGCGCTTACCTCAAGCTCTGCGCTACCGAGCAGATCCTGGTCGACAACGGTCTGTGCGATGACCCCTCCGACCTGTATCACACCCTGCTGGTCAAGGCCATCAAGACCGAGCGCTGGCGCAAGTGGATGACTGGCGACGACGTCAACCTGCAGGTCGATGACATCCTTGCCGACGATGAGCTCAGTCTGAAGATCCTGGATGTCTCCGGCCACTATGCGTTCAACGATCCTGAGGTCAAGGAGCAGGTCGAGAAGCTCTATCGCAACCTCGCTGCCCAGGACATCGACGGCAAGCGCTTTGTGATCGAGCACATCAAGCGCCCGATCAAGCAGTACGTCGTCGGTCTTAACCTCAAGGGCGTCACGAGCCGCATCGAGAAGGCTCTCGAGGACTAAGTAGCTTTTCCTACACGACGCCGGGCCTGGGGCATGTCCCAGCCGCAGGCCCGGCACATAGGACAAAGGGACATCCCCTTTGTCCTATTTTTTGAGTTTTGGATTCCTTCGAAGGAGTTTGCACCATGAAGTTCTTTATCGATACCGCCAATCTGGACGAGATCGCCGTGGCCAAGAGCTGGGGCTGCCTGGCCGGTGTTACCACCAACCCGTCCCTGTACGCCAAGACCGGCGGCAAGCTTGCCGACTTTGAGCCCCATATGCTCAAGATTGCCGAGCTTTGCGAGGGCCTGCCCGTTTCCGCCGAGTCTACCGCTACCACTGCCGAGGGTATGATCGAGGAGGGCAAGCGCCTTGCCGCCCTCGCCCCCAACATCGTGGTCAAGCTTCCCGTGTGCGAGGCCGGCCTTGCCGCCTGCCGTGCGCTGGCCGATGCTGGCGTGCGCGTCAACATGACGCTCGTCTTCTCGCCGACGCAGGCCCTTATGGCCGCCAATGCCGGTGCTCGCTACATCAGCCCGTTTGTGGGGCGCTTCGATGACATCGCCGAGGACGGTATCTCGCAGCTCGACAATGTTGTGACTTGCATCAAGAACTATGACTGGACCGGCAAGAACGTCGACGACACCGTTGAGATCATCACCGCTTCGGTCCGCACGCCCAACCATGTGACCCAGGCGGCGCTGCTTGGTGCCGACATTGCGACCGTCCCCATGGCCGCTCTTAAGAAATGCTTGCATCACCCGCTGACCGACCAGGGCCTTGCCTCTTTTGAGGCTGACTGGCAGAAGGTCGTCGCTCAGGCTTAACGAGTGGATTGCCCCGGCATCGCGTCATCCGGTGCCGGGGTTGTTCTCAAGAGAGGAATTCGTATGACCAACCAGGAGCTGGCGAAGGTCGCCAATGAGGTCAGGAAGGGTGTCGTGACTGCGGTTCACGCGGCCAAGTCGGGACACCCGGGTGGATCGCTCGGTGCTGCCGACATCATGACGTATCTGTACTTTGAGGAAATGAATATCGATCCTGCCGACCCTCACAAGGCCGATCGCGATCGCTTTGTGCTCTCCAAGGGTCACGCGGCGCCGGGCCTGTATTCGGTGTTGGCAAATCGCGGCTATTTTCCCGTCGAAGAGCTCGAGACGCTCCGTCATATTGGCAGCCGACTGCAGGGCCATCCCAACATGAACGACGCCCCTGGCATCGATATGTCCACCGGATCGCTCGGTCAGGGCATCTCTGCTGCAGTTGGAATGGCGCTTGCCGCTAAGCACTGGGGCGACGGCTACCGTGTCTACACGTTGCTGGGCGACGGTGAGTGCGAGGAAGGCCAGGTGTGGGAGGCGGCCATGTTCGCCGGCAACCATGCGCTCGACAATCTTGTTGCCGTCGTCGACCACAACGGCTTGCAGATTGACGGCACGATCGATGAAGTCAACTCGGCCATGCCGCTCGCTGACAAGTTCCGCGCCTTTAAGTGGCATGTGATCGAGCTCGCCGACGGTAACGACATGGCGCAGATTGCCGCCGCCTTTGCCGAGGCCCGCAAAGTGAGCGACTCGCCCGTGGCCATTATCGCCGAGACGGTGAAGGGCAAGGGCGTCTCCTTTATGGAAAACCAGGTGGGCTGGCACGGCAAGGCACCCAACGATGAACAGTTTGAGCAGGCCATGGCCGAGCTCGCAGCAGCAGGGGAGGAGCTCTAATGGCAGACGTCAAGAAAGTCGCCACGCGCGTTAGCTATGGCGAGGCACTTGTCGAGCTGGGCAATGAGCGCGATGACTTTGTGGTTCTCGATGCCGACCTGGCCGCCGCCACGCAGACCGGTAAGTTTAAGGCTGCGCACCCTGAGCGCTTCTACGACGCCGGCATTGCCGAGAGCAACCTGATGGGTCTTGCCGCCGGCATCGCGACCACGGGCCGCGTTGCTTTTGCGAGCACCTTTGCGATGTTTGCCGCCGGTCGCGCCTACGAGCAGGTCCGCAATTCCATCGGCTACCCGCACCTCAACGTCAAGATTGGCGCTACTCATGCCGGCATTTCGGTGGGCGAGGACGGCGCCACGCACCAGTGCTGCGAGGATATCGCACTCATGCGCACGATTCCGGGTATGACGGTGGTCGTTCCCGCCGACGACGTCGAGGCTCGTGCCTGTGTGCGCGCCGCCTATGAGTTTGAGGGCCCGGTTTACATGCGCTTCGGCCGCCTGGCAACACCGGTCATCAACGATCACGAGGACTATGAGTTCAAGATTGGTCGCGGCGTGGTCGTGCGCGAGGGGTCCGATGTGACCATCATCGCTTGTGGCCTTATGGTCGCCGAGGCGCTTGAGGCTGCCGAGGCGCTCGCTGCCGATGGTATCGATGCCGAGGTCATCAACATGCACACGATCAAGCCGCTCGATGAGCGCCTGGTGGTTGCCAGCGCCAAGAAGACTGGTCGCGTGGTCACCGCCGAGGAGCATTCGATTATCGGTGGTCTTGGCGAGGCTGTGGCCTCGGTGCTCGCGGAGCAGTATCCGGTGCCGATGCGACGCGTCGGCGTGCGCGATGTGTATGGCGAGTCCGGCCCTGCGGTCGATTTGCTGCACAAGTACGGTTTGGACGCCGACGGTATCGAAGCTGCGGTCAGGTCTGTGTTGTAAGGAAGGTTTCCATGGGATTTGTATCTGCCAACCAAGTGACGATAGGGTATACCGCCGCCTCGCGCGAGGACGCCCTGCATTATTTGTCCGAGCAGGCAATCGAGCTCGGCTTTGCCGATGACGCATCTGCCGTAGAGGCTGCCTTTATTGCTCGCGAGAACGAGGCCGAGACCGGGCTTGTCGCCGGTTTTGCCGTTCCGCATGCCAAAAGCGACGCGATTCACACGCCGGGCGTTGCCGTGCTTAAGCTGGTCGAGCCCGTTGAATGGCCGAGCTTCGATGGGGTGCCCGTCGATGTTGCACTCGCGCTGTACGTGCCCGCCGGCGAGGCTGGAACCACGCACCTGCGTCTGCTCTCCAAGGCTGCCGTCATGCTGATGGACGCCGGCTTCCGTGACAAAGTGCGTGCGAGCACCGATCCCGTTGAGATTGCGGAGCTCATCAATAGCGGACTCGAAGACTAGAACGGTCATCCCGTTCAATCAATTGATTCTTCTCCAAGGAAAAGGGCCGCGACGCCGTATGGGTGTCACGGCCCTATTTGCGTTTCCCCAGATAAAACCTGCCAAAATAAACCTGTCCCTTATTGGCGGGTCAGTTAACGCAGTCCAGGTTGAGCATATGCGAGCGAGCAGGCTCCGGGTGCGGTAAGGTGACGTGAAACAAGCGGGCGCTGACCTTTTGGTCGCGCCCGTGAAGTTGAACGTCAGATTGCCGTGCCCGGGGCCTGCGCAGCGCCGAGCAGTTACGCCGTTTGTAAAACGGCGTAACCTAAAGGTTCATGTTGCCGTGGATGTAGGGGGTGACCTCAGGGGAGATATGGTCGCAGCCCAGTTCGCGCAGCGCGGACTCGATAACGGCGGGCAGCGGGGTTTTGCCCTCGGCATCGACGGCGTTGCCACCGAGGGCAGCAATCTTGGCGACATCTGCGGGTGCGGCCTCGATATGCATGCAGCCGCCGATCAAGCGCGCGCGTACCTGTGCCAGATCAAGATCGTGCAGGTAATCCTCGCAGGCGCGGATTAAATCGACCTTCTCGCGCGTAAGCTCCTCGCCCGTGGGGACGCGGGTGGCAAGACATGCTCCCGCCGGCAGGTTCCAAACGGGATAGCCCCATGCGCGCAGCAGCTCGCGCTCTTCGTCCTTGGTAAAGCCGACCTCCATAAGGGGTGAGCGTACGCCGAGCTCTTCTGCCGCACGCATGCCGGGGCGGTAGTCACCGCGATCGCTTGCATTACTGCCATCGATGACGGTGGGAAAGCCGAGCGACTTGGCGTGGTTGACGATGGCGGTAAAGCCGGCGTGCTTGCAGTGGTAGCAGCGATTAGCATCGTTGCAGGCTACTTGGGGGAGCTGCAGCTGATCGACCGAAAGATTGAGCACGGGGAGCTTAAAATGTGCCCCTTCATTGGCTTGTCCATCAACGGACCGCTCAAACGAGGCCTGCTCGGGCGTTCCGATGAGCGGCGTGGTGAGATGGACGAGGAGGGTATTGGTAGGCATGATGCGGGCGCATACGGCGGCCAAAAAGCTGCTGTCAACGCCGCCGGAAAACCCGATAGCCACGCGCCCGTATGCCAAAAGCAGCTGTTCGAGCGCCGATAGCTTGTCTTGAAGCTCCTCTGCGGGTGCCGTGGTGTCTAAAATCATGAAACGATCCTTATCGTTGAGTACTCGATCGAAAACTATAATCCTACTGGGCTGCTTGTCATAAGACTTCTATCTATGTAACGAAAGTGCAATATGGTATATACGTTATATACAAGTTGCCAAATGCGGTAGAGTTGCGGCAATGCGACAGCGAGAGTCAATGGGGGACCGATATGATCAAGGCTGTTATTTTTGATATGGACGGAACGCTGGTCGACACCGAGCGTCTGGGCATCAAGGCATGGAAATCGCCCGCTGCTGAGCTGGGTGTCGCGATTGATGACACGCTGATTCATCAGTTTATCGGTCGCACGCTGCCCGATGTCATGGACATCCTTGAGGCGCATTGCGGCAGCAGAGAAACCGCTGAGGCGATCTATCATCGCCACAAGGAGATTCGCGACGAGATGGTCAAGACCGACCTGGAGCTTAAGGCCGGCGCTGCCGAGTGCATAGACGAGCTGCTGGCTGCGGGCTATCACGTGGGCCTTGCAACGTCGTCGCGCCTCGTTACGGCCGAGCGTAACCTTAAGATGGTCGGCCTCTTTGACAAGTTTGAGACGGTGACTTGCGGCGAGGACGTCGTGCACGGCAAGCCCGATCCCGAGATGTATCTGCTTGCCTGCGAGCGCGCGGGCTTTGCCCCCGAGGAATGTGCCGTGGTCGAGGATTCGCGCAACGGCTGCGTCTCGGGCATTACGGCTGGCTGCCACGTCTTTGCTGTCCCCGATATCGTGCCGCTTCCGCAGGACGTGGTGGACGGCTGCGAGGCCGTGCTCGATACGTTGTTCGATCTGACGGCGGCGGTCAAGGCCGTGCGCTAGACAATTGCGGTGTTGAAACGAGCAATTACCCACGTTTGCGCTTAAGCAAAAGGGGCCCGGCAATGGTCGGGCCCCTTTTGCTTAAACGGCGACTTGGCATACTTGCAGGCGTGCTATAGATACGCGCCCAGGTTGATGGCGGTGGCTTCGGCGTGGTTGCTTGCCTGGGTGCTGGCGCGTTCCAGCAGGAACGGCCGCACGAGTTCTTGGCGGTTGATGTCCTCGATGGCTGTGACCGCGGTGACGGTGCGCGCTGCAGAGCCGATGCGGACGCGCTTGGTCTTTGCCGGCGCCTTGTTCTCGATTTGCTCCATGAGCAATTGAACACCCTTGCGGCCAATTTCGTAGCCCGGCGGCGCCACGGTGGTAAGGGGGACCGACCCGCTCCAGGCAAGTGGATTGCCGTCGCAGCCGGCCACGCGGACCTGCTCGGGGACGGAGATGCCTTTGTCTATCAGCGCCGAGATAACGCCCGATGCCAGTACGTCGGTCAGGCCGATGACAAAATCGGGGCGCTCGTCGCCGGAGCGCTCGGCAATCTGGGCGCCGATGCTGTAGCCGTCGGCAGCGGTATTCCATTCGCCGGCGTCGATGACTTCGATCTTGATATCGGGGTGCAGGGCAAGGGCCTTGTGGATGCCAAGTACGCGCAGGGTGAGCTGCATAAATGCCGCTCTGCCCACAACGGTGATATGGCGTGCGCCACGGGCAACGGCGAGCTCGGCGATAATGCGCCCCTGCGCCTCGTTGTCGGCGGCCACGTAGTAACCGGGTTCGGAACAGTGGATGTCCAGATGGACGATCGGCACGGGCATCTTGGTCATAGCGGGGTGCCAGTCGGGGGACGCCATGGGCTGAACCATGACGCCGGACATCTGCGTGCCCATAAAGTAGCGCAGGTAATGGTCCTGGAGAATGCCGTCGTTATCGGCGTTGGCGATGAGCAGGTCGTAACCGTGCTTGCGGGCCTCGTTATGGGCGCCGCTGGCAATTTGGAGCGAGAAGCCGTGATCGAGACGGGGGAGGACCAGGCCAAAGGACTTGGTGGTGCCGCCTGCGAGCTGACGGGCACTTTGGTTGGGCAGGTAGCCAAGGCGATTGATGGTCTCGTTGATGAGCTTGAGGGTCTCGGGGCGCAGCTTTTCGGGATGGTTGAGCGCGTTGGAAACCGTGCCCAACGAAACCCCGGCCTCGCGCGCGACGTCGCTGATTTTTACCTTTGCCATAGCGGCCCCTTTGATGCGTTTCAAGTACAAGCCAGATTGTAGCATCCCAAACCTACCAAAAAGGAACAGGTTTATTTTGGCAGGTTTTATCTGGGCAAACGCCGGAGTCCAAACCACCACGAAGTGGACAGGCACCTTTGTGGTGGTTTGAGCTGCCCGGGCCTTCAATTGTCTCGATCTGTAACATCTGGACGGCAAAACCGGCTCTACCTGTTACAGATCAAGACATAGTGCAGGGGTCGAACTGTAATGTCTCGATCTGTAACACTAAGCCGGCTTCCGGAGCCCCAGATGTTACAGATCGAGATCTTTCGCTGGGACAGAGCGCCGCCCCGTTCCAAACCACCACAAAGGTTCCTGTCCCCATTGTGGCGGTTTGGACCGGCTGGGCATGTGTGCATCGGGTGGTATCTAAGTTGAGATACCACTTCTGGTATATCAGCTTGCGTTTGCGTGAGTACAATACTCGAACGTCGTACGTCTCAGCGCCCCTTGTGCGTGGACGTCTTGCAGTCACGCGAACGAAGGGATTTATCCTATGTGCGGAATTGTCGGCTACACCGGCTCTGATATTGCAAAGAACATCCTGGTTACGGGCCTCAAGCGTATGGAGTATCGCGGCTATGACTCCTCGGGCGTCGCACTCGAGGTGGGCGAGGGCGCCGCGGCGCACCTCGACGTCATCCGCCGCGTGGGCAAGGTCGCGGGCCTGGAGAGCGAGCTTTCCAACATCGACAGCGACGCTACCTGCGGTATCGGCCACACCCGTTGGGCTACCCACGGCAAGCCCTCCGTCGTTAACGCTCATCCCCACACCAGCTGCGACGGTCGTATCGCCATCGTCCACAACGGCATCATCGAGAACTTCGCCGAGCTGCGCGAAGAGCTGGAGGGCCGCGGCCATCACTTTAAGAGCGAGACCGATACCGAGGTCTTCGCGCATCTGATCGAAGAGGCTTATGCCGAGACGCACGACCTGATGGCCTCCGTGCGCGAGGCTTGCGCCCACGTGGTCGGTGCCTATGGTCTGGCCGCCGTGTGCGCTGACGAGCCCGGCGTGATCGCCGTGGCCCGCAAGGATTCCCCGATCGTAGTCGGCGTGGGCGAAACCGGCTCCTATGTTGCTTCCGATGTCATCGCGCTCATCGACGCCACCCGCGATGTCGTGGTGCTCGAGGACGGTCAGTTTGCCAAGCTCACGCCCGCGGGCGTCGAGTACACCGACGAGGCCGGCAACGTTATCGAGCCCAAGGTCACCCATATCGACTGGGACCTGGACATGGCAGAAAAGGGCGGTTATCCCGACTTTATGCTCAAGGAAATCCACGAGCAGCCGCGCGTCGTGCGCGACACGCTGGTCGGTCGTATGACGCCGGCCGGCGAGCTCGACATCGACGAGCTGGGCCTTTCGCTCGAGGAACTCAACGACATCGACCGCGTCTACGTAATCGCTTGTGGCACCAGCTATCACGCTGGCCTCATTGCCAAGAATCTCATTGAGGGCTGGGCTCGTATCCCCACCGAGGTTGAGGCGGCCAGCGAGTTCCGCTATCGCAATCCCATCATCACGCCGACGACGCTCGTCGTTGCCGTGTCCCAGTCGGGCGAGACGGCCGATACCCTTGCCGCCATTCGCGACGCGCGCATCAAGGGTGCCAAGGTCTTCGGTATCACCAACGTGGTGGGCAGCCCCGTGGCGCGTGAGAGCGACGGCGTCATCTACACCAAGGCCAACAAGGAGATCGCGGTCGCCTCGACCAAGAGCTTCATCGGCCAGGTCGTGAGCCTTACGCTGCTGGCTTTGCTGTTGGCGCAGGTTAAGTACCGTCTGACCACAAAGCAGGCGCGCATGCTGTTCCGCGAGCTTTCCGATACGGCCGAGCAGATCCAGTGGATTTTGGATACCCAGACCGAGGCCGTTCATGAGGCCGCCCTGCTGTGCAAGGACGCGCAGTCGGCGCTGTTCGTGGGCCGCGGCATGGGTGCCGCTATTTCCTACGAGGGCGCGCTCAAGCTCAAAGAGGTCAGCTACTTGCACGCCGAGGCCTACGCCGCCGGCGAGATGAAGCACGGCCCCATTGCCCTGATTGACCCGGGCTTCCCTGTCATCGCCGTGGCCACCAAGAGTGCCACCTACGACAAGACCGTGTCGAACCTTATGGAGTGCAAGGCGCGCGGTGCCAAGGTCATCGTCGTTGCCACCGAGGGCGACGAGGAGATCAACAAGATCGCCGACTGCATCATCCGCGTGCCGGCAGTCCGCGACGTGTTCAGCCCCATCACGGCGAGCGTCCCGCTGCAGCTGCTCGCCCGCGAGGTCGCCATCCTGCGCGGCTGCGACGTCGACCAACCTCGTAACCTGGCGAAAAGCGTTACTGTCGAGTAGTTGGTTCCGCCGTTCTAACGACCAAGGCCCGGCTCCGCGTCATCAGACGGAGCCGGGCCTTTTTGTACGGAGAAACCACCACAAATGAACT
This sequence comes from uncultured Collinsella sp., assembly GCA_900543275.1. Taxonomy (GTDB): domain Bacteria; phylum Actinomycetota; class Coriobacteriia; order Coriobacteriales; family Coriobacteriaceae; genus Collinsella. The sequence continues at coordinate 166,225 of UQQL01000001.1, read as the reverse complement.
GCATCCCATTTCTTGGACTTTGAAATTAAGGTTCGAGAAAAGGGAGGCATCGGAAATGCCCCGCAGGAAGAAGGCAAGATACGGTCGCGAGATGAGGGCACGCGCCGCCGACCTGTTCGAGGCCGGCCTCGGCTTCGAACTCGCGGCCAAGAAGCTCGACGTTCCCGCCCCGGCGGTGAGAAAATGGCTCTACGCGTACCGGGCAACCGGGAGGAAGGGGCTGATCGGGATGGGCGAGAGCCGCAGGACCTACGACATGGAGACCAAGCTCGCCGTCGCGAGGGCCGTCGTGGACGAGGGGATGCCGCGGTCGGAGGCGATGGCCCGCTTCGGCATCGCCGCCGCCACATCGCTCGACCGCTGGTGCAGGCTGTACCGCGAGGGCGGGCCGGAGGCGCTCGAGCCGGGACGCCGCGGCAGGCCGGAGGGCCCCGGGGGGCGGACGCGCGAGCGGGAGCTCGAGGAGCGCGTGCGCAAACTCGAGGCCCAGGTGGCGTATCTAAAAAAATCGATAGCCCTGAAAGCGGAGAAGAGCTCTCGAACTGGGAGAAGGCCCAGGTCGTAGCCTCCCTTTCAGGGCACCACCGCCTATGCGACCTGCTCGCGGCCGCGCGGCTCGCGCCGTCGAGCTACCACTATGCCGTGGCGCACCCGCCGAGAGCGACCCGGCCAGAGCTCCGGGAGGCCGTGCGCGAGATCTTCTCGAGGACGGCGAACGGGTGCGGCCACCGCCAGATAGCGATGTGCCTGAGGGCCGAGCTGGGCGCGAGGATAGCGGACAAGACGGTCCTCAAGATGATGCGGGAGCTCGGCATCCGCTGCGGCATCCGCCGGGAGACCGACTACCATCGCTACAACTCCTACCGCGGCCCGGTCGGCGAGAGGTTCGACAACCTGATAGCGCGTGACTTTCGCGCGGGCGCCCCGTGGGAGAAGCTCGGGACCGACGTCACGGAATTCAGGCAGCCCTGGGGCAAGGCGTACTTCGCCCCGGTCTACGACTTCTGCACGAAGGAGATCGTCTCCTGGTCGGTGTCGACGAGCCCGGACATGGCCCAGCAGGAGGAGGTGCTCAGGCGCCTGTTCGCGAGGATGCCGGCCGGGGCCTCGCCGATCGTCCACAGCGACATGGGCTGGCAGTACCAGCACCCTAGGTGGACCGGCGAGCTCAGGAGGCACGGCGCCGGGCAGAGCATGTCGAGAAAGGGCAACTGCCTAGACAACGGGGCGACGGAGCAGGTGTTCGGGCATCTCAAGGACGAGTTCTTCAGGGGCGTCGAGTGGGCCGACTTCGAGTCCTTCAAGAGGGACCTCGACGCCTACGTCGTGCATTGGAACACGAGGCGTCGCCAGGTGGCGCTCGGCGGCCTCACCCCGGTGGAGTTTCGGAAACGGCTATTGAAAGCGTCCTAGTGTTCGCTTCTAATAAAAGAAGGCCAAGATTCGGGACGCAGTTCAAAAGGTGTCTGTCCCCTTTGTGGTGGTTTTGGCAGGTTAGCGGAGCTTGCTGGTCTCGAAGTACTTGGGATATTGGTCCAGGACCTCGGTCTGGTTGCGGAACATCATATGCAGGTGCTTGCTGACCAAAAAGCTCGCTTCGATGGGGTCACGACCGGCGATAGCGCGGCGAATCTGCTTGTGCTCGTTCACGATGTCCTGATTGTCGAGAACCTGCGTGGCGGCGCGCAGCCAGCGGAAGCGCTCCAGGTCGGCATTGGTCTCCTCGAGCCACGACCACACGGTGCTGCGGCATGCGATGCTAAAAATCATGTGATGCATGAGGTTGTCGCTCAAAAAGAAACCGATGCGATCCTCTTCGGCCATGGCCTTTTCCTGCAGCGCGATGGCGCGGTCGAGCTGCTCGATGCCTGCCGAGGTGGCACGGGCGCAGCACTCCACAATTACCTGCTTTTCCAGGTGCTCGCGAATGTAGCAGGCACTCTCGGCAAGGGTGAGGTTGATGGGCGAGACATAGGTGCCACTTTGGGGCACGGTACGCACCAGGCCTTCCTGCGCCAAACGAACCAAAGCCTCGCGCACGGGGGTGCGCCCCATATCTAGGTCGTCGCAAAGCTGCTTGACGCCTAGCTTTTCGCCCGGCTTGTAGTCAAGGTAGACGATTTTGCGTCGAATGGTGTGGTAGGACTGGTCCTGTAGGCTCGTTTCCTGCTCGCCGACGTGCATCGATTCTTCCATAGCGCCTCGCAACTGTTCTATCAAACTCATATGTCAGTTGTTAATTATGCCGCGAATCAGCTTTCCGCGGTGGGTAATTCGGCTGTTGCCCAAGAACTATTGCGGCATCTTAGTCTTTGTTTACGCAAGGCTGCGCTCAACGTTGCCGTATCATAAGCCGTCGCAAACGTGAAATAGAAAGAAGGAATCCCATATGCAACTGGCAAATATCGTACGCGAGCGCTGGAAGGGCGTTTTGTTCTGCCTGATCATCGCCATTCCCGCAACGCTGCTCGGCAAGCAGATCGAGGTGGTCGGCGGGCCGGTATTCGCCATCCTCATCGGCATGGTTCTGGCAATCGTCTTTCCCAAGAATCATCGCGAACAGCTCGCCGCCGGTGTCACCTATACGTCTAAAAAAGTCTTGCAGTACGCGGTTATCCTGCTTGGCTTTGGCATGAACCTCTCCCAGATTCTGTCCAAGGGCGCCCAGTCGTTGCCGATTATCGTGGCGACGATCTCGACCTCGCTTGTCATCGCCTTTGTGCTCTGCCGCGTTATGAACGTGCCGAGCAAGATCGCGACGCTTGTGGGTGTGGGTTCGTCGATTTGCGGCGGTTCTGCCATCGCCGCGACCGCGCCCGTCATCGATGCCGACGATCGCGAGATTGCCCAGGCTATTTCGGTCATCTTCCTGTTTAACGTTATCGCGGCGCTCGTGTTTCCAACGCTCGGCGGTATGCTCGGGCTGACCAACGAGGGCTTTGGCCTGTTTGCCGGCACCGCCATCAACGACACCTCGTCCGTAACGGCTGCGGCGAGCGCTTGGGACAGCATGCATCCCGGCGCCAATGTGCTCGAGAGCGCCACGGTGGTCAAGCTCACCAGGACACTGGCCATTATTCCCATCACGTTGGTCCTCGCATGCTGGCAGATGCATCTGGCGCGCAAGGCCGGCGGCGACGCCAAAAGCACGTTCTCGCTTAAACGCGCGTTTCCCATGTTTGTGCTGTTCTTTGTGCTGGCGAGCGTAATCACCACGGTGCTTCAGCTTCCCGTGTCCATCACGGCGCCCATCAAGGAGCTGTCGAAGTTCTTTATCGTGATGGCCATGGCGGCTATTGGCTTTAATACCGATATCGTCGAGCTGGTCAAAAAGGGCGGCAAGCCCATCGCGCTGGGCTTTTGCTGCTGGATTGGCATTGCGTGCATGAGTTTGGGAATGCAGCACGTGCTGGGAATCTGGTAGAGGAGTAGCTTATTTGCGTGCTGGTTGCTGGTGAGCGCATGCCTGCGGTGGAGCGATAGGAGCTCTTGCGGGTATGGCTTGTCCGCAGGTTTATAAGTCCCGAAGAGCTCTTATCGCCCCGCCAGGATGGCGATGCGGGGCAACACCTATACTCGCAGGACGGCGCTTTCTGCCCTATAGTGTTTGGTGAGCAATATCGTTCAATTTTGAAACACTCGGTCGTGCGACCGTCGGCGGTTGCACGTCGCCGCGGACAGGGGCAAATCATGGATAGCGATGCCAAGCTGAACATCTTGACCGAGGCCCTGGCTGCTGCCGGGGCCTCGGCATTGGCAATCGATGCGCGTGGGGACGTCGCGATTTCGACCATGAATGACGCGGCGCTTGAGCGGGATGTGGCGGCTTTTGTCGCTGAGCGCCTCGACCGTATAGGAGACGGCGCGCGTCTGGTTATGGGGCGTGCGGGTACGCGCCTGAGCCTGACCGTTCGCCCCACCGACAAAGAAGGCGGGGGCCTTTGGGTCGTCGTGGTCCGCGAGGTACGCGGCGCCGCGGCACATGCGGGCATCGAGTGGCTCAACGCCGACGAAGTTGAGGCCCGCTACGAATCGAGCGCGTACGGCATCGTTGAGGGGGCGGCCTCGGTAGCTGCGCCGGTCGCCGAGAGTTACGCGCGCGGCGTGCCCCTTATGCTCGAGGGCGAGCTGGGAGCGGGTCAGGTCGAGATCGCCAAGCGCCTCTATCTGGACGGTCCTTTTGCCGATCAACCCTTTGTTGCCGTTGCGCTCGATGAGCTTACCGATCGCGGTTGGCGCCACGTGCTCAAAAGCGCCGAATCGCCGTTGTTCCAAACGGGGCTGACACTTTGCATTGAGGGCTGGAACACGGTTGGCCCCCAGCGTCTCCGCGAGCTCGTTTCCACGATGGCCGACACCGCGTTGGCGACGCGCTGCCATGTGGTGCTGACGGCGAATGACATGCCGGGCGGCAGCGAAAGTGATCAAGCTGCCTTTGTGACTGAGCGCTTCGCCTGTGCGGTGAGCGTGGCGCCGGCAATCGCCGAGCAGGGAGCCGCGTCGACGAAGGTTGCGCGCTATTTGGAATATCTCGCTGATGCATTTGGGACGGCAGCGCCCACGTTGTCTGCCGCGGCGGCAAAGACGCTCGATGTTTACCGCTGGCCGCGCAATTATCTGCAGCTCCGCGAGGTCTCGGAACGACTGTATATATTGGTGGGGGCGGGCACGGTGGACCGCGCTGTGGCGGAGGAAGTGCTCGCCCAAGAGGACGTGATTAAGACCGCAACCTTTGGCGCCCCGACACTCGAAAGCGACCTGTATATCCTGCGACCGCTGGCCGATACCGAGCGAGATATCGCGCATCTGGTTGTAGATCATCTCCACGGCAACCGGACCCGTGCGGCGGAGGTGCTGGGCGTAAGCCGAACAACGCTGTGGCGCTTGCTGAAGGACGATGACCGTTGAGCGAGGCGCCCGTGACCGCGCGCGACGCGTGTGCTACAGTCCAAAGCGTTATTGTTTCGATTTGGTTACGGCGTGCGGGGGCGTATGGCTGAGACTACAAAACCGAGCCGCAGAAGGCGGAGTGCCGCGCCGGTTAACCGACGCACAACATCGGTGACGTGGGGCAAACACGCCTCGGGGTTTGACGGCTCGTTCAAGCGCACTAAATACGGCTATCCTTCGACAGGTGCTCGCTTGGCAATGCAGGCAGAGTCCTCGCTGTGGGGCCGCAAACGCGTGGTGGGCTCAAAGCTCAAGCACGACGGCACGCTCGGCTACATCAGCCGCGGGGCGGCTCGCCGCAGTGGGCTCAATCCTGCTGGTTGGCATCGTTATGTGCCGATCGCGGTCGTCGTTGCAGTGATCGTCATCGCACTCGCTGCGCTTGGCTACGCCGGCGGTGGCGCCAACTTGGACGCGGTGTTTAAATCGCCCGAGCTCGCGCATGCAGGCACAGAAGTTGTCGAGGGCGCTCAGACCCAGACGGGCGTCGCGCCCCAGCGCGGCATGGTCGCGGCAGCCTCCACCATCGCCGACGCTCAAAAGGACGAGGGCGAACAGGGCGACGGCGCCGAAACGACCCACACGAACGAAACGACGACAACTCCATCGGCAAGATAAGTTGCGAGTGGGTCCGCCGTTCGTTAGAACGGCGGAACTAATTACCTAACGTACACCACGTTGTCGCGGCGGGGTTTGGGCTCGGGTAGCGTGTCTTCGGCATAGCCCAGAATGCAGTGACCGACGCCGCGCAGGCTGCCGTCGGCGGGCAGGCCCCAGCTGGCCAGCAGCTCCAGGCCCTCGGGCGAGTCAAAGACCTCATGCGCGCGGTGAATCCAGCATGAGTCGACACCCAGTGCATAGGCGGCGTTGAGCAGGTTGCCCATGGCGAGCGATCCGTCTTCCAGGTGCGTGGGCACGCTGCGGTCGACCAGTACCACCACAACGGTCTTGGCGCCATAGAAGGGGTCGCTGTTGCTGCCCATGACCTGTGCGTTGAGCTGCGAGAGGCGCTCAACGGTCGTGGGGTCGGTGACGGCGACAAACGTCACCGGCTGGCGCCCCATGCCACTGGGTGCATACTGGCCGGCCTCGATAATGCGTGCGAGCTTTTCGGCCTCGACGGGACGATCACTGTATTTGCGACAGCTGCGGCGGTGGATGAGTGCTTCGATAGTCTCCATGGTGTCTCCTTGCGGTGGCGTTGCAGATGCCACGTTCATACCCGTCGGGCTCAAACGATAGACGGTCAATTGCCCGGCCAAAAGGGTAGATCCCAATTGGGAAAGTAGGTTTGCATAAAAGTACCTTCAGAATGTGACAAACAAATGGGATGGTTAAACGTTTTATCCCGTCTACCCTGCGGTTTTTTACCACTTGCCTAAATGACGAACGCATAACCTCTGATGAAGGTTTTACTAAAGGAGTACCAACGTTTATCAGCGCGCCATGGTGGCGCCGGGCCAGGAGGTAACATCATGTTCCAGGCTGGAGATGTCGTCGAGACCGACTTCGAAGGATTTCTGAAGCTGCTGCGTTCCAAGACGCGCGCTTTCGTGTCGATCAACGATCACGAGTACTACATCACGCACACCGATGGCTATTGGCGTGTTCAGGATTGCGAGGCCCTCAACGATAAGGGCCACTTTACTGACTGCTCCGAGCTGGTCAACACGGTCTGCGAGGTCGTCGAACTGCCGTGGATCTGTGGCAAGAGCCTGCACGACAGCTTCTCGGGCGCCACGGTCTACGAGGCCGTCGCTGCTTAACAGCCAACAATCGATATTTTCTTGCAACCGCCGGCGCCACCCCCGCGCCGGCGGTCTTTTTGTCGATATGTTGTTATGGGTCGCACGTCTTGCACGGCCGCCCTTGACGATAGTCAAAACTCGGACTAACCTGAAACCCTAATTAGTCAAAACTCGGACTATCGAATGGCGGGAGAGATGAATAGTACAGTTAGCCCGGTCGATTTCGACCGGATGCTCAACGGGCTTGACCGTATCTATTCGGAGTTCGCGCGCACCTGTGGTCTTTCGGATTGCGCCTACTGGATGCTCGTCGACACGAGTGCAGCGGGTGGAAGCGTTGCCGTGAGTCGGCTGACGAGTGAATGGTTCTACAGCAAACAGACCATCAATTCGGCAATCAAGACGCTTAGGGCGCGAGGGCTTGCGACGTTGGAGTTTGCCGAGGGCAGTCGTAAGAACAAGGTTGTGCGACTGACCGCAGAAGGTATGCAGTTTGCCAAGCGCTATGCGTTGCCGGCGCAAAAAGCCGAGCAACAGGCATTCGAGGCGCTCGAGCCGTGGGAACAGCGCGAGATCATGCGCTTGGTCGGTAAGTTCTCCCATGTTCTTAACGAAGAGTGCGAGGCATTTAAACGGCAAGTTGCCGCCGAGAACGAGGCTGACGATAAGGGCAAGGGGGAGACATGCGACTCTTAATGAGGTTTATGAGGCCGTACCGCGGTCTGATCGCGGTGACGCTGCTGGTGCTGCTAATCGACAACGTCGGTACGCTGCTCGTGCCCACGATGTTGGCGAACATGGTCAACACCGGTATCACCACGGGTGATGTCGACTACATTTTGCGCAATGGCCTCTACATGCTTATCGCGACCGGCATGGCCAGCGGCGGCGCGGTGCTGGGCTGCTATCTTTCGGCGCGCTTGGCCGCCAACGTGGCCTGCGATATCCGCAATGCCGTGTACGACAAGTCGCTCGAGCTCGCGGCCAGCGACTTTGAGCGCTTTGGCACCGGATCGATGATCACGCGCTCGCTCAACGACATCAATGTGATTCAGCAGGCCATCCTGCAGACGATCCAGCTGGTGCTGCCGGTGCCGTTCTTGGCCGTCGCGGGCATCATTTTTGCGTGGCTCATCGATCCCGCCATGGGTACGCTGCTGGGCGTGGTGGTTGCGATCGTGCTGGTGGCGGCAGTCTTTACCGTGGCTAACGCCGCGCCAATTTTTATGCGCCTGCAGAGCTTTATCGACCGCATGAACGTGGTGCTGCGCGAGAACATCGTGGGCGTTCGCGTCATCCGCGCTTTTAATAAAGAGCTTCACGAGGAGCAGCGCCTGGACGAGGTGTTTAGCGATTACGCGGACAACGCCATTAAGGTCAACCACCTGTTTGTGGGCCTTGATAGCTCTACCTTCTTTTTGATGAACATTGCCGAGGTGGCGGTGCTGTGGGTGGGCGGCAACCGCGTTGGCGCCCATGCAATGCAGATTGCGAGCATCTCCGCGGTGCTGGAATATGCGCTCCTGATCCTGTTCTTTGTGATGATGGCGCAGATGGTAGTGCTGACGCTGCCGCGCGCCGCGGCGTGCCTGAACCGTGCGCAGCAGGTGTTGGAGATTGAGCCGGGCATCGTGGACGGCGAGCGTACGCTGGGTGACGGGGCGCCTGCCTCCGGGGGCGATGCGGATGCGGTCGCTGAGTTCGATCACATGTCGTTTCGTTTTGACGATGCCGATGAGGACACCCTGTGCGACCTGAGCTTTGCCTGTCGTCGCGGTCAGACGACCGCGATTGTGGGCTCGACGGGCTCGGGCAAGTCGACGGTGGCAAAGCTTCTGCTGCGTTTTCACGATGCCACCAAGGGTGCCATTCGCCTGGACGGCGTCGACCTGCGCGAGCTTTCGCAAGACGAGATTCGCGGGCGCATTGCCTACGTCCCGCAGAAGGCATGGCTGTTCTCGGGCACCGTGGCAAGCAATTTGCGCTTTGGCAACGAAGACGCGACCGAGGCCGATATGCTCCACGCGCTCCAGGTTGCCCAGAGCACCTTTGTGCTCGATCAGCCGCAGGGGCTCGATACCCCGGTGGCGCAGGGTGGCACGAACTTTTCGGGCGGTCAGCGCCAGCGCCTGGCCATTGCCCGCGCGCTCATGAAGCATGCCGATCTGTATATCTTCGATGACAGTTTTTCGGCCTTGGACTTTAAGACCGATGCAGCGCTGCGCCATGCGCTGCAGGAGGAGACGCGCGACGCTGCGGTGCTCATCATCGCGCAGCGCATCTCGACGATCTTGCATGCCGACCAGATCGTGGTGCTCAAGGACGGCGAGGTCGCGGGCCTGGGCACGCACGACGAGCTCATGGAAACCTGCGAGGTGTACCGCGCTATCGCGGAATCGCAGATGAAGGGAGGTGAGTAGCATGACCGAGGAGCTCAAGAAGTGCAGCGATGCTATCGATTCGAACGATTCGGACGCCGCTGAGAAAACGGTCGACCAGGCTGCCGCGGTGCTCGAGCTGGATGACGCCATCAAGGCGGCCGAGCGCGAGGCTCGTCGCCAGGCGCTGTACGAGGAAAACGAGCGTGCCGAGGACGAACGTGCCCGTGCCGAGGCAGAACGTATGCGCGACGTGGACGACGAAGACGAGGACGAGACGCCCCGGGATACCTGGGCGACGGTGCGCCGCTTGTGGGGCGAGGCCGCCGGCGACCATTGGCGCTTTTACATCGTGTTTGCGAGCATCGTGTTCTACGTCATCTTTAACACCGCCGCGCCGGCGTACAGCGCTCACGTCATCGACGAGCTGTGGGGGCATATGCAGGTGGCGTTTGCCAACGGAACCACCTTCAACATCACCTGGGAGAACTGCGGCAAGACCATCTTCGTCTACTTTATGATCTGGACTGCCGCTGCCTCGTTCTATGCGCTCCAGAGCTTTTTGATGTCGAGCGTGGCCGAACGCCTCAACCTGCGTCTACGCAACCGCATCGCACAAAAGCTCAATCTTCTGCCGCTTGCCTTCTTTGACGCGCATCGTCCCGGTGAGGTCGTCAGCCGTGCGACCAACGACTTGGACAAGATGTCCGAGAGCATGCAGCGCGGATTGCTGCAGCTGCTTGTGTCGATCGGCACCGTGACGGGTGCCATCATCATGATGTTCGTCTATAGCGTTAAGCTCACGCTCGTCTTTTTGGGCTTCACGGCCCTGTCGCTGCTGGTGACCAAAGTGGTTTCGCGCCGCACGCATGATGTAACGGGCGAACGCCAGGAGTGGGTGTCCAAGATTACGAGCGCGGTCGAGGAGGGCTACTCGGGCCGTCTGGTGATTCGCGCGTTCAACCGCGAGCGCCAGAGTTCTGCCGAGGTACACGAGGCCTCGGGCGAGCTGGCGCGTGTGAGCGTCAAGGCCGACTTTATGATTAACGCTGTGGGCCCCGCGGTTCGCTTTATCGGTCGTCTGGCGCAGATCGTGATCGCGCTCGTGGGCTGCAACATGCTGGTGGCCGGTCAGATGACTGTCGGCGTGTTCCAGGCGTTCTTCCAGTTTATCTACGAGGCGTCCGAGCCCATGACGCAGCTCTCGTTTACCTTCAACTCGCTGCAGAGCGCGCTGGCGAGTGCGGAGCGCGTGTTCGACCTGCTCGATGAGCCCGAGATGGAGGCCGATCCGCAGCCGGGCGAGGCCGCCAAGCTGCCGGGTCGCGTGGAGGGCCGCGTCTCCTTTGAGCACGTGCGCTTTGGTTATTCGCCCGACAAGCCGCTCATGCGCGACGTGTCGTTTACCGCCGAGCCGGGCCAGAAGATTGCCGTGGTGGGAACCACGGGCGCAGGCAAGACGACGCTCATCAACCTGCTCATGCGCTTTTACGAGATCGACGGCGGCCGCATTACGCTTGACGGTGTGGATACGCGCCTCATGGATCGCGGCGAGCTACGGCAGCAGTTTGGCATGGTGCTACAGGATGCCTGGCTGTTCGACGGCACGATTGCCGAGAACATCGCCTACGGCTGCCCCGAGGCAACGCGCGAGGAGATTGTTGCGGCCGCTCGCGCCGCCCAGGTCGACTTCTTTGTGCGCACCATGCCTCAGGGCTACGACACGCGCGTAGCCAACGATGCCGAAAGCATCAGCCAGGGCCAGCGTCAGCTGCTAACCATCGCACGCGTGCTGCTCAACAACCCGGCGATTCTCATCCTGGACGAGGCGACGTCGAGCGTGGATACGCGCACCGAGCTTGCCATCGGCCGCGCCATGGACGCGCTCATGCGCGGCCGCACGAGCTTTGTGATCGCGCATCGCCTGTCGACGATTGTGGATGCCGACCTGATCTTGGTTATGGATCACGGCAACATTATCGAGCAGGGAACGCACAAGGAGCTGCTGGCTGCCGAGGGCGCCTACGCCGACCTCTACCTGAGCCAATTCGCATAATGTGACAAAGGGACAGTCCCGCATGTCACATCAGAAATAAGGCGCGCCGGGGATGGATTCCCTGGCGCGCCTTTTGCGTCGGTGCCGATATTGTTTTGTGCCGCTTGCGTTCCTAACGTTCGTCCATGAGCTTGGCGACGAGGGCCTTGAGCTCGGCCACCTCTCGCTCGAGTTCTTTGACGCGGCGGGCATTCTCGGTGATGCCCTGGCGGTTGAGGGCACTCTGCTCGGCGGCGTCATCGGGCATGTACTCGCGATGCTGCTTGGCGTCGAAACTCTCCTCGAACACACGGCAGCCGTTGCGCTTGATGATGCGTCCTGGCACGCCCACGACGGTGCAGTTGTCGGGCACGTCCTTGACGACAACCGAGTTGCCGCCGATTTTGACGTTGTTGCCGATGCGGATGTTGCCGAGCACCTTGGCGCCTGTGCCCACGGTGACGTTGTTGCCCAGGGTGGGGTGGCGTTTGCCGGTCTCGTTGCCGGTACCGCCGAGCGTGACGCCCTGGTAGAGCACGCAGTTGTCGCCCACAATGGCGGTTTCGCCGATGACAACGCCCATGGCGTGGTCGATAAAGAAATGCTTGCCGATCTGTGCGGCAGGGTGAATTTCGACGCCAGTGATATGGCGGGTGATTTGCGAGAGCACGCGGGCGAGCGAGCGATGGCCGTGCTCCCAGAGCCAGTGCTCGGGCACATGGTTCCACTTGGCGTGCAGGCCAGGATAGGAAAGGAAGATGACTAGACCGTTTTGCGCGGCGGGATCCTGCGCTTGGACGGTCTTGATGTCCTCGCGAATGGTATTGATAAAGCTCACCGGCCGCCCTCCCTTAGCGCCATGGCAATGCGATTCAATAAAGTATAGCGATTCGCTAGGGATTAGGAAGGACAATCTTGGCGGCATTGCGCAACAGGTGTCAGTTATGCAAACTTGCTGGTAATGGGGTCATGCTTTTGTGGGGTTGCGCACGAGGGGGCGTCGCAACCGTATACTGGTCAACTTGGACGTGTCCGCGCCCACAACTGAGAGGTTTTACTTCATGGGTTTCATCAATTTCATTGCCGAGCTGCTTAAGGACCCGCGCACCGCGATCGCCAGCTGGATCGCCGCCGGCCCGCTTATGGCCTACGGCTGCGTGTTCCTGATTATCTTTATCGAGACGGGCGTGGTGTTCTTCCCGTTCCTTCCCGGCGACTCGCTGCTGTTTGCCTCGGGTTTCTTTGCCCACAACGGCGGCTTTAACATCGTGGCTCTGCTGGCCGTCGCATGGACGGCTGCCATCTTGGGCGATCAGTGCAACTTTATGATCGGTCATTTCTTTGGCCAAAAGATCATCGCCTCGGGCAAGGTGAAGGCCATGACGCCCGAGCGAATCAAAAAGTCCGAGGACTTCCTGGACAAGTGGGGCCACCTGGCCATCTTCCTGGGTCGCTTCTTCCCGTTTATCCGCACCTTTGTGCCCTTCATCGCTGGCATGGGCGGCATGCACTGGCGCAACTTTGTCATCTTTAACGTGCTGGGCGGCATTACCTGGTCGACGGTCTTTACGCTGCTGGGCTACTTCTTTGGCGGCATTCCCTTTGTGCAGGAGCACTTTGAGCTGCTAATCGTTGGCATCGTTGCCGTGTCGATTATCCCGACCGTGGTCGGTCTGGTTAAGGCTAAGCTGGGCAAAAAGAACGCTTAGCTCGAGCCAGCGCGCAAACCGTGCAGTTGAGGCCCGTCACCGCTTACGGTGGCGGGCCTTTTTGCTTCGGTCAAATGAAAATACTTTAGTTAGTTAAAGAAAAACGTTTTATCCGATGCGTGTGCGGAGTACAATCTCGTGCATGCGAATCGACGTGCCATCGGCTTTGATGCTGTCCGCGTGTCCCGTCCGGCTCTACGCTCCGGGCGTGCGATGTTGCGACGCGGTCGGCCCCGGTCCTTGCGTGCGGGTTCGCGAGTATGCAACTGTGTATGTAAGGAGCGACATATGACTGTCGAGAAGAAGGATATCGATTGGGGTAGCCTCGGCTTTGGCTACATGAAGACCGATTACAGCTACGAGGCTCATTGGAAGGATGGCGAGTGGGACGAGGGCGGCCTGACTACCGACCACACCCTGCATGTCTCCGAGTGCGGCGGCATCTTCCATTACTGCCAGGAGGTCTTTGAGGGCCTGAAGGCCTACACCGCCGAGGACGGTAGCATCGTCTGCTTCCGTCCCGACATGAACGCCGAGCGTATGTACAACTCTGCGCAGCGCCTCGAGATGCCCCCGTTCCCCAAGGACAAGTTCGTCGAGGCCGTCAAGCAGGTCGTTTCTGCCAACGCCGCCTGGGTTCCGCCCTTCGGTTCCGGCGCGACCCTGTACGTGCGTCCGTTTATGATCGGCTCCGGTGACGTGATCGGCGTGGCTCCCGCTCCTGAGTACACGTTCCGCATTCTCGTGACCCCGGTCGGTCCGTACTTTAAGGGTGGCCTTAAGCCCGTCAAGCTGCGCGTTTCCGAGTATGACCGTGCGGCACCGCACGGCACCGGCAACATCAAGGCCGGCCTCAACTACGCCATGTCCCTCAAGCCCACGATGGAGGCCCATCGCGAGGGCTATGCCGAGAACCTGTATCTCGACTCCGAGTCCCGCACCTATGTCGAGGAGACCGGTGGCGCTAACGTCCTGTTCGTGAAGGAGGACGGCACGCTCGTCGTTCCTCAGTCGCACACCGACTCCATCCTGCCCTCCATCACCCGCCGTTCGCTCGTTCAGGTTGCTCAGGACCTGGGCATGACCGTTGACCAGCGTCCCGTCGAGTGGGTCGAGGTCAAGGCCGGTACCTTTGTCGAGTGCGGCCTGTGCGGCACCGCTGCCGTCATCTCTCCGGTTGGCGAGATTGACAACAAGGTCTATGGCGCCGACGAGACCGTGACCTTCCCGGCTGGCTACACCGAGATCGGCCCTGTGATGAAGAAGCTCCGCGAGACCCTGACTGGTATCCAGTCTGGTGCTGTTGAAGATAAGCACAACTGGGTCTATACCGTGGCGTAAGCTGCCATAGCTGCTCGGCCCGAGGGCAACCTTCCTTTCCGGCGCGTCCTCGGACATGAAAGAACCTCCGCTGCGCACTTCGTGCGGCGGAGGTTCTTTCGTCCTGCGGAGTGCGCCGGAAAGGAAGGTTGCCCTCGGGCCTGCGTTACCTCGGCGCTGCCGTTACGGGCAATATAGATCTGAATTAAAGATGGCGCGCGGCCTTTTAGGCCGCGCTTTTGTTCAAGACTTTAGTCTGCTGGCCGCGCAGCGGCCAGCTTTAAACCACCCGCTACGCGGGTGGAGACAAACGGCTTTACAAAGCCACCCCTCCGACCGATATTGACGATTGTTCAGGCCGTCAAGAATTCGAGTCGAAGGGGTGGTCGCCATGGCCCAGAAGGCCTACAGCCTTTCCCACACGAAGTGGATGTGCAAGTACCACATCGTGTTCACGCCGAAGTATAGGCGCAAAGTGATCTACAACCAAATCAGGAGCGACATAGGGGAGATCCTCAGGAAGCTGTGCGAGTACAAGGGGATCGAGATAATCGAGGGGCACCTGATGCCCGACCACGTGCACGTGCTGCTGGCGATCCCGCCGAAGTACAGCGTCGCGAGCGTCATGGGCTGCCTGAAGGGGAAGAGCTCGCTGATGATATTCGACAGGCACGCCAACCTCAAGTACAAGTTCGGCAACAGGAAGTTCTGGGCGGAGGGCTACTACGTGTCCACCGTCGGCCTGAACGAGGCGACGATCGCCAAGTACATCAGGGAGCAGGAGTCCCACGACATCGCGCTGGACAAGCTGAGCGTGAAGGAGTACGAGGACCCCTTCAAGAGGAGGTGATCCTGCCGGTTCGACCGGCGCGCCACGGGTCAAGATGCACTAGGCCTGGACGAAGTCCGGGCCCGCGCCTTTAGACGCGAGCCCGGGGCCCGTGGGTTATACCCTAAGAGCAAACCACCCTTTTTAAGGGTGGTTCTGATTTTGGTTCGCGCCATGTGGGGGTGATGGCGACGTGCATTTTTGCGAGTATTCTGCAATCGAAGGCCCCTGCATACCGACCTCGGGCAAAAAATCGGGATTTCTCGATGTTTTCTACGAATGATGGGCGGGGTTATGGGCTGACAGCGTTTGATTTGCAGGGATATTCGCGGTCTTTGGCATTTATCGTAGCGCCCGAAGCTCTTGGTTATGTTGAATACTCCTAAAAATGCACGGCGCTTAGAGGGGGACCTTCGCGAAAAAGGAAACCGCCCCGTCGAAGTATGCGTTCGACGGGGCGGTTTATACATTTGGCCGATTAAGGATGCGCTGCCAAACTACTAGAACTTGACGGTCGGGGCCTGGCGGGCTGCTTCGGCGGCCTCAAAGCCCTGGCGCTCCTTAAACTGGAAGATGCCGGCAAAGATGACAGCCGGGAACGTCTGAATGGCGTTGTTGTAGCTGAGCACGCAATCGTTGTAGCTCTGGCGTGCATAGCTAATCTTGTTCTCGGTATCCTCGAGCGATGCCTGCAGCTGCGTAAAGTTGGTGTTTGCCTTAAGATCGGGGTAGGCCTCGGCTACGGCGAAGAGCTGGCGCAGCGCACCGGTCAGCACGTTGTCGGCTTCCATCTTGGCCTCGGGCGTGGTGGCCTTGACGGCGGTGTTACGCGCACTGATCACGGCGGAGAGCGTCTCTTGCTCGTGCTTGGCGTAGCCCTTGACGGTCTCGACCAGGTTGGGGATCAGGTCGTTGCGGCGCTGCAGCTGCGTATCGATGTTCTGCCAGGCGTTATCGATGCGGTTACGCTTGGTGACCATGTTGTTGTAGATGCCGGCGATGGCGCAGACAATCACAATGACAACAACGATGCCGATGATGACGGTAATCATGATGTCTCCGTTTCGAATGGCCGCGGCGGCATGCGCCAGCTGCCGTTGGTATAACGCTACTAGTATACCCGCAACGTTTTGCCGTGCCGAACTTTCCGGTAAGCGTTGTGTTTTCGGCGGGGTCGGTACCGGGGCAAAGCGCGCGAGGTACAGGTGTAAGATATGCGACAGATTGACGAGTGTTGTCTTTGCCCTGAGGATGGCGATACCAGTGGACCTTCGCATCAAGAAAACCTACCGTGCCCTGTTCGATGCCTTTACCGAGCTTCTCGAGGAGCATCGTTTTGAGGACCTGACGGTTGCCATGCTGTGCGACCGCGCCATGATTCGCCGCACGACGTTCTACAAGCACTTTCGCGACAAGAACGATTACTTTGCCTTTTATATCGATGAGCTCATGTCGGGCTTGCCGCAAAAACAGCCCGATGAGGCCGGCGCAGTGTCTGCCGAGGACGTGCGCGCGCTTCGGCACGCGATTTTGGACGATGCCATGGATTTGATTCTGGCGCACGAGCAGCTCATGGATAACATTTTGGCAAGCAGCATGTCGGGCATGTTGACCAACGTTATTTGCGACCGCATTGCCCGCTCCATCCGCGAGCGTGTGATGAACGTGCTTGCCGAGGATGCCCTGGCCCCCGTGTCACTCGAGACGACGTCTGAGTTTGTCGCCGGCGGTATTATTCGACTTTTCACGATATGGTGGGAATCGGGCCACGATCTTGAGCGTCGACCTGAGATAGCCGACGTGGTCGATGCACTGTTCGAGCGAACCATGACGCCGGTGCATCATTAAAAGTGGCGGAGAGAGGGGGATTCGAACCCCCGGAACGCTCTCGCGCTCAACGGTTTTCAAGACCGCCGCATTCAACCGCTCTGCCATCTCTCCGTGAGTCGTAATGATAGCATCGTTTTGAATTTGCAACAGGGAAGGCGAACGATGACGATCACCGAAATCGACGAGAAGTTCATGCGCGAGGCGTTGGCGGAGGCGCGAGCCGCCGCGGCGGTGGGCGAGGTGCCCATCGGAGCCGTAGTGGTGCGCGCGGGTGAGATCGTCGCGAGGGCGCACAATCGGCGCGAGCTCGACCAGGACCCTTCGGCTCATGCCGAGTTTGCGGCCCTGTGCGCTGCCGCTCGGTCGCTCGGTCGCTGGCGCCTTTCCGACTGTACGGTCTACGTGACGCTTGAACCCTGCTGCATGTGTGCGGGGCTTATGGTCAACGCGCGCGTGGGGCGCTGCGTGTATGGCGCGAGCGATGCCAAGGCGGGCGCGTTGGGATCCCTATACGATTTGAATGCCGACCCGCGCCTGAATCATCGGTTTAATGTGACCGCCGGCGTGCTGGCAGACGAGTGTCGTGAGGTGTTGAGCAGCTATTTTAGTGGGCTGCGTGGCACCGATGGTACTGGCTGCGGTTGTGGGGCCGATCTTGAAGCACACGCCGCTCACGCCGCAGCACTTGCAGGTGCCGGTGAGGATACTGACACGGCGGTTGACTTTGGTCCTGCGTGCCGCCGGCCCCGCCGTGTGCTGCTGGCGATCGACTCCTTTAAGGGTAGCGTGTCGAGTGCGCGGGCAGAGGAGGCCGCTGCCGAAGGCGTGCGCTGCGTTTGGCCCGATGCCGAGGTGTGCACATTGCTGCTGGCAGATGGTGGCGAGGGGACGCTCGATGCCGTTGCCGCGTGCGGTGGTGAACTTGCGACCTGCGAGGTTGCGGGCCCCTTGGGCGATCGTGTGCCCGCACGGTTACTGGTTGACGGCGGGCGCGAGTCGGCTGTTATTGAGATGGCCGAGGCGGCGGGTATTGGGTATTCGCCCTGTACGGAGTCGGCGGCGTTGGCGGCTTCGACCTATGGCGTGGGCGAGCTCATGCTTCGCGCGGTTCGCACGGGCGCAAAGACACTCTATATTGGTCTGGGCGGCAGTGCTACCAACGATGGTGGCGCCGGTATGCTGCAGGCGCTGGGCGCGCGCCTTGTCGATGAGTGTGGCTGCAATATCGCCCCCGGTCTTGTGGGCCTTGAGCAGGTGGCGAGCGTTGATTTGGCGCCAGCGCTGCAGGCTTTGGGCGGCGCACGCATCGTCGTGCTTTCCGATGTCGAGAATCCGCTCGTGGGGCGTCGCGGGGCACTTGCGGTGTTTGGCGGGCAAAAGGGCCTGCCGACAGACGATGTCGAAGCGCTGGGCGGGTACGACGGCTGGATGGTCGGTTACGGTCGCCTACTCGATACGGCGATTGCCGAGGCGCGGGCCCAGGGGTTACTGCGCGTGCCCGAGGGCGCGCGGACGTTTGGCTCGGTGCTCGGCGTGCCCGGCGCCGGTGCCGCTGGCGGTCTGGGCGCCGCGTTGCTGGCGCTTGGTGCCGAGTTGCGTTCGGGCGTTGAGACGGTGCTTGATCTGATTGGGTTTGACGAGCACGTGCGCGATGTCGACCTGGTCATAACGGGCGAGGGCAACATGGATGAGCAGTCTGCCGCCGGCAAGGCGCCGGTGGGCGTGGCCCGCCGTGCCAAGCGCTATGGCAAGCCGGTTGTTGCCGTCGTAGGTGGTCGTGCCGACAACCTGGATGCGGTGTATGGGCAGGGCATCGACTTGGTGCTTCTGATCTGCCGCAAGCCCATGCCCCTCGACCAGGCGCTCGGCGTGCAAGAGGCCACAACCAACCTCATCTGCGCCGGTGAAGCAGCCGCCCAAGCCTACGACCTCGGCCGTGTCTAAAACCTATCTCTCTATAAGTTGCGGTGAAATACGGAGTGTTTTTGCCTTTAAGGGGCCAATTCAGTCCGTATTCCACCGCAACTTCGTGAATGGTCATCCGAGGCTGGCCGCCTTGTGCCTTGGGTCGGACCGTCCGCCACAAAATGCGGCCATCTACTACGTTTAACCGGCCGCCCTCGACCATCTCGGAATTTGCAAAAATGAAACCGCAGGTAGAGAGCTTGCCGGTTTTCGAAAAAGCCGGCTATGGTTGACCCCTGCGGCCTAAACGTAGTAGATAGGCCACTTTCGTGGCACAGCGTCAGACCAGTCTTTTTGGAACGGGGCGATTTTGACTACTTGCCGATCCGATTGCCCGAGTAGTCAAAAAAGCCTCGTCCCAAATTAGCTACCTTGCCCCATCGGGCGGGAGCGGGTAAGATATATCGAGCGCCTAGCGCGTTCGATGGGTTCGGATGACGACATGTTCCGAATCTGGTCAGGTCCGGAAGGAAGCAGCCATAAGGAGCCTCTGTCGGGCATCCGAATCCATCGAGCGCACGGGCTTTCTTTTTGCGCGGTTTTACCAAACCGCGCAATGCTCGACGCTGCGCGCCACCCAGAGCGACAATTTGTCATTCAAAAGGCAAGGCATGACCAGAAGGTCTATGCCTTGCCTTTTTCATGCCAACTTGTTCGCTCTGGGTGGCGCTCGCCGGCTTTGCCAAAACATAGGCGGCCACGTGGTCCGGGCGTGATGGAGTGGTGTCTCGCTGGTCCTCGGCTTTGCCTGCGGAATCGCTCGACTACCAAACGCCCTGCCGGCACTCGCGGGTAGCCGACCAAAACCGCCTGAAGGGTCACATTTATCTGATAATTGAATCCCTGGCGTTATGTCGCTTGCTAACTGCGCCAAAACAGTGACGGTTTTTACCACCGCTCAAGACTCTTCTGTAACGAGTTGCTTACGCATCTTCAGGGTTCGCCGTACTATCATGAATCAGATTGAAGAGAGATGATGATAGGGAGCGCCTTTTTATGATTGAGCTGCTCAGGCGTTTTGGTGGCAAGTTTCGCCGGTGTATGGTGATTGGCCCTGCGTGCAAGCTGATCGAAGTGATCTTTGACCTGCTAACGCCGCTGGTGATTGCCCAGATGATCGATAAGGGCATCGGCGCGCACGATGTGAACGCCGTCGTCCACTACGGCATGGTGCTCGCCGCCATGGCCGTGATTGGCATCTCGTTTACGCTCGTCTGCCAAAAGATGGCGGCGTTCACCTCGCAGGGCATGGGTACTGACATTCGCGGCGCGCTCTACCAGCACATCAACAAGCTGAGCTATGCTGAGCTCGATCGCTTTGGCACGCCGTCGCTCATCACGCGCATCACCAACGACGTCAACCAGGTGCAGCTCGCCGTGGCGCTGGGCGTGCGTATGCTCATCCGCTGGCCTTTCCTGGCGGTGGGCTCCATGGTCGCGGCCCTCGCTATCGACCTTAAGCTCGGCATGATTTTTTTGATTTGCACGCCCGCCATCGGCCTGGTGTTTTGGTTTGTCATGGCGCGCTGCATCCCGTACTACAAGCAGCTGCAGGCAAAGCTCGATCGCATCGCACTCATCTGTCGCGAGGGGCTTTCGGGCGCCCGCGTGGTCCGAGCCTTTGTGCGCGAGGATCACGAGCGCGAGCGTTTTGCCCAGGCAGCCGATGACCAGGCGCATACCGCCATCGCGGTGGGCAAGCTCTCGTCGATTCTTAATCCCGTCACGTTTTTGGTGATGAACCTGGGCGTGTGCGCCATCCTGTGGGTGGGCGGCGTCCAGGTCAACGTGGGCGAGCTCACACAGGGCCAGGTCATGGCGTTTGTGAACTACATGACGCAGACCCTGACCTCCATCGTGTATGTCGCCAACCTGGTCGTGGTCTTTACCAAGGCGAGCGCCAGCGCGTCGCGTCTCAACGAGGTGCTCAATTGCGAGCCGAGCATTACCGACGAGGGCAACCAGCCGGTTGCGCTGCCCGAGCCGAGCGCGATGGGCAACGCTGTTCCGGTTCCCGCGCTGAGCTTCGGCCATGCGAGCTTCTCCTTTGGCGCGGGCGCCGCCAACGCCGTCAATGACGTGACCCTGGAGCTGCCGCTGGGTAAAACGCTCGGCATTATCGGCGGCACGGGCAGCGGCAAGTCCACGCTCGTCTCGCTTATCCCGCGCCTGTACGACACGGGCGCCGGCAGCGTGAGCGTAATGGGTGCCGACGTGCGCGTCTGGCCGCTCAATCAGCTGCGCCATGTGGTCGCGACCGTACCGCAGCGCGCGTCGCTCGTGAGCGGCACGATCCGTAGCAACCTAACCTGGCGCGACGAGTCGGCGACCGACGAGGAGCTTTGGGCGGCGCTCGATATGGCGCAGGCCAGCGAGTTCGTGCGCAACAAGCCGCAGAGGCTCGACGCCCCGGTCGAGGCGGGCGGCAAGAACTTTAGCGGTGGCCAGCGCCAGCGCCTGACCATTGCGCGTGCCTTGGTGGGCTCGCCGCAGATCCTGATCATGGACGACTCCGCCTCGGCGCTCGACTTTAAGACCGACGCAGCGCTTCGCCACGCCATCCGCGAGCGCAGCGTACGCGGTGCCGCCGAGGGCGGGCTCCCGCTGACCACGGTGATCGTGAGCCAGCGCGTCTCGACCGTGCGCGATGCCGACATGATCTGCGTGCTCGACCACGGCTCGGTCGCGGGCCTGGGTACGCACGACGAGCTGTACGCAAGCTGCCAGCTCTATCGCGAGATTTGCCAGTCGCAGCTTCGCCGCGAGGAGCTCGAGGGTCAGCAGGGGAGCGCGGCGTCCGCGCTCGCCCCAAGCCCCGTGCCCGCCTCAGGCGCCGCGTGCGCTTCGGCATTCACTTGCGCAAAGGAGGGCTGCTAAATGAACCCGTATACTTCTTCCGGTTCGGTCGCCACGATGACGGCCAACGTGTCCGGCAACGATAACCTCAACGACTTGGGTGACGGTCCGCGCCAGCCCGGCGATCCCGAGCGCTATCCCGCCGGTGCGGTAACTCGCCGCCTGCTGGGCTACGTTCGTCCGCATCGCATTTCGTTTACGGCGTCGTTTGTGAGCGCCGCCATCTCGGTGATCTTGCAACTCTATACGCCCATCCTTATCGGCGAGGGCATCGACCTCATCGTTGCCGCCGGGCAGGTGGACTTTGACGCACTGTTGCCGCTCGTTACCAAGCTCGCGATTGTCGTGGTGGGCGCGGCGGCCTTCCAGTGGCTGCAGGGCTACTGCGTCAACCGTCTGTCCTACGAGACGGTGCGCGACATGCGCGTGGAGGCGAGCGACAAACTCAGCCGCATGCCGCTCAGCTTTATCGACAGCCATGCCCACGGCGACCTCATGAGCCGCGTAGTCAACGACGTCGACCAAGTGGGCGACGGCCTGCTGCAGGGCTTTACGCAGCTCTTTACCGGCGTCATCACCATCGTGGGCACGCTCGCGTTTATGCTCTCCATTAACCTGGCCATGACGCTCGTGGTGGTGCTCGTCACGCCGCTTTCCATCTTTGCAGCCGGCGCCATCGCCAAGCTTTCCAACAAGAGCTTTACGGCACAGCAGCGCATCCAAGGCCAGCTTGGCGGTCATATTGAGGAGTACGTGGGCGAGCAAAAGCTCGTGGACGCCTTCGCCTACGGCCCGCACGCTCAACAGCGCTTCGATGTCCTCAACGCCGAGCTCTATACGGCGGGCGAGCGCGCGCAGTTTATGGGTTCGCTTTCTAACCCCGGCACGCGCTTTATCAATAACATCATCTACGCCGTGGTCGCCGTGATCGGCTGCGCGGGCGTGATCACGGGCGTGCCTGCGGCGCTCACGGTGGGCGGCGTGCAGATCTTCCTGTCCTACGCTAACCAGTACACTAAGCCGTTCAACGAGGTCACGAACGTCATCACGCAAATCCAGACCGCGTACGCCTCGGCGCGCCGCATGTTCGCGTTGCTCGATGCGCGCGAGCAGGAGCCCGACGCGGCGGATGCCGTGGAGCTTGCCGCCCCGCAGGGCGAGGTGACCTTTGAACACGTGGACTTTAGCTATGTGCCCGACCGCAAACTGCTGCAGGATATCTGCATCGATGCCAAGCCCGGCATGCGCTTTGCCCTGGTCGGTCCCACGGGCTGTGGCAAGACAACGCTCATCAATTTGCTGCTGCGGTTCTACGATATCGACGCCGGTCGCATCGCGGTCGATGGCCGTTCCTCGCGTGACTACACGCGTGCAAGCCTGCGCCGTGCCTTTGGCATGGTGTTGCAGGATACGTGGCTGTTCGAGGGCACCGTGGCGGACAACATCGCCTACGGTTGTCCCGATGCCACACGCGAACAGGTTATCGAGGCGGCCAAGCGCGCGCATGCGCACAAGTTTATCGTGCAGCTGCCAGGCGGCTACGACACGGTGATTGGCGAGGACGGCGGCACGTTTAGCCAGGGTCAAAAACAGCTGCTGTGCATCGCGCGCGTCATGCTTACCGACCCGGCGATCTTGCTGCTGGACGAGGCAACGTCGAGCATCGATACGCGTACCGAGCTGCAGGTGCAGGCGGCATTTGACGAGCTCATGGCCGGTCGCACCAGCTTTGTGGTGGCGCATCGCCTGTCAACGATCCGCAACGCCGACTGCATTCTGGTCATGCGCGACGGCCAGATTATCGAGCGCGGCACACACGACGAGCTGCTGGCGGCAGGCGGCTTCTACGCCGAGCTCTACCGCAGTCAGTTCGCCCAGTAAGCAAGCCCGTGGGGCAAATGAATCAATCGACAGACGGTGGTTTACATCTGTCACGTTAGTACTAAGATATTCATCTAATAAATTGCATTAGTGGCTTTAGTTTTGGGGGAAACGAGGCAACGTGACTATGACGTGCTCTTTGGTGGTTAACAGCAAGAGCGGTAATACCAGGATGGTTTCGGGTGCGATTAAGCGCGCTCTGCAGGCTGCGGGCGTTGAGTTTGTCCATGCCGCGGCGTTGAGCGACGATGCGGATGCAGATCAGGTTGCGCTCGAGGCGCAGGGCGCCTGCGCGGCCGACACGGTGCTCGTCGGTTTTTGGTGTGACAAGGGCGCGTGCACGCCTTCGGTCGCGGCGTTGCTCTCCGCCTTGCACGGTAAGCGCGTCTTCCTGTTTGGCACCTGCGGTTTTGGCGCCGACCAGAGCTACTATCAGCAGATTATCGACCGCGTAACTTCCAATTTGGCTGGGGATGCCGAGCTTGCGGGCTGGGCGATGTGCCAGGGCAAGATGGGCCCCGCGGTCAAGCAGCGCTACGAGGCCATGCTCGAGCAAGATCCCGAAAACGCCCGATTTAAGATGCTGCTCGACAACTGGGTTGCCGCGAAGGACCATCCCACCAAGGAAGATCTGGACAACATGGCTGCAGCCGCCAAAAAGGCCGTGTTGGGGGAGTAGCTCCCATCGCTGACGGCGGTCGGCCCATCTTTCTAAATGTAACGTCCTCCCGGGCGTCGGGGCACGAAGTTCCCTGCTCTACAGTCCTGCGCAAGACGAAGGCCACATTAAGTGGCCTTCTTTGCGTGCGGAACTCGCGATAAACCTTATATCCGGCCCCTCCGTCCGGGGACCTTTCTGTATCGATATAGCTTCTGAGCTGGTTTGGCGTCGACAACGTCCGGCAAGGTTAGCCAGCTGCGTCGAATTTCCGGCGTGCTTTAGCTGAAAGAAAAAGATGGTGTGCGGAGCTTTGCTCCGCATTTGGGATGGGAGCTCCCGCGGCTCCCGAGGGGCATCTCTCATGCAAAAACTTTTGTTGGGTAAAGTCCGAGGTCAGTGGCGTTTTATACCGAGAATTTCAAAAAAAGTTGAAAATTCATTACAAATTTGCGTTGACTTTAGGTAACTAAAGTTTCATACTGCTTTTCATCCACTGGGGGATGTGAACACGCACGGATCGTTCGCATCATGATTGAAGAGGATTTCTTAGACATGTTCACGCATCAGCTAAACATTATCAGCGTAGTAATTATCTGATGCGGGTTAGCACATACAGCTAGCCCGTACGATAACGGGCGGCTGATGAAGATGAGGGTCGTCGAGCGCAACCGACGGCCCTCATTTTTTATGTCTGAGAAGTTCTTTTTAGAGGAGGAAATGTAATGAACGGAGTTTTGCTCATGGTTGTGGCCGCGGCGGTGCTCGCCTGCGGCTATCTGGGCTATGGCCGATGGCTGGCCAACAAGTGGGGCGTTGACAAAGAGGCCCTCACGCCGGCCAAGCGCATGAAGGACGGCAAGAGCTTCTCGCCCGTCTCCGCCTTCACCGCGTTTTCGCACCAGTTTAGCTCGATCTGCGGTGCCGGCCCTGTCACGGGTACGATCGTCGCCATGGCCTTTGGCTGGCTGCCCGTTGTGCTTTGGGTTCTCGTCGGCGGCATCTTTTTTGGCGCCGTCCACGACTTTGGTGCCCTGTACGCTTCGATGAAGAACAACGGCAAGTCGCTCGCTCAGCTCATCGAGAAGTACATCGGCAAGACCGGCCGTCGCCTGTTCCTGCTGTTCTGCTGGCTGTTCTGCATCATCGTCATCGCCGCCTTCACCGACATGGTCTGCAAGACGTTCATGTTCACCCCGGCCGTTGACGCTTCTGGTGCTGCTACCGGTGCCATCGACTTCACCAAGTCCTATGCCGCCGGCTGCGCTGGTACCATCTCCATCCTGTTCACCTTCGTCGCTATCGCCTTTGGTTGGGCCCAGAAGAAGTTCAACCTCACCGGTGCTACCGAGTTCGTCACCGGCGTGGTCCTCATGGTTCTCATGTTCGCCGTCGGTATGCAGTTCCCGGTCTACCTGGATAAGTTCCAGTGGTTCGCCGTCGTTATGGTCTACCTGGTCTTCGCCGGCGCTATGCCCATCCAGATGCTCAAGACCCCGCGTGACTACCTCACCTCGATCATGATGATTGTCATGATCGCCTGCGCTGTCCTCGGCATCGTCGTCCTTGGTGTTAACGGTCAGGCCACGATGACCGCCCCGGTCTTTACCGGCTTCTCCAGCGCTTCCGGCATGATGTTCCCCGTCCTGTTTGTCTCCGTTGCTTGCGGCGCTCTCTCCGGTTTCCACAGCCTCGTTTCTTCCGGCACCTCTTCTAAGCAGGTCGAAAAGGAGCAGGACGCCGTCAAGGTCGGCTATGGCGCCATGATCGTCGAGTCCTTCGTCGGCATCCTTGCCATCATCGTCGCCGGCATCATGTTCTCCGACATGAACACCGCCGGTACCGGCGCCCTCAACGCTGGCGTCGCTTCCACCCCGTTCCAGATCTTCGCTGCTGGTATCTCCCGCGGTATGCAGGCCTTCGGTGTTGACGGTACGCTCGCTACCGTCTTCATGACCATGAACGTCTCCGCTCTGGCCCTGACCTCGCTCGATGCCGTCGCCCGCATCGCCCGCACCTCGTTCTCCGAGTTCTTTGCCCAGACCAACGACGCCCTGGCCATCGAGTCCAAGGCCGGCTACATGAAGGTTCTCGGCAACCCCTGGTTCGCCACGGTCGTCACCCTGCTTCCCGGTCTCGCCCTCGCCTTTGGCGGCTATGCCAACATCTGGCCGCTCTTTGGCGCCTCCAACCAGCTGCTCGGCGGCATGACCATGATCACCCTCGCCGTGTTCTGCAAGTGCACCGGCCGCAAGGGCTGGATGCTCTACGTGCCCGTCGCCTTCCTGCTCTGCTGCACCTTCACCTCGCTGGTCCAGAGCGCCATGGGCTGCATGACCGCTGTCCAGGCTTACGGCTTCTTCGGCACCATCCCGGCTACCGCCACCACGGCCGCCGTCTCCGTCGCCGCCACCAAGGGCCTGCAGCTCGTTTTCGCCGTCCTGCTGATGGTCCTGGGCCTCATCGTCGCCGTCAACTGCCTCAAGGAGTTCTTCGGCAAGGAGGCCGGCTCCATGCCCGACGAGGAGCCCGAGTGGTCCGAGATGGGCAAGGCCGAGTACGGTCGCGCCGCTGCTGCTGAAGCTCCTGCCGACGCCGAGGCCGCCAAGGCCTAGTCGGTCGGACGGGTTGAATCTCCCATCTATTTGACTCGGAAAGACCGGGTCCGCAATCAAGCGGACCCGGTCTTTTTTCTTGTGAGAACAGGTGGTGCAAGGGCATTCTCGCAGATGTTTTGCGTGGATAGGCTCGTGCGTTGTACCATATAGACGTATATGTGTGCATATGAAAGGGGCCCCGTGGCCAAGACGGTATATTCCGATAATCAAAACAATGTCGATGCTCTGGCTGAGCGTCTGAGCAGCCAGACATCGCTTTCTGCCGAGCGCGCCAAGCTGGTTGCCTACGACCTGCTCTGCCGCAAGGCGCTCAAGATTAAGTCGAGCGCGCTGGCGCAGATTTTCCGTTCCGTCGATAAGGAATGCAACACCAAGGTGATGCGCGACGAACTCATCGCGGCAAAGATCGTTACCAAGATCGAGGGCAGCGGCATTAACGGGCGCCCGGCGTTCTATACCATCAATGTCGAGATCCGCGATGCCCAGGAGCAGCCTGCCGAGTCCGTCGAAGATTTTGTCGTCGAGGATTCCGCTGACGTGCCTGCTGTGGAAGAAGCTGCTCCGCGTGAGCATGTCGATACCGATGAGTTGCTCGATGAGAACGTCGTGCGTGCCTTTACGGCCAAGGCAGGACGCGGCGGTTTTGGCGGGGGTGGCAAGCGCGATGCGCAGCGCCGCGCCCAGCAGGAGCGCTTCCGTCGTGCCGTTGCTCAAAAGGGTGAGACGGATGCCGAGGCTGTTGAGAACGAGGTTGCTGCCGAGTCGCAGAGGCCCGCGAAGGAGCAAAAGCCCGTGGAGGCCCAGGAGCCCCAGCGTCGCCGTGGTGCCCACTTTAAGGCTGCGCAGCAGGATGTCGCGCATGAGGTTGAAGAGCCTTCCGAGGCTGCAGACGATGTTGAGGAGTCTGCCAAGAAGGCTCCGGGTTCATGCCGTCCCGGGCGTGGTTTTGCGAGGCGCGCGTATCCCGTAAGGCGTCAGGAGAAGGGCGAGCCGGCTTCGACCGCTCAGGCCGAGAAGGCCGAACAAACCGAGAAAACCGTTGAGCCGGCGGCTCGCGAGCAGCAACCTTCCGAGTCGCAGCCTGCGGCTGACACTGAGGTCAAAGCTCAACAGACCGCTGATAAGCAGGCGGGGGAGAGCGCCTCAGGCAAGCCCCGCCGTCGTCGTCACCGCGGCGGTCGTGGCTCAAATGCCGAGGCCGCGGCCGAGAAGACAGCGACACAAAACGGAGATGAGAAGGCCGAGACTCCGGTGGATCAGGTCAAGCGCCAGCCGGCGAAGGAGGCCAAGTCCGATCGTCCGCAAAAGCACTCGTCTGCGCCCAAGCAGGAACGTAATACCCGGGCAGATTCCAAGCGTAAGCCTCATGCACAGGCTGAGCCTGCCGCAGCAGATACTGCTGCCCAGCAGCCCGAGTCGGCCGTCCACGGCGAGGTATCGGCGTTTGCTCTTGCCCGCGTTTTAGGCAGGCAGCTGCTCAAAGTTGTCCCTACGCCTACGGCGCTCTCTAAGATCAAGGAGCAGCAGACACAGATCGTAAGGGTCGAGGGCAAGGACGGCAAAAAGGCTCCGCAGCGCACTCAGCACAACGAGATGTCCAACCGCAAGATTGCCGAGGAAATCGCAATCATCCAGGCTTGGATCGAGCAAAACCGAGGTGCCGATACGCCGGTTGCCTCGCGCCGCCAGCGTGCCTACCAGATTTTTAACGACGAGAAGGCTTTTGACGGCAAGCACGGTGAGCGCCTGATAAGGCGCATGACCGAAAAGGGCATCAGCATGCAGGCGATCAAGGTCGCCCCCAACCGCCCCGTGCACTTTACGGGTTTCTTTACGCTGGGCGCCGATAAGCCGTTCATTATGGTCGAGAACCTGGACACCTATGACGAGATCGTCAGGCTGCTGCGTGGCCGCAAGCACGCCAAGCTCTTTGGCATCAAGGTGGGCGGCGTGATTTTTGGCGGCGGATGCAAGGCGAGCGTCTCGCATGCCCTGGACGATTATCTGGCTGAGATCGGCTATCGCTTTAACTACGTCTACTACGTGGGCGATATCGACCGCGAGGGCGCGCGCATCGTCGAGCAGGCTCGCAATGCCAATGTGGTTGAGATTCGCCTGCATGCCGGCATGTACCGCGCCATGCTCGCCGAGCATAAGCGTCGCGTGAAGGCCGGCGGCGAGTGCGAGCCCGCGGCTGCCAACCAGGGCGTGCCGCAGAACTTGGCGGCGACGATCAAGGATCTGCCCATGGTCACGCGCGTGCAGTTCCGCAATGTGCTGCGCGAGGGCGGGCGCATTCCGCAGGAGATTCTGATGACCGCCGACTATCGGGATGGCGACTCGGGAAGCTTCGACCGCATGCTGAACAACTAAATTCCGCCGGCCCCGGGAGAGCGGGGACACCGGCTTAGGTTTCCTGCTCTACAGTCCTGCTCACGACGGAGGCCACATTAAGTGGCCTCCTGTTCGTGCAGAACTCGCGATAAACCTAAGCCGGTGTCCCCGCTCTCCCGGGGCCTGTCGTGGCTTGGCCGTTGCATGCGGCTCGTTTTTCGGAACGGGGCTGACGGACGCGTTCCGAAATCTACCACCGTCGCTGTGCAGGGTGTCTATAAAGAGCCGTGGCCAAAAAACATCAAATATGAGTACTGATACTCTTTTAGTAGCAGTAATTTTGACCACATTTAAGGTGATTTGACGTGTCGATCGAGCAGATAAGCTGCCGTATCTCCTCAAGTGTTCATTAAAGGAAGACCTTGATGCGAATAAATCTCATTAAGATCTTCTTTTATTAACGAAAATAATGTAGCTACAACGGTAACAGTACTCATATTTGCCGTTTTTTGGCCACAGTCCTTCGGAGGGTCCTCGAAAATAGTCCCGAGCCGGCACTTGGGGACGTTCCTATAATGCCGGCACTTAGGAGCGTCCCCAAGTGCCGGTACCGCGTCTGCCTGCGGCGGCCGCGCCCCGCTGCGTCGCTCCGCATCCTTGCGGGTTCGGATTCCTCCGCTTGGCGGCGTTGGCTCGATTTGCTTGACGTGAGGGGCTCTTGGCTGGTGTGGGACGGAGGGATTCCGCGTCTGCCTGGTCGGCGGCCGCGCCCCGCTGTGTCGCTTCGCTCCTTGCGTGCTGCGCTAGAAAACGCTTCGCGTTTCCTCAGCTCCGCACCCTTGCGGGTTCGAATCTCTCCGCTTGCCCACAAGAAAGCGCCCTGGGCCGTTATGGGCTCAGGGCGCTCAGTTTTAATGGCTGGGACGGAGGGATTCGAACCCCCAACAGCCGGCACCAAAAACCGGAGTTCTACCGTTGAACTACGTCCCAATGTGTGGTGTTGCCCAAAAGCAACTCGTCTAGTTTACCTAATCTGCGAGGGCATCGCAAACGCCGTCGAGTAGGCGTACGGCGAGGGTCTGCGCGTCGCTGGCCGTAAAGGTGCCGTTGTAACGCGTCATGCCGGTGAGCTCGATGCGAATTCGTGCCGGCTTTTGCTGTGCGGCGACATTGGCGGTACGGATGCGCTGGGCCAGGTTGTGGCACTCGGCGAGGGCGATCGTGGCGCGCGGGGCGGCGTCTGCAGGCAACTCGTCGCTTGCGATCTCGAGCACCAGGTCGACATCGGTCGGAACCTCGGAATCGCAAAGCATCATGCCGCTGCTGTCGGTCGTCGCCGTGGCGATGTTCCACATGCGCGATGCTACGCTGCGCGCGATAGGGTCCTCGCCGATGACGGCAATCTGGAAACGCTCGAGCACGTTGGCGGCGCGCGCAAAACCGATGCGAGACTCGGCTTCGGTGACCGAGGGCTTGCCCTCCCACACATGGTGCAGGCGGTTGATGTAGGCGTAGGTGTCCTGGAAGGCCATGCCGTCGGCAAACAGGCCGACATTTTCCTGGAACTGCTGCAGGGCGGCCTCGGTATGCGGACCAAAGTAGCCGTCGTCTTCGCCACAGGCAAAGCCCAAAACGTTGAGAGCGCGCTGCAGGGCCTTGACGTCGGCGCCGTGAAAATTGGGCATGCGAAGGTAGAGCGTGCGGTCGCCCAACTTGTATGAAGCGTCTACAAGGGCGCTCCAGCAGGGGATATCGACAGCATAACCGGCCGCAAGGCCGCTATCGAGCCTAAACGTGCCAACGGCCTGCTCGGTGGTGGTGCCAAAGCGCTTGTCGGCGACCTCGTCGGCATCGATGGTGTAACCGAGCTGCAGAAGGCGGGACTGAACATCCTCGACGGCTGCTCCCTGCATGCCCGTGGTAATAGGTTCCATGAACGAACCCCTTTCGGCGTACGATTCGTACTATTTTGAGCGCGTGTCGGATAGACAACGCGAGACAATGCATAAACATGCACTCAACAGTGTAGCAACTTGTACCCAAACGCGCTGCCCACAGGTTTTGTGACCCCCGCTAGTTGAGGCGCTCCACAAAGAAATCTGCCATGGAGAGGAACAGTTCGCGTGCGTGCGGGTCAAGCTCAACGTTCTCGATGGCAGCCTTGGCTTTTGCGGTCAGGTCCAGCGCGTAGGCGTGAGCATATTCGATGGAGCCGGTCTGCCGGAAGATCTCCACGGCGCGCGCGAGCTGCGCGGGGTCCTCGGTGCCCGAGGAAAGGATTGCCTCGACCTCGTCGTGATGGCGCTCATCAGACAGAGCGTGCACGGCAACGAGCGTGCGTTTGCCCTCGGTGATGTCGGTGCGGAAGTCCTTGTTGGCGGCCTCTTTGGTGCCGACCAAGTTGAGCAGGTCGTCCTGAATCTGAAAGGCAAGGCCGGTGTGCAGGCCAAAGGCGCGTAGCGCCTCGACCTGCTCTTCGCTGCCGCCGCCGATAATGGCTCCGGCGGCAAGCGGCGTGGCTCCGCTGTAATACGCGGTCTTGTGCGTCGCCATGTCCAGGTAGTCATCAACCGAGATATCAAAGCGCTCGTCACGGACCCAACCCAGGTCAAGCGCTTGACCTTCGATGGTGCGGACGATCATCTCGGTAAGCTCGTGGAGCACACGCAGCTTCACGTCGGACTCGAGCGTGGGATCGTCGAGAACCGTCTTGGTGACCATGGTGAGCGCCAGGTCGCCACAATTGATGGCGAGCCCCGTGCCCTCGGTAAGGTGCATGCAGGGCTTGCCTCGACGAAGCTGTCCGT
The DNA here is from genome assembly GCA_900543275.1 of uncultured Collinsella sp. Classification (GTDB taxonomy): domain Bacteria; phylum Actinomycetota; class Coriobacteriia; order Coriobacteriales; family Coriobacteriaceae; genus Collinsella. The sequence continues at coordinate 134,307 of UQQL01000001.1, read as the reverse complement.
TGTCGGCGATGTCGTCGTGGATGAGCGCACCCGACTGGAAATGCTCGATAGCTGCCGCGGCGCTGCGGGCGCTCTCAAAGCTACCGCCCACTGCGGTTGCGGCGAGCATGCAGATAAGCGGGCGGTGGCGCTTGCCGGCGTTGGCCGTAAAAGCCGAGAGCGGCGCGTACAGGTAGCGTTCGATATCGGCAGAGGTCGCCTGTCCGTCAAAGAACGTGGCCAGATGGTCATTAATCTGGTCAAAGTGCTGGGCTAAAAAGCGGGTAAACGGACTGGACACGGGTTCTCGCATTCTTTCTTAGGTTGCATCGATGTAGTGTGCAGGCAACATATTGCCACATTGTGCCTGCCTGCGTGGCAGGTTTGGGGATTTAAGGCAACGGCGCATGTCGGACGAGTTTCGTAGTTAGACCAGTCCAAAGTGCTCGAGCGCCTTGACGACGCCATCTTTGTCGACCGAGTCGGTGATGTAGTCCGCGCGCTTTTTGAGATAGTCCGGTGCATTGCCCATGGCGATGCCGACGTCGACGGCGTTCATCAGCGAGATGTCATTGCTGGCATCACCGATGCCATATACCGTTCCATGGTTGGGATCGAGGGCGTCGAGTACGGACTGGATACCCTCGCGCTTGGTGCATTCGCGAGGCGAAATCTCGGTCACTTCGAGCTCGAGCTCGTTAAAGCAGAGCAGCGGCTCAAACGCTTGATCCTGAGCGATGCGGTTGGCAAGCGACGTGGACATTAAGATCTTGTAGGCGCTGTAATGTTGCAGCTGCGTAATTGCATCGCCCACGGTGCGGGCGTATCCGGGGGCGTCGGGCGCATCGGCACTCATGCGAACGACGCCATTGAGTCCCTCAAAACGAATCACTTCGTCCGATTGCTCAAGAATGGGAGCAAGGCGCTGCAGCATGCCGGGCGTCATCGCCAAATCGCGAATCACGTGTCCCTCAAGTTCGACATAGCCACCCGCGAGGCAGACGATGCCGGTCCAGGGCAGCTCGAGCAGCTTTGGATGGATGCAGCTCAGCGTGCGCCCTGTGCAGATAAACGCCATATTGCCCTTGGCGACAAAATCACGGATGGCTTGCGAGACCGCTTCATTGGGATAGGGGGAGAGGTCTCGCTCGCTCTCGGGAAGCTCTTGTGCCACTCGAGGGTCTTGCCAGGCGAGTGTTCCGTCGATATCGAAGAAGCAGATATCGCCGCGCTTATGGGCTGCGCTGGCGGAAGGGGAGGCCGAGGTGGTGGGCACAAATCCCGGCTCGAGGCCCATGATCTGGTCAAAATGCTCTTTAACGCGGGGAACGGAGATGCCAATAATCACCTGGGCGGTCTTGCCCGTAATGATGAGGCCCTTGGCGCCCACCGCGACAAACGACGCGTTATCTGCAACGATGGAAGGGTCTGCGACCTCGACGCGCAGGCGCGTGGCGCAGTTGGTTGCGCCCACGATATTGCCAACGCCACCTAAAAGCTGAATTACCCGCTCAGCGAGGACGTGATCTTGATCGGATTGAATACTGACCTCGCCATTGGGAGATTGCTCTTTGGCAAAGCCGCTTCCCGTTAAACGATCGATTGCCGCGCGATTGGAGACATGATCCTCGCGGCCCGGCGTCTTAAGGTCATAGACCAAGATGAGTGCTCGAAAACTAACAAAAAAGATGAGGCTAAAGGCAAGACCGATACCGAGCGCCAAAAGGTAGGAGCCGGCATGCATTCGCATGAGTGGGATGAAGTTGAAGGCCGTCATTTCCATGAGACCGCCCGAGAAGATGCCGACGATACCGAAGAAGTTCATGGTCATGGCAAGGCAGGAGGATAGGACGGCGTAGAGCAAAAAGAGTCCAGGATAGGTGAACATAAAGAGAAACTCGAGCGGCTCGGTGACACCGCAGACCACCGAGGCGACGATGGCGGGCAAAAGGATGACCTTAAGGCCGGCGCGGCGTTCGGGTTTGGCGGTGAAATAGAATGCTGCCGCGATGGCGGGAAGGCCAAAGAGCTTGCCCCAGCCGGTGGCGGTAAAACCTGCCCAGGGCGCAAGTTCATTTAAAGGGCGCGTGCTATGGGAGAGAATGGGGAGCAGGTTGGTCCACGTGGCGTAAATACCGTCGTGAATGACCAGATTGTCGTAATAGATGGGCATATAGAGCAGGTGGTGCAGCCCCATGGGCTCGAGTGCTCGCTCCAAAAACACAAAGATGCCCACGCCGAAGGGGCCGACGCCCGCAAGTGCGTGGCGCAGCGTTTCGGTTACGGCGTATGCGAAGGGCACGATGGCGGCCGAGATGGCGGCAAGGGCAAACACGGCAAAAAAGCTGATGAGGTAGACCAGCGAGGAACCCGAGAAGGTGCCGAGCCAATCGGGAACCTTGGCATCGTAGAAGCGGTCATGGATGGCGACGACGGTTGCCGATACCGCCAGCGGGCCGATAATGCCGGTGTCGAGCGTCTTGATGCCGTCGATGACGGTGATACCGCTGGCGGGGGTCAAAGATGATGGGTACTTAAGCCCAAGGTTGTCTCCGCTCAGCTTAATGATCTCGCTCAAAAAGAAGCAATAGGCAAAATAGGCCACGAGTGCCTCGAGGCAGCAGCGTGCCGGTTGCTTTTGGGCAAGACCGATAGGCAGCGCTACGGCAAAAAGGAGCGGGAGACGTTTAAAGACCGTCCACGAGCCGCGCTGGATGATGGTCCAGAAAACGTACCAAGGGGTTCCGTATACGGCGAGGTCACCGACGATGTCTACGGTCGTGGCGAGGGCGGAGATGCCGACCATGAGGCCTGATATAGAAAACAGCATGGCGGGCGCGAACATTGCCCCGCCAAAGCGTTGGATTTTCTGCAGCATAATATGCCTTCCGGATGCAACATGCTGTGCGAGCAAGAACGTTTAAACAATGAACTCATTGTAGAGGACTGGCTGCTTGCCGCATTGACGGTTTTGATTCGGTCCGATTTGGGTTTCGGGGGAACCGTCGACGGTAAATAATCCGTACTTTACCGATAATCGGTTTAAACAACTTTAAGAAATGCTATCGTGCCTAGCCATACATATTCATTAGAGGTGAAGTTATGCCAAAAGCGATTTACGAAGGAATCTACCGCGAGATCCGTTCGCGCATCATTAACGGGACCTATGCGTTTCAGGAGATGCTGCCAACCGAAGCCGAGCTGACCGCGGAGTTTGGCTGCACGCGCAATACCGTTCGACGCGCCTTGAGCATGCTGGCCGACCAGATGTTTGTGCAGCCTATACACGGCAAGGGCGTGCGCGTTATTTGGCTTAAGGGCGAAACCGACATGCTGGGCGCACTCGAAGAGGTTGAGTCGTTTGGCGAGTTCGCAAAACGCAACAATGCCGTCGCATCGACCGAGGTCAAGTCTTTTGAACATTTGATTTGCACTGAGCAACTGTCGCGCCGCCTTGGCTTTAAGGTGGGCGAGGAGCTGATTCGCGTCGTGCGTGTCCGAAGCCTCAACGGCAGCGCGCGCCAGGTGGACCACGGCTACTTTTTGGAGTCGATCGCCAAGGGCCTGACCCCCGAGATTGCGGCAAGCTCTATCTACGACTATCTGGAGCACAAGCGTGGCGTCAAAGTGATGGCGAGCCGCCGTACGGTGAGCGTCGAGCTTGCCAACGATGAGGACTGCAGCTACTTGGACCTTGGCAAGTACAACTGCGTCGCCGTTATGGAGAGCCAGTCGTACACCTCGGACGGCATCTTATTTGAGGTGACGCACGCTCGCACACACCCCGAGATCTTCCACTACCGCGTTAACTCCAAGCGATAGCCGGCTAGCTCGCAGCCTGACGAGACTCATGTCCTCAAAGAGAAAACGCCCGGTCAAACCGACGATGCATCGGCTTGACCGGGCGTTTTCTCTGCATTCGATAACAAGTAATTGTTTATACAAAACTTGTCAAGTATCAAGTTGAAATTACCGTTCACCGAAGTTTTTCTACCGCTCTAGTAATACTTGTTCAAACAACTAGCCAAATAGCGTATTGTACAAATCAGCAAAAGGGGCAAAGTCCCCGAGCCAATCTCCGAAGGCGGCGGCAAAGGGTGCCGCCACGGTGTGAAAGGGTGGATTGTAATGAAGAACGAAATGAGCAGAAGGCAGTTCCTGGGCTTCGCTGGCTCCGCGGCTGCGGTTCTTGGTCTGGGTCTCGTGGGCTGTGGTGGTTCTGCCGGCTCCGGCTCCTCTGCTTCTGGTGACGCTGCCGAGGTCTACTTCCTCCAATTTAAGCCTGAGGTCGACAAGGAGTGGAAGGAGATCGCCAAGGCGTACAAGAAGGAGAAGGGCGTCGAGGTCAAGATCGTGACCGCCGCCTCCAACACCTACGAGGAGAAGCTCAAGTCCGAGATGTCCAAGAGCTCCGCTCCGACGCTGTTCCAGGTCAACGGCCCCACCGGCCTTAAGAACTGGAAGGACTACTGCGCCGATCTTTCCGACACCAAGCTCCGCGGTGAGCTCATCGACGACTCCCTGGCGCTGCAGTCCGACGGCAAGGATCTGGGTATCGACTGGGTTCAGGAGAGCTACGGCATCATCTACAACAAGGAGCTCCTCGAGAAGGCCGGCTACAAGGCCGAGGACATCAACTCCTTCGACAAGCTGAAGGCTTGCGCCGATGACATCCAGGCCCGCAAGGACGAGCTCGGCGTTGACGGTGCCTTCACTTCCGCCGGCATGGATGACTCCTCCAGCTGGCGCTACACCACCCACCTCGCCAACCTCCCGCTCTACTACGAGTTCGAGAAGGAGCACAACCAGGAGGACGACGAGATCAAGGGCGAGTATCTCGACAACTTTAAGCAGATCTTCGACCTGTACATCACCGACTCCACCTGCGATCCTTCGCAGCTCGCCTCCAAGACCGGTGACGACGCCACCAACGAGTTCGCAACCGGCAAGGCCGTCTTCTACCAGAACGGCTCTTGGGCCTACGCCGACCTCACCAAGGCCGGTATGACCGACGACCAGCTCGGCATGCTGCCGATCTACATCGGCGTCGACGGCGAGGAGAACCAGGGCCTGTGCTCCGGCGGCGAGAACTACTGGTGCGTCAGCTCCCAGGCTTCCGAGGATGCCCAGAAGGCCACCGAGGACTTCATGTATTGGTGCGTCACTTCTGACACCGCCACCAGCATCATCGCTGACAAGATGGGTCTGACCGCCCCGTTCAAGAGCGCTAAGGAGACCACCAACGTCTTCTCGCAGCAGGCCGTTGCCATGGCCAAGGACGGCAAGAAGACCGTTGCTTGGGACTTCGTTTACATCCCCTCTGAGGAGTGGAAGAAGAACCTCAAGCAGGCTCTCATCGCTTATGCTGCCGACAACACCAAGTGGGACGGCGTCAAGAACGCCTTCGTCGATGGCTGGAAGACCGAGAAGGCTGCTTCCGAGTAAGCAGTTGCTGCCCAAGCTATCTGATTAGCGACAGGGGGCGGGCAGACGTTGGTTTGCCCGCCCCCTGCATATTGAAAGGACCCTTCTATGGGCAAAGCACTCAAACGCTGGTGGCCGCTCTTTATGCTGCCCACGTGCCTGGCGTTTATGATCGGGTTCGTGATTCCCTTTATCCAGGGTTTCTATCTCTCGTTCTGCCAGTTTATTACCATCAATAACGCGCACTTTGTCGGTATCGAGAACTACGTGCGCGCACTGACCGACCCGCAGTTCTCCACGTCGTTCTTCTTTACCGTGGCGTTTGCCTTCCTGTCGACGGTGCTTATCAACGTGATCGCGCTGGCCATCGCGCAGGCGCTCACCCGCAAGGCGCTCAAGGGCACCAACATCTTCCGTACGATCTTCTTTATGCCTAACCTGATCGGCGGCATCGTGTTGGGCTACATTTGGCAGATTCTGATCAACTGCCTGCTCTCCAACGTGGGTGCCCAGCTTATCGCCCTCAACTCCGCCGCTGGCTTCTGGGGCCTTATCATCCTGACCCTGTGGCAGCAGGTCGGCTACATGATGATCATCTACATCGCTGGTCTGCAGTCCATTCCGTCCGACTACATCGAGGCCGCCAAGGTCGACGGCGCCACGGCATGGCAGACGTTTTGGAAGGTTAAGATCCCTAACCTGATGCCGACGATCACCATCTGCCTGTTCCTGTCCATCACCAACGGCTTTAAGCTGTTCGACCAGAACCTCGCCCTTACCGGTGGCGCCCCGGCGCACTCCACCGAGATGCTCGCCCTGAACATCTACAACACGTTCTATTCGCGCGCCGGCATCGCATGGCAGGGCATTGGCCAGGCCAAGGCAGTCATCTTCTGCATCCTGGTTGTCGCTATTTCCATGATCCAGCTTAAGGCCACGAGGTCCAAGGAGGTGCAGCAGTAATGAAACGCGATAAGGCTATCAACCGCGCGCTCTCGATTTTCTTTACGATTCTGTCGCTTGCGTGGATCTACCCCGTGTTCATGATTGCGCTCAATTCCTTTAAGAAGGGGACCGCAATCAGCACCACCACGGCGTTCGATCTGCTCACGCCCGAGACGTTCAACGGCTTTGCAAACTATGTGCACGCCTTAAACGAGCAGGGCTTTGCCTCGGCGTTTATGTATTCGCTCATCATCACGGTCACGTCGGTCGTGCTGATTCTGGTGTGCTGCTCCATGTGCGCCTGGTACGTGGTGCGCGTCAATAACAAGATCTCGAACTTCTTCTATTACCTGTTCGTGTTCTCGATGGTCGTGCCGTTCCAGATGCTGATGTTCACGCTGTCCAATTTGGCGGACCGCATCGGCTTCAACACGCCGTTCAACATCTGCTTTATCTATCTGGGTTTTGGCGCGGGCCTCGCGGTCTTTATGTTCGCCGGCTTTGTAAAGAACATCCCGCTCGAGATCGAGGAGGCGGCCATGATTGACGGCTGCAACCCGGTTCAGGTGTTCTTTAAGATCGTCCTTCCCATCATGAAGCCCACCTATCTTTCGGTCGGCATCCTTGAGACCATGTGGGTCTGGAACGACTACCTGCTGCCCTACCTTACGCTCGACTCCACCAAGTACAAGACCATTCCTATCTTGATCCAGTACTTCCGTGGCGGCTATGGCCACGTCGAGCTCGGCCCCATGATGGCCTGCATCATGATGGTCGTTGTCCCCATCGTCATCATGTACATCTTCTGCCAGAAGTACATCATCGACGGTGTGGTGGCAGGTGCCGTCAAGGGCTGATGCCGTAACTGTTTTGCAAGTTTCTGCGGCGCCCCTCAGCGTGGCGCCGCGTATCGAAAGGTAGAGACATGGCCGAGATCGTTCTCAAACATGTTCAGAAGGTGTATCCCAACAACGAGTCCAAAAAGAAGGGCTTCTTTGGCAAAAAGAAGAAGACCGAGGAGAAGAAGCACAACCTCAAGGTTACCGAGGACGGCGTGCTCGCGGTGGAGGACTTTAACCTCACCGTGCATGACCAGGAGTTTATCGTCCTCGTTGGCCCTTCTGGCTGTGGTAAGTCCACGACGATGCGCATGGTCGCCGGCCTGGAGGACATCACCTCGGGCGATGTGCTCATCGATGGCAAGCGCGTCAACGACGTCGCTCCCAAGGACCGCGACATCGCCATGGTGTTCCAGAGCTATGCTCTGTACCCCAATATGACGGTGTACGAGAACATGGCGTTTACGCTCGAGCTCAAGAAGGTCCCCAAGGACGAGATCGACCGTAAGGTTCGCTCCGCTGCCGAGATCCTGGGTATTACCGAGTACCTCGACCGTAAGCCTAAGGCGCTCTCCGGCGGTCAGCGTCAGCGCGTCGCCATCGGCCGCGCCATCGTGCGTGATCCTAAGGTCTTCCTGATGGACGAGCCGCTGTCCAACCTGGACGCCAAGCTGCGTAACCAGATGCGTGCCGAGCTCATCAAGCTGCGCCACGAGATCAAGGGCACGTTCATCTACGTCACTCATGACCAGACCGAGGCCATGACCCTCGGTGACCGTATCGTGGTCATGAAGGACGGCGTCGTCCAGCAGATCGCCACCCCGCAGGAGGTCTTCAACCATCCCGCGAACATCTTCGTCGCCGGCTTTATCGGCGTGCCGCAGATGAACTTCTTCGATGCCCAGCTGGTGCGCTCGGGCAACGGCTTTACCGTCAAGACCGAGGATATGAACGTGGCGCTCGCCCCCGAGACCTGCGCTCAGCTTGCTCTCAACTGGGACGGCGGCGACGTGAAGGAGATCACGGCCGGCGTGCGTCCCGAGCAGATTCTGCTTGCCGACAAGGACGAGGAGGGCGCGCTCCAGGGTACCGTCGAGGTGACCGAGCTCATGGGTTCGACCGAGCATGTCCACGTGACCGCTCCCGATGGCCAGTTCGTCCTGATCATTCCCGTTGTCGACCTCGAGGCCAAGGGTGCGCTCAAGGCGGGCGACCCCATCTGGTTCAAGTTTGAGAAGAACGCGACCCACCTCTTCGATAAGGTCTCTGGCAAGAACCTTATCTAGGCCCGGTGCAACCAGGCCCTTCCTTTGGGCGACTGCGGTATTGCCATCCTTTTGCCGCGGTCACATATAAGGCTCCCCTCCCGTCCACTGGGCGAGAGGGGAGCCTTTCTTTGTGTTGGGACTGTCTGACCGGTCGTTTGTCTCGATCTGTAACGGATAGGGCCGATTTCGGACGTTAGATGTTACAGATCGAGACGGTTCCGCTGAGCTAACCATTTCATCTAAATCTGTAACACCAAAGGCGAATTTCACCTGCTAGATGTTACAGATTGAGATAAACCCAAGGGGAGGGGCCGGTATGTCTCAATCTGTAACAGCTGGGACCGTTTTGGTTGAGTAGTTGTTATAGATCGAGATTGTTTGGTCGAGGCGGGCCACGGGCAATACGCGGGCACAAAAAACGGAGCCGTGTTGCCACGACTCCGTTCCTCAAGAGAATGGGTAAGGGGAATGGGTTAGTCCAGGTGCCAGATCTCGTCGTTGTACTGGGAGATGGTGCGGTCGGACGAGAAGGTGCCAGCGTTGGCGATATTGATGAGCGCCTTGCGCATCCAGGCGTCCTGGTCCTCGTAGTCGGCCAGTACGCGCTCCTTGGTCTGGATGTACTCCTCGATGTCGAGCAGGGCCATAAACCAGTCCTTGCCCTTAATGTCGTCGTGCAGGCGCTGCAGGCGCTCGGCGTTGCCGGTCGCCATAAAGGCAGGGTTGGTGATAAAGTCCACCAGCAGCTTGATACCGGGCTTGCGGTAGAGTGCGCTGGCGTTATAGCTGCCGTCGGCGTAGAGCTGCTCGACCTGTTTGGACGAGGCACCAAAGGTATAGATGTTCTCGTCGCCCACGAGCTCGGCAATCTCCACGTTGGCGCCGTCGAGCGTGCACAGGGTTAGGGCGCCGTTGAGCATGAACTTCATGTTGGAGGTGCCGCTCGCCTCCTTGGAGGCCAGGCTGATCTGCTCGGAGATGTCAGCGGCGGGGATCACGCGCTCGGCGGCGGTGACGTTGTAGTTCTCAATCATGACAACCTGCAGGTAGGGAGCAACGTCGGGGTCGTTTGCAATCCACTGCGACAGCGTCAAGATCAGATGGATGATGTCCTGCGCGATAGTGTAGGCAGGCGCCGCCTTGCCGCCAAAGATGATGGTGACGGGGTGCTTAGGCCTGTTGCCGTTCTTGATATCGAAGTACTTCCAGATGATGTAGAGCGCGAGCATCTGCTGGCGCTTGTACTCGTGGATGCGCTTGACTTGGACATCGATGATGGCGTTGGAGGGAATGGTCACGCCCTGCTCGAGCGCCATGAACTGGCGCATGATGGCCTTGGCCTCGACCTTGGTGGCGGCCAGGCGCTCAAGAACATCCTTATCGTCGGCGAAGTTGGCGAGTTTGCTCAGATCGCCGGTGCTGCGCCAGTCGGTGCCGATCACATCGTCGAGCAGGCTGGCGAGCGCAGGGTTGGCCCCATGGATCCATCGGCGGAAGGTGATGCCGTTGGTCTTGTTGGAGAACTTCTCGGGATAGATCTCGTAGAACGGATGAAGCTCGGTGTCCTCCAGGATCTTGGTGTGGAGTGCGGCTACGCCGTTGATGGAGAAGCCAAAGTGGATATCCATGTGGGCCATGTGGACGGTGTCGTGCTCGTCGATGATGGCGACGCGCGGGTCATCGTGCTCGGCTTTCGCGATCTCATCGAGCTTGACGATAATGTCGGCGATGGCAGGGGAGACCTTCTGCAGGCTGGCGAGCGGCCACTTCTCGAGCGCCTCGGCAAGAATCGTGTGGTTAGTGTAGGCGACCATGGAGCGTACGATGGTCACGGCCTCACCAAACTCGATGCCATGCTCGGTGGTGAGCAAGCGAATGAGCTCGGGGATGACCATGGTGGGGTGTGTGTCGTTAATTTGGACCACGGCGTAGTCGGCTAGATCGTGCAGGTTGCTGCCGCGCTCGATGGCCTCGTCGATCAGGAGCTGGGCGGCGTTGCTCACCATGAAGTATTCCTGGTAGATGCGAAGCAGGCGGCCCTGCTCGTCGGAATCGTCGGGGTAGAGGAACAAGGTGAGGTTCTTGGCGATCTCGGTCTTGTCGAAGTCGATGGAGCTGCCGGGGACCAGGCCGTCGTCGACGCTCGCCAGGTCGAACAGGCGCAGACGGTTCTTGGTGGGCTGGCCGTAACCGGGCACGTCGATGTTGACGAGCTTGGAGGTAACGGCAAAATCGCCGAACTCGACGGTGTAGGAGCGGTTATCGTCGACTAGGATGTCCTGCTCACCAAGCCACTCGTCGGGGACGGCCTTCTGCTGGTTGTCGACAAAGCGTTGACGGAACAGGCCGTAGTGATAGTTGAGGCCCACGCCATCGCCGGTCAAGCCCAGCGTGGCAATGGAATCCAGGAAGCACGCGGCCAGGCGGCCCAGGCCGCCGTTGCCGAGCGACGGCTCGACCTCGAACTCCTCGATCTTGTTGAGGTCGTGGCCTGCGGCGGTGAGCTGGTCCTTAACCTCGTCGTAGATGCCGAGGTCGATCATGTTGTTGATGAGCAGCTTGCCGATCAAAAATTCGGCAGAAATGTAATAGAGCTTTTTCTTGCCGTTGTTGAGCGGGCAGGCGGCGGAGCGCTCCTGCACGAGTTTGACCAGCAGCTTGTAAATGCGACGGTCGTCGAGCTGCTCGAGCGAGGTGCCAAAAGACTGCTCGGCGAGTTCCATGAGGTTAATTTGGGGCATGTTTTCTCCTGTGATGGGTTGTTTCATGTCTGCAATTCATAAGAAGCCCGCGCGAGGGGATTGGGGTGGCCTCGCGCGGGTAAGCAAGCGCGTCCGCACGGTGGGGAGGGGTCGGGCGCGGTAGCTCCTATTGGGGAAGCTCGATTTCGGCTTCCGACGGGATGCGGAAGTAGGTCTCGGTCCAGTCGGTGAGTTTGTGCTCGAGCTCGCGGGTGATGGCGCCGTCGAGCATGCGCCAGGCCCAGTTGCCGCCCAACGTGGCAGGGGTGTTGATGCGCGCCTCGTTGCCCAAGTTGAGCAGGTCCTGCATGGTGTAGATGCACGTGTCGCTCACGCTGGAAGCGATGGTGCGATTGAGTGCATCTGCCATGGGTTCGCCGGCCTGCTGATGGGTGTACAGGGCTGCCTGCTCGCGCTGACGCGGGGTGGCCGTTCCCTCAAACCAACCGCGCGCCGTCTCGTTATCGTGGGTGCCCACATAGGCGACGGTGTTGGCGATGTAGTTATGCGGCAGGTAGTACGAGTTGGTGCCCTCAAAGGCAAACTGCAGGATCTTCATGCCGGGGAAGCCCGAGTTGTCGCGCATGTCGATGACGCCGGGGGTGAGGAAGCCCAGGTCCTCGGCGATGATGGGCAGCGTGCCGAGCTTTTCCTCGAGCGTCTTGAAGAACTTGAGGCCGGGACCCTGCGTCCACGAACCGTAGGACGAATCGGGCGAGGAGAACGGCACCTCCCAATAGGCCTCGAAGCCGCGGAAGTGATCCAGGCGGATGACGTCGTACATGTCGAGGGCGGCGCGAATGCGGCCCTCCCACCAGGAGAAGCCGTCGGACTCCATGGCGTCCCAGTCGTAGATGGGGTTGCCCCAGTACTGGCCGGTGGCCGAGAACTGGTCGGGCGGCGTGCCAGCGACGCTCACGGGATTGCCGGCGGTGTCGATCTTAAAGAGCTCAGGCGTCGCCCACATCTCGACGGAGTCACGCGAGACATAGATGGGCAGGTCGCCGATGATGAGAATGTCGCGCTCGTTGGCATAGGCCTTGAGGCGGCTCCACTGGCGATCGAAGAAGTACTGCGTCATCTGGTGGTAGAGCATACGCGCCGGATGGTCGGCGCAGACCTTGGCGGAAGCCTCGCCGCGGGTGCGGAGCTCCGCGGGCCACTCCCAAAACGCCTTGAGACCGCACTCCTCTTTGACGGTCATGAACTCACAGTAGGGGATGAGCCAGTCCTCGTTGGCCTGGATAAAGTCATCGAAATCGGCCGGCTTGTCGGCAGCAAAGCGCTCGGCGGCGCGGTCGAGAATCTGACGGCGGCCACCAAAGATGGCACCGTAGTCGACATTGCTGGGGTCGGATCCCAGATACACGCCATCGATATCGCGCTGCTCCAGATACCCTGCCTCGATAAGCTCGGCAAAGTCGATAAAGTTGGGGTTGCCTGCGCGGGCCGAGAACGACTGATAGGGCGAATCGCCATAGCTGGTCGTCGTAAGGGGCAGAATCTGCCAGTAATGTTGTTTGCACGAGGCGAGAAAATCGACGAAGTCGTAGGCATTCCAGCCAAAGCCGCCGATTCCGTATGGTCCGGGCAGAGATGAGACGGGCATGAGGACGCCGCTTGCACGCTCCATGAATGCGCTCACCAACCTTCTTGTTGTGGGGTCGGCCTGCCGATGGGTGTGCAGTCCGCCTCCGATGTTCTGATTCGATACGCCTATTGTAAAACATGTTGTTTAAACATGTACAGGCAAGATAAAAAAGTTGGTCGATTTTCGGCGAATGGCTACATGCCATGAAAAAGCCCCGACCTCACAACGTGAGATCGGGGCAAGAACGGTATGTAGGTTTTTGCTACTCGGCGTCGGTGAAGCCGTTGGGGTTGTGGCTCTGCCAGTTCCAGCTATCGCGGCACATGTCCGCGATGTCGTACTGGGCCTTCCAGCCCATCATGCGCTCGGCCTTGGAGGCATCGCACCAGTTGGCAGCGATGTCGCCGGCGCGGCGCTCGCGGATCACGTAGGGCAGCTCCTTGCCACAAGCCTTGGAGAAGGCGGCGACGACCTCGAGTACCGAGGTGCCGGTGCCGGTGCCCAGGTTAAAGATCTCGACGCCGGTCTTGCCGTTCATCCAGTTAAGGGCGGCAACGTGGCCCGAGGCCAGGTCGCAAACGTGGATGTAGTCGCGCACGCCGGTGCCGTCGGGGGTGGGGTAGTCGTTGCCAAAGACCTGAACGGCCTCGAGCTTGCCCACGGCGACCTGGGCGACATAGGGCACCAGGTTGTTGGGGATGCCCTTGGGGTCCTCGCCGATCAGGCCCGACGGATGAGCGCCGATGGGGTTGAAGTAACGGAGCAGCACGACGTCCCACTCGGGGTCGGCGGTGTGGACGTCCATAAGGATCTGCTCGATCATCCACTTGGTCCAGCCATAGGGGTTGGTTGCGGGCTTCTTGGGGTCTTCCTCGGTGACGGGCGGGTTGTCCGGGTCGCCGTAGACGGTCGAGGAGCTCGAGAAGATGATGGACTTGCAGCCATGGTTGCGCATGACGTCGATGAGCACCAGGGTGTTCTCGATGTTGTTGTGGTAGTACTCGACGGGCTTGCTCACCGACTCGCCGACGGCCTTAAAGCCGGCAAAGTGGATGACACGGTCGATCTGATGGGTATCGAAGATCTTGTTCATCGCATCGCGGTCGAGCACGTTGGCCTCGTAGAAGGTGAGGTTCTTGGCGGCCTCGTCGCCCACGATGGTCTTGACGCGGTCGACGGCGACGGCGCTGGAGTTGGAGAGATCATCGACGATGACGACCTGGTAGCCACCCTCGAGCAGCTGAACGACGGTGTGCGAGCCGATAAAGCCGGCGCCACCGGTAACGAGGACGCAGGTGTCTTTGGGGTCGAGTGCTTTGGACATGTAGTCTCCTATCGAATCAGGAACACTTCTAGAGGGGAGTATAGCGCAGGCGGGGACGCCCAAATGGTGCACTGTAGGAAAAGCAGAGGATTATGTTAACGTACTCATATAAGAGCTTGCTCAATTGTTACCTCAAATTTGACAATTGCTTACGAGCCGCCGACCTTGTAGTTTCCTGCCGTTCGTGGAAATCGTTGGGACGCGCCATATGTACGCTAATATGTATGAGTTGAGCGACATATAAATAAGCATGTAACGGAGTACATATGTCACCAAACAGCGATTCCATCCTTTCCCAGGAGCTCTCGCGCCGCACTGCCCTTAAGGCCCTGTTCGGCGCCGCTTCTGCGGCAGTTCTTTTTGGCCTGCCCACTCGCGCCCATGCGGCGGAGGCTTCCAAAGAAACCACCGATAAATTGAATGCCGCCCAGGCCCAGCTCGACGAGGTTCAGGCCCAGCTCGACAGCATCGCAAATGAGTATGCGGCGCTGGCCAACAAGAATGCCCAGACCCTCAACGACATCGAGAATGTCCAGGGCAAGATTGACGACACGCAGGCCCAGATCGATGAAAAGAAGGCCGAGCTCAAGAAGAAGCGCAACGACCTTTCCGATCGCGTGGCCGCCAGCTACAAGTCCGGCGGCACGAACATCCTGTCGCTGCTGCTGGCCTCTGGCTCGTTTGAGGAACTCGTCGCCAACGCGCATTACGTTGAGAAGATCAACAAGAGCGACCGCGATGCCATCGAGGATATCCAGACGATTCAGGCTGAGCTCGACGCACAGAAGACCGAGCTCGAATCACAAAAGGCCGACCTGGAGAAACTCAAGGACCAGCAGACGGCTCAGATGCAGGATATGCAGGCCAAGCAGCAAGAAGTCCAGACCGTGCTGAACGGTCTTTCCGACGACGTCAAGGAACTCATGGCTCAGCGCGATTCCGAGATCCTCGCTGCCGCCCAGGCTGAGGAGGCCGCTAGGAAGGCGGCTGCGGCAGCCGCGGCCTCTGCGAACACGGGCTCTTCTTCGGGTGGCTCGAGCTCGGGTGGCGGCTCGTATGCCGGCGGCACCCCGCAACAGACGGGCGGTTCGGGCAAGCAGCAGGCCGTCGTCAATGCGTGCTACTCGACGCCTTCTCCCGGCCAGGGCTGGTGTGCTGCCTGGGTTACCAACGTCTTCCGCAATGCCGGCGTGGGCTATTTTGGCGGCAACGCGTGTGACATGTTCAACGCCTGGTGCTATAGCTCCGACCGCTCGGCGCTGCAGGTGGGCATGATCGTGGCCGATTCCTCGCACAGCGGCACGGGTGCTCCGGGCCTTATCTACGGTCATGTGGGTATCTACGTTGGCGGCGGCATCGTTATGAGCAACGAGGGTGCCATTACGTCTAAGTCGCTTGATTCGTTTATTAGCTTCTATGGTACTGGCTCTGGCGTGCGTTGGGGCTGGCTCGGCGGCATTGCGCTGTCGTAAAGCCGACTGGGCCGCGTGCCCGCCCGCAATATATTTGATTGTCTGCTCGGGCAGTCCTGCGCAAGACGAAGGCCACATTAAGTGGCCTTCTTTGCGTGCGGAACTCGCGATCAATCAAATATATTGCGGGCGGGCACGCGGCCCTCTCGGGTTCGGGGCGCTACGCACCGGATTGGTTGTCTGAATAAAAGAAAGTGAAGGCCCCTTTCGGGGCCTTCTTTTTTAGAGGAATTCGCCGACTCGGTGGACTTCGGGTTCGAGGTCCACGTCGAATTGGTCTTTGACGGTTGTTTGGATGTGGCGGATGAGTTCGTCGACATCGGCGGCGGTGGCGTGGTCGGCGTTGACGATGAAGCCGCAGTGCTTTTCGCTCACCTGCGCGCCGCCAATGGCGTGTCCTCGCAGGCCGGCGTCCATGATGAGCTTGCCGGCAAAGTGGCCCTCGGGGCGCTTGAAGGTGGAGCCGGCACTCGGCATGTCGAGTGGCTGCTTGTCCTCGCGGCGCTGGCGGTAGTCGTCCATGTCGGCCTTGATCATCGCGGCGTTGCCCGGGGCGAGATTGAAAGTGGCCGAAAGTACGATGAAGCCGTCGTCGGCAATGCGGCTCTTGCGATAGCCCAGGTTGAGCTCATCGACATCGAACTCGATAATGCTGCCGCTACCGCGGGTGCCGTCGTCGAGCATGCGGGCGGGCTTGTAGACGCGCACGGACTCCAGCACATCGGCCATGCAGGCGCCGTATGCTCCGGCGTTCATGTAGCAGGCACCGCCGACCGATCCGGGAATGCCCGAGATGGGCTCCATGCCGGTAAGGCCGGCCTCGGCTGCCGCGGCTGCGACATCGGAAAGCAAGGCGCCGGCTGCCGCCGTGACGTGCGTGCCGTCGACCGTAATGTCGGAGAGGCCCTCGCCCAGCGCTACGACGACGCCGCGGATGCCCTTGTCGCCGACGAGCAAGTCGGAGCCGTTGCCCACGATGGTGAGTGGTAGATTGCAGCGATAGCAGGTATCGAGCGTGGCGACGAGGCCTTGCTCAGTATCGGGCGTGACAAAGACGTCGGCCGGACCGCCGATCTTAAACGTGGTGTGCTCGCGCATGGGCTCGCTCATCAGCACGTTGTCCTCGCCGGCAACGCCAGCGAGCGCGCACAGCAGGTCCTCGTTAAAAAAATCGTTCTCGTGCATACGAATATCCGCCTTTTGGTGGTCGTTGTCATCAATCGATTGCAATATACCCCACCCGGACGGATTTGGTGCGCTGGCGGCGATAAAACAGCCGTCCACCGGATTGGTAAAGTGTTTATCACCGAGGTAGAGGGGTAGTCGCTATACTTTCAAGAGATTGCGCGTAAACCCGGAAGGAGCGAGATGGCCAACAAAGTCACCCTCAAGCAGATCGCCCAGGAGGTGGGGCTTTCCCCCTCGTCGGTCTCGCTTGTTCTCAATAATCGGCCCTGTCGCATCTCGGAAGAAAACCGCAAGCTCATCAAAGAGGTCGCGGCGCGCAACCACTATGTTCCCAACCAGATTGCGCGCAGCCTGGTCATGCGCGAGTCGCGCACGCTGGGCCTTATCGTCCCTAACATCGAGAGCCGCTTTTTTGCCTCGCTCGCCGGTAGCCTGGAAAAGCGCTGCCGCGAGGACGGCTATGCGCTCTTCATTACCAGCTCGGGCGGAAGCGCCGATGACGATCTGGAGCTGCTGCGCCAGCTGGTGACGCGCGGCGTTGATGGCGTCTTCCTGGTGGTGGGTGACGAGTTCTCCGATGATCGCGCCCTGCGCGAAGAAGTCAGCCACCTGCCCATCCCGGCCGTAATGGTCGACCGTGCCATTGAGGGGCTCGAGTGCGACAAGGTGATGTTCGACCACGAGATGGGCGGCTATATGGCCACCCGCTATCTGATCGAGCAAGGCCACCGCCGTATTGCCTGCCTGGTTAATGCCCGCCGTTCCAATACGGGTCGCAAGCGACTTGCCGGCTATGAGCGCGCGCTGCGCGAGGTTGGCCTGCCGATCGACGCGCGTTTGGAGTTTGAGAGCGAGTACTACATTCCGAGCGCATACGAGGCCTCGGAGGCAGTGCTCGCAACTGACGCCACTGCCGTGTTCGCAAGCTCAGATAACATTGCCCTCGGTTTGCTCAAGCGCTTACACGAGATGGGGAAGAGCATCCCGGGCGATATCTCGGTGGTGAGCTATGACAACTCGGCGGCCGACGTTCTCTTTGAGCCGGCGCTGACCGCGATTGAGCAGGACCCTGGTGTCCTTGCGGAGCATGCTTTTGGCTGCATGTCCAAGCGTCTTGCCGGTAGGGGCGGCAGGCGTGCCGAAGAGGTCGTTCTGGAGCCGGAGCTTATCGTTAAGGACAGCGTGCTCGAGCTTACTAAACACAACTAAACACGTTTACCAATTTGCAGAGACCGAATGTGGAGCACCTGTGACAATCAACGCCGCAGGTGAATGTCGCGTTTTGCTAATCGATGG
The DNA here is from genome assembly GCA_900543275.1 of uncultured Collinsella sp. Taxonomy (GTDB): domain Bacteria; phylum Actinomycetota; class Coriobacteriia; order Coriobacteriales; family Coriobacteriaceae; genus Collinsella. The sequence goes on along the minus strand of UQQL01000001.1, from coordinate 116,240 downwards.
GATTGATAAGGGTGATAAAACGTTTTTTCACCATGATAAAACGTTTTAGCAAATATACTGGTCCCAACGAAAGGTTGCCGTATTGGAGGGTGACCGCACAGCGAAGGGACATAAACAATGGCTAAAACACTGGGGACGCCGTGGCAAAAGCTGGGCCACGAGGTGCCGGCTTCCGAGCTCGAGGGCGTCGACCTGTATTGGCGCGCATCGAACTATCTGTCCGTCGGTCAGATCTACCTTCGCTCTAACCCGCTAATGCGCCCCGACTTTGTCGACGAGAAAACCGGTGAGGTGCGCGACTTCGGTCGTCCGGACGTTAAGCACCGCCTGGTTGGCCACTGGGGCACCACGCCCGGCATCAACTTCCTGTTCGGTCACGTCAATCGACTGATCGCCGACCACAACCAGAATGCTATCTTCTTGATGGGCCCTGGTCACGGTGGCCCCGCCGGTACTGCTCAGTCGCTGCTCGACGGCACCTACCGCGAGATTCGCCCCGACATCACCAATGACGAGGCAGGCCTGCAGAAGTTCTTCCGCCAGTTCTCTTATCCCGGCGGCATCCCGAGCCACTTTGCGCCCGAGACGCCCGGTTCCATCCACGAGGGCGGCGAGCTCGGCTACACGCTCAGCCACGCTTACGGTGCCGTCATGGACAACCCGAGCCTGTTGGCCGTGGCCGTGGTGGGCGACGGCGAGTCCGAGACCGGCCCGCTCGCGACCTCTTGGCAATCCAACAAGCTCGTGAACCCGGCAACCGACGGTATCGTTTTGCCGATCCTGCACCTCAACGGCTACAAGATCGCCAACCCCACCATCCTCGCCCGCGTGTCCGACGAAGAGCTCACCAAGTTCTTTGAGGGCATGGGCTATAAGCCGCACTTCTTTGTCGCCGGCTTTGACGACGAGAGCCACGCAAGCATTCATGCGCGTTTCGCTGCCCTGTTTGAGCAGGTCTTCGATGAGATCTGTGACATCAAGGCAACCGCGCAGGCCCAGGCCGCCGCAGGCGAGACCGTGGTCCGCCCGGCCTACCCCATGATTGTGTTCCGCACGCCCAAGGGCTGGACCTGCCCCAAGCAGATCGACGGCAAGAAGACCGAGGACTCCTGGCGCGCGCATCAGGTGCCGCTGGCGAGTGCCAAGGACACCCACGAGCACTTCCGCGTGCTGCGCGAGTGGCTGCGCTCCTACAAGCCCGAGGAGCTCTTTACGCCCGAGGGCCAGGTGCGTCCCGAGGTGACGGCCTTTATGCCGACCGGCGAGCTGCGCATTGGCGCCAACCCCAACGCGAACGGCGGCAAGGTGCGCCGCGAGCTCGAGCTGCCCGATATTCATGCCCACGAGATTCCCGTCGCAAGCAAGGGCCACGGCTGGGGCTCCACCGAGGCCGCCCGCGTCTTTGGCGAGTACACTGCCGACGTCCTGGCCAAGAACATGGATGACTTCCGCATCTTTGGTCCCGATGAGACCGCGTCCAACCGCCTGCAGGCTGCCTACAAGGTGACCAAGAAGCAGTGGGACGCTGGCTTCTACGAGGACGATGCCAACGACGAGCTGCTGGCAGGCTCCGGTAAGGTCGTCGAGCAGCTGTCCGAGCACCAGTGCGAGGGCTTCCTCGAGGCCTACGTGCTCACCGGCCGCTCCGGTGTGTGGAGCTCATACGAGAGCTTTGTCCATGTGGTCGATTCCATGGTCAACCAGCACTGCAAGTGGCTCGAGGCCACCAAGCGCGAGATTCCGTGGCGTGCCCCCATCAGCGGTCTTAACATTTTGCTGTCGAGCCACGTCTGGCGTCAGGACCACAACGGCTTCTCGCATCAGGACCCCGGCTTTATCGACCTGCTGCTCAACAAGGCCAACGACACGCACATCGTGAACGCCTACTATCCGGCCGACGCCAACATGGCTCTCGCCGTGGCCGAGCGCGTCTACCAGTCCACCGACTGCGTCAACGCCATCTTCTGCGGCAAGCAGCCTGCTCCGACCTTCCAGACGGTCGACGAGGCCAAGTCCGAGCTCGCCGAGGGCGTCGCGACTTGGGAGTGGGCATCGACCGCCGATTCGCTCGCCGAGGCCGACGTCGTGGTCGCCACCTGCGGCGACGTGCCGACGCTTGAGGCTCTGGCTGCAACCGACATGCTGCGCGAGCTGGGTATCAAGGTATGGTTCGTCAACGTGGTCGACCTGCTCAAGATTCAGAACGCCTGCGAGAACGACCAGGCCATCAGCGATGAGCGCTGGGCTGAGCTGTTCGGCTGCGGCGAGAAGCCCGTCCTCTTCGCGTTCCACGCCTATGCCGGCACGATTCGCCGCCTGATCTGGAACCGCCCCGGCCACGACGCCTTCCGCGTCCACGGCTACGAGGAGAAAGGCTCCACGACAACGCCGTTCGACATGCTGCGCCTGAACAACATGGACCGCTGGGCACTGGCCGCCGACGTGCTGCGCATGGTCGACGCCGATAAGTTTGCCGAGCAGATTGATAAGTGGGAGGCATTCCGCACCGAGGCCTTCGAGTTCGCGTGCGATGAGGGCTACGATCACCCGGCCTTCACCGACTGGGTCTGGCCCGACGCCGCAGCCGCAACAGCAGCCGACGGCGCGCTCTCCGCAACGCAGCTTACTGCCGGCGACAACGAATAGCATCCGGGACGGTCTCGCGCTGGGGCCTTGCCCGGCGGGGCGGCCTTGCTCCGGGAAGTGGGCTTCGCGAACTTCTCGGAGCAAGGCCGCCCAGCCGGGCAAGGCCCTCTCGACCGTTTCGATATGCGGGGGCTGATTATTTTTTATGTAATGGGGGCTTTGCTGATGCTGCCTTGGAGGCTGCGCATCTACCTTTGGTCAGCCAAGATTACATTACCGGGGTCGGGGTGGCTTGGTTAGGTTTTGGAAGTTCGCGAGGCCCACTTCCAAAACCTAACCAAGCCACCCCGGCCCTCGTCTGTGAACCCTTCCGCTGGGCGAGCCATAGACGCCGCGCACCGATGCGGTAAAACGGCGGCTTGAAATTGGTGCTATATTCGGCTTGAGTTGTTTAATACTAGAACGGGAGGCTGATATGGGGCTGTTCAAGAAGAAAAACCCGCAGGATGCCTTTGATCCCGATGTGTTTACCATCACGGATACGATTTTGGACCCACCGCGGTTTACATTTTTGCCGGCTATCTACCAGGATGCCACGCGCCGCAAGTGGGCCGTGCATCAGCGCGGCGGCGAGCCGAAGATTTTTGACTATGCGGACGTGCTGCAGTGCGAGGTTGTCGAGACCGGAAATCCCGAGGATGTGTCGGAACTTAGCAATCGCGAACTAGCTCAGCAGATTTTGATTAATCCAGCTCAGGCTACCAAAAACAACGCTGCCAAGCGTAATATATGCCTTGGTATGGGTGTCATCGTTGCCGTGCAAACCGGCGAGGATGAGATTTCGAAGCTTGAGATTCCGGTGACCGCGGGCGAAGTCAAGCGAGACTCCGGCCTATATCGGTCGTATCGGAACGTTGCGGAGCAGATCAAAGAAGCCTTCGACGCCATGGGGCGTCCGGAGCAATGATGCCCGCAGCATCAAGCGGTTGAGGAGCCGTGCCCATGCCGAGTGAACTATATGCGATTCCGCCCAAAGATCGCGCCTTTGAGGGCATTCTTTGGTATATCAATCATTATGACCTGCAGGGTGGCGACCGGCTGCCCGCCGAGCGTGTGCTCTGTGAAGAGCTGGGCGTGTCGCGCACGGCGTTGCGTGCTGCGATCACGCGCCTTATTTCGTGCGGAACTTTGGAAAGCCGCCGCGGTTCGGGCACCTATGTGTGTCCTCCCAAACCGCTGAACATCTTTCAGGAAACATGGAACTATACGCAGGCGGTGGAGAGGGTTGGCTCAAAGTCGACCGCACGCCTGGTTTGGTCCAAGGTCGTGTACGCCGATATCGATCTGGCCCAAAAGGCCCAGATCGACCTGGGCATGCCGCTCTTCTGCATTCGACGTGTGCGCGTGGTTAATGGTTCCCCGGCGTCGATTGAGACGGCCCACGTCAATCTGTCTTTGTGCCCCTCGCTTCCCGATCACGATTTTGAGCAGGAAAGCCTCTACGACGTTTTGCTCAAAGAAGGGAATGTCCATGTGACGCACGGCAAGGAGCATATTTCCATCAGCCGTCTGAACGCCGACGAGGCCAAGTTGCTGGGTGCTCAGGAGGGCACGCCGGTGTTTTACAAGGCTTCGCACGAGCGTGACGAGAACGATGGCTTTGTCGAGTATTGCAAGTCCGTGATTCTGCCGACCAAATATCGTTTTGCCGATAACGGCGAGGCAGACGGCGTTGCGACGAAAGTGGGTGTCGAATGGCTGATGCAGTAGAAGACTTGCCGGTTTACAAACATATTCGCCGCTGCATTGCGGAGCGAATCGAGCGCGGCGACTACCCGACGGGCTCGATGATTCCGTCCGAAAACGAGCTGGCCGAGGAGTTTGGCACGACGCGCCTGACAATCCGAAGTGCCATGGACGAGCTGGTCAAAAGTGGCCAGATTCGTCGCGTGCAGGGCAAGGGCGCCTTTGTGGGACACAAGTGGTTTGACGAGCACGAACGCAAGGGCGGCTTCCGTCAGTCGGTTCTGGCGTCGGGCGCGACGCCGTCGGTGCGCATTCTGGCGCGCTCCAAACGCTACGCCGGCCCGTATTACGCCGACCTGTTTGGCATCGCCGAGGACGATCTGCTTTACTCGGTGCGCCGTCTCAACTGCATTGATGGGGAGCCCGTGTCGATCGAGATGACGCTGATTCCGTGTCTGCTGTTTCCGGGCATCGAAGACGTGGACATTTCGGTCTTCAGCCTGTTCGAGACCTACGACATGTTGGGGCGCAAGCCGGACAAGTCGATTGAGAAACTCGATATTGAAGCGCTGGGCGCACGCGATGCGAGTTTGCTCAATCTTGAGCCGGGCGATCTGGCGCTCGTACTGGAATGCCTGACCTATGACTCGAGTGGGCAGGCGATCGAGCATGCCAAGTCTTTTAACCGCGGCGATGCCGGCGGATATACCTACAACTATTAGCGTCTAGAGCATCCTCGTGCACGGCGGGGTGCTCATTTTTTTACGGACATGTGTCGCATGACCGATGAGCGGCAAAAACTGACCGTCTACCGAGAGGGGAGGATGAAATCAAAAAATCGGTATTAAAAACGGCTAACCTGTAATCGTTCACTGGTATTAAGAACCTTTGAATTGTTGAGCTTAGGGCCAAGATGTCCACAAGGTTAAGCGGCGAGACGGGGCGGCAAGCCCGTTCATTCCGTGCGACAATTCAAACTGCTCGTGAAAGGAGCGGGAATGAAGGAGACCGAGAAGATCGAGATCATGCACTTCGACCAGGAGGGCTACCTCGAGGACGGCAGGAACGTCTACGAGGCCGGCAAGCGGATGACCGCCCTGGCCGACCGCGTGCACGAGGAGGGCTACGACGCCGTCTTCCTGATGGGCGTCGGCGGCACCTGGGACGAGTTCATGCAGCTCGAGTACCTCATGAACAAGTTCGGCGACCGCGACCTCGAGGTCTACCTGATCCACGCCGCCGAGTGGAACGTCATGGGCCACAAGCGCATGACCGACAAGTCCGTCGTGCTGACCGCCTCCGAGTCCGGCACCACCCCCGAGGTGCTCGAGGCCGTCGGCAAGATGAGGGAGATGGGCGTGCGCGTCTTCGCCATGACCAACCCCGAGGGCAAGATCGGCCAGGCCGTGGGCGCCGAGAACTGCGTCATGATGGCCTCCGACCACGGCGCCGGCGGCTGCGAGAAGGGCTACTACCTCGCCGACTGCTTCGGCCTGCGCCTGCTCAACCGCCGCGGCTGCTTCCCCAAGTTCGACCTGTTCATCGAGCAGACGAGGGACGTCTGGAAGGACATGCTCGACATCCGCAAGCGCTTCGAGCCGCGCGCCGGGGAGCTCGCCAGGAAGTACGCGCTGGCCGACTACACCATGTTCATCGGCTCGGGCGCGCTGTGGGGCGAGACCGTCCTGTACTCCATGTGCCTGCTCGAGGAGATGCAGTGGAAGCGCATCCGCCACATCACCTCGCACGACTTCTTCCACGGCACGCTCGAGCTGCTCGAGCCCGGCGTCCCGGTGTTCCTGTTCATGGGCGAGGACGAGTGCCGCGCCCTCGACGAGCGCGTCCGCGCCTTCCTCACCAGCGGCGTGACCGGCGACGAGGACTACGTCATCATCGACACCGCCGAGTACGCCATCCCCGGCCTGGACGACGACTTCCGCGTCATCGTGTCCCCGTGGATCCTCTCCGTGCTCACCACCGACCGCCTCGCCCGCAACTACGAGCTGGTCACCAAGCACAACCTCAAGTACCGCCGCTACTACCACCAGTTCGACTACTAATTTCATTTGGGGGAAACCGCAATGAGGCAATACATCTTTGCCAGCCACGCGCATTTTGCGACAGGCATCAAGGAGAGCACCGAGCTGCTCTCGGGCGCGCGCGATAACGTCCACGATCTGTCGATGTTCGTCGACGGGCGCAACGACGTCGCCGAGGAGGCCGCCAAGCTCCTGGCGACCATCGACCCCGCCGACGACGTAATCGTGTGCACCGACCTGTTTGGCGGCAGCGTCAACAACGAGTTCACCAAGATCGTCCAGACGCGCCCCAACACCTACCTGGTTGCCAACATGAATCTGCCGCTGCTGATCCAGTTGCTCTTCTCGGACCAGGAGGCTCCCGCCGACCAGGTTATCCGCGAGATCCTCGCGGCTGACGATACGCGCGTCAAGTTTGTCAACGATCTGCTGACCGATGCGGATGACGAGGAAGAGTTCTAGTCACCGCCTGCTATTAATGGGGCCGGGTTTCCGGCATGAGACCTTTGGGGGTCAATCATGATTCAACTGCTTCGCGTCGACCATCGTCTGCTTCATGGCCAGGTGGCCGTCTCTTGGGTCCAGGGCTTGGGCTCCGACTGCATCTTCTGCGTTGGCGACAAGGTTGCCAACGATCCCGTCTGGAAGACCACGCTCAAGATGGGAAAGCCGGCCAATGTCAAGCTCGTCATCAAGGACATGGAGCACGCCATCGAGGCCATCAACTCCGGTGTTACCGATAAGTACAAGATGATCATCTGCGTCGCCAGCATCGCCGAGGCCAAGCAGCTTGTCGACGGCTGCCCGCAGATCACCTCCATCAACCTGGGCAACACCAAGTCCAAGGACGAGCAGCGTCCCGATGCCCGTAAGATCTCCCGCCAGATCTTTGTGACTGCTGCCGAGGAAGAGGACATTCGCGAGCTCGTCGGCCGCGGTGTCGAGGTCGAGATTCGCGCTCTGGCCGACGACCCCAAGGTCGATGCCCTAAGCGCCCTCTAATTGGGAACCACGGGCGGCGCGCACGGCGCCGCCCCTATCCGTGGGCGTACCGGATAAACGCTTTACCCGTTACCCCCATCTACCGTTCACCGGGAGTACACGCCCGTTGAGCGATTGGTATTAAATAGTTTTCGCATGACTATATAATTGGTATCAAATCATTTGCACCGGTTTAGGTGTTAACAGCACACCGGTACAAGCTGGATCTGTCTGGGCGATTGTCGGCATGGAAAAGGGCGCGCTGACAAGTCGGGAATCGCCGCGCGGATCCAAGAGGGATCAAAGGGAGGAACAATGCTTGTTCAAGCAATCCTCATCGGACTTATCGCTGCCTTCGGTAAGCTCGATTATCAGCTCGGTACGCTCTATGCGTTCCGCCCGATCGTTCTGTGCCCGCTCGTCGGCATAGTCCTCGGGGACCTGCAGTCCGGCCTCGCCATCGGTGCGAGCCTCGAGCTGCTCTTCATGGGTTCTATCTCCATCGGCGCTTACGTGCCGCCCGATGAGACGATTGGCGGCGTGCTCGCCTGCGCCTTCGCTATTCAGCTGGGTCAGAGCACCGAGGCCGCTATCGCGCTCGCGATGCCCATCGCCACTCTGTGCCTGGCCATCAAGAACGTCGTCAACGCCGGTATGCCCCTTCTGGTCGACCGTGCCGACGTCTTTGCCAGCAAGGGTAACCTCAAGGGTATCTACGCTATGCACTGGATTATCGGTCTCGTGATTGTCGTCCTGGCCTTTATCCTGTGCTCGGTCTCCTTCTATCTGGGTGCCGACGCTGTTCAGGGCCTGCTCGACTTCATCCCGACGTTCGTCCTCGATGGCTTTGGCGTCGCAGCCAACATCCTGCCTGCCATGGGCTTCGCCATGCTCGGCCGTCTGGTGCTTACCAAGCAGCTCGTGCCCTTCTACTTCCTGGGCTTCCTGCTGTGCTCCTACGCCAATGTGCCCGTCCTGGGCGTCGCCCTGATCGCCATCATCATCGGCATCGACAAGTTCGACCTGCTCGGCCTGGGCGGAGCCCAGCCCCAGCTCTCCGCGGAAGGGGATGAGGACGATGACTTCTAGTCCCGAGAACAAGATCACGCGCTCCGACCTCATCAAGAGCGCCGTCAACACCGGCGCCCTGGGCATGGAGTTCTCCTGGACCTACTACAAGCAGATGAACATTGCCTTCTGCCTGATGGTCGCTAACATGCTCAAGAAGATCTATGCCGGCCGTCCCGATGATTACGCCGAGGCCTTGCACCGTCACAGCGCATTCTTCAACATCACCCCGCAGCTCGCTCCCTTCGTGGGTGGCATCGCGATGGCCATGGAAGAAAAGGTCGCTCGTGGCGAGGTTGAGCCCGAGAGCGTCAACGACATCAAGGCCGCCCTCATGGGTCCGCTTTCCGGCCTGGGTGACTCCTTCTTCCTGTCCACCCTGCGCGTCGTCGCCGCTGCCGTGGGCATCAGCCTGTGCCAGGCCGGCAACGTCTTTGGCCCCATCGCCTTCCTGCTCGTCTACAACATCCCGGCGTTCCTGATTCGTATCTTTGGCGCTATCAAGGGTTATGAGCTGGGCATTGGCTTCCTCGACAAGGCTCAGAAGACCGGCCTGATGCAAAAGATCATGGCCTGCGTCGGCATTGTCGGCGTTATGGTTGTTGGCGCCATGAGCAAGGACATGTTCTGGGCTTCGCTGCCCATCGCCATCGGTCAGGGCGACTCCGCCCAGACTCTCCAGGACATCCTGGACGGCATCATGCCCGGTATGCTCGGTATGGCCGCCTTCTGGCTCTACTACTGGCTGCTCTCCAAGAAGATCAACCCGATGGTCCTGATCCTCTGCACCATGGTCGTGGGCATCATCGGCGCTTACTTTGGCGTGCTTGCCTAATATGTTCGAATCGCGCTTCAATCGCGTCTAACGGTTGCGTCGATCTTTGGGGGCTTGTCGCATCTGCGGCGGCCCCCTGTTTTTTAAAAGCCTGTACGAAAGGGGAGGGCTATGGCCGTACCCGAGCTTTCGCTCATGAACATCAACCATCGTTACTACAGCATCGAGACGTTCTTTAAGGCTGCAGGTGAGGCCGGTTATCGCAATATCGAGCTGTGGACCGGCTCGATGCACCTGTATGTGGATTGCCACGAGCACGATTCGGTGGACAAGATTCGCGACCTTGCCGCCCAGTACGGCATCAAGATCGTGTGCGTTTGCCCCGAGCAGAATAACCCCAAGCCGTGGAACGTCGCGGTGCGCGGTGAGGCGGGCCAAAAACGTATCCTCTCGTACTTTAAGAATGTGATCGACGTTGCCGTCGAATTGGGCGCGCCGCAGATTCTGGTGACGAGCGGCTGGGCCTATCTGGACGAGCCGGCTGAGGACGCTTGGGTCCGCAGCGTTGCCATGCTGCGTTCGGTGTGCGACTATGCCGATACGCGCGGCATTCGCGTTGCGCTCGAGGCGCTACAGCCCTCGGAATCCGTGCTGGTCAATACCGCACAGGACGTGGCGCGCATTCTCGAGGCGGTCGACCGCCCCAATTGTAAGGCTTGTATCGACTTTGGCGCCATGGAAGTTGCTGGCGACACGATCGACGGCTACTTTGAGGTCCTGGGCGACAAGATCGTTCACACCCACTTTGTAGATGTGGGCGGCGGCACGACGCATCTTGCCTGGGGCGACGGCGAACGTGATATGCGTGCCGACCTCGAGGCACTCATGCGCCACGGCTATACGGGCTATGTCTCGGCCGAGACGTGTGATGGCCGCTACTATCAGGATCCGTCCAAGGCGACGACTCAGGTTATCGAGATGTATCGCCGTGTGACAGCGGAGATGGAAGCCGAATAACTAAACTGCGCGGTTGCGCCGGAAACGCTTGGGCGGGTCTGGCGCAACGCATTTTTAGCCTGCGAGTTGTGGAGCGCCCGTTGGCAGCGGAGATCGAAATAGACAACTAATGGCGTTGTAATACCACTCGGGCAAGGAAACCGACCGTTCGTCGTAAATCTTCGTGAGTTTGGATTGGTATTAAATAACAAGCAATCGTATGGCTATAATTGGTATCGGCAAGAAGCGCGATGTATAGAATCGTGCACATGTGATGGGAGGACACACATGAAGGAGACCGAGAAGATCGAGATCATGCACTTCGACCAGGAGGGCTACCTCGAGGACGGCAGGAACGTCTACGAGGCCGGCAAGCGGATGACCGCCCTGGCCGACCGCGTGCACGAGGAGGGCTACGACGCCGTCTTCCTGATGGGCGTCGGCGGCACCTGGGACGAGTTCATGCAGCTCGAGTACCTCATGAACAAGTTCGGCGACCGCGACCTCGAGGTCTACCTGATCCACGCCGCCGAGTGGAACGTCATGGGCCACAAGCGCATGACCGACAAGTCCGTCGTGCTGACCGCCTCCGAGTCCGGCACCACCCCCGAGGTGCTCGAGGCCGTCGGCAAGATGAGGGAGATGGGCGTGCGCGTCTTCGCCATGACCAACCCCGAGGGCAAGATCGGCCAGGCCGTGGGCGCCGAGAACTGCGTCATGATGGCCTCCGACCACGGCGCCGGCGGCTGCGAGAAGGGCTACTACCTCGCCGACTGCTTCGGCCTGCGCCTGCTCAACCGCCGCGGCTGCTTCCCCAAGTTCGACCTGTTCATCGAGCAGACGAGGGACGTCTGGAAGGACATGCTCGACATCCGCAAGCGCTTCGAGCCGCGCGCCGGGGAGCTCGCCAGGAAGTACGCGCTGGCCGACTACACCATGTTCATCGGCTCGGGCGCGCTGTGGGGCGAGACCGTCCTGTACTCCATGTGCCTGCTCGAGGAGATGCAGTGGAAGCGCATCCGCCACATCACCTCGCACGACTTCTTCCACGGCACGCTCGAGCTGCTCGAGCCCGGCGTCCCGGTGTTCCTGTTCATGGGCGAGGACGAGTGCCGCGCCCTCGACGAGCGCGTCCGCGCCTTCCTCACCAGCGGCGTGACCGGCGACGAGGACTACGTCATCATCGACACCGCCGAGTACGCCATCCCCGGCCTGGACGACGACTTCCGCGTCATCGTGTCCCCGTGGATCCTCTCCGTGCTCACCACCGACCGCCTCGCCCGCAACTACGAGCTGGTCACCAAGCACAACCTCAAGTACCGCCGCTACTACCACCAGTTCGACTACTAAGGGCTGATCGCGGGCCCGATATCTTGGCTGGTTGATATTTCGGCCCTACACAAGGGCGCCCGCATTCGCGCGGGCGCCCTTTTTGCGTTGTGACAAGAGGCTACTGCTAATCGCTCGCCCTATGTTTCCAAATGAATACGCTGTGAGCCGTGGGAGACGATTCTCCCCGCAAGTACTCTAGTATGCTAAAGTACCCAGAAGACCGGCGGAGCTATGCCGGTCTTCTGTTCTATATGAAACGCAGCATGAGGAGGCTCACCAGATGACGGCCACACCGTGGGGATTCCGGGACATATTGCCCGAGGAGGCTCAGGCGCGCGAGGAGATCGCGCTGACGGTGAAGGGCTGCTTTAGGGAGCATCATTACCTTCCGGTCGAGACGCCGCTGCTCGAGGACAAAGGTTCACTCGAGGAAGGCGGCCGCATTGCGGACACGCCGTTTAAGCTCTTTGATGACGACGGTCGCCTGCTGGTGGTCCGTCCCGACAACACGCTGCCGATCGTGCGCCTGGTTTCGACCCGCATGCGCGCGGCCGACCTGCCCCTGCGCCTGCGCTACGAGGCGCCGGTGGTTCGCGAGTGTCAGCGCAATGCCGGCGGCTCGCGTCAGTTTACGCAGCTGGGCTTTGAGCTTATCGGCGCGGGCGATACCGCGGGCGATGTCGAGATTGTTTCGCTGGTGGCGGAGACCGTGCGCGAGCTGACACTTCCCGATGCGCGCATCATCGCAGGCAGCGTGCGTCCGTTTAAGGAGCTGCTCGCGGCGTGCGAGGATCGCGAGCTGGCCGCCGAGGCCCTGCGCTGCGTGCACGCCAACGACTTTGTGGGCCTCGATGCCCGCGTGGCGGCAAGCGCCGAGTCCGATGCCGTCAAGGCCGCCATTAGCGAGCTGCCGCGCTTGCACGGCGGAGCCGAGGTGCTCGACCGCGTGGACGCGCTGCTGGAGGCTGCCGGTATCGCCGCGCCGCTGACGCGTGAACTGCGTGCCCTGGTCGAGGGCCTGGCTCCCGAGGACGCTCAGGTGCTGTCGTTCGACTTTTCTATCATGAACTCTTTTGATTACTACACGGGCTTGGTCTTTAAGGCCTATGCCGGCGGCTTGCCCGATCCGGTGGGCTCGGGCGGTCGCTATGACTCCATCTTTACCGGCGCGTTCGGCGATGGCATCGAGGTGCCGGCGGCGGGCTTTGCCTTTTCGCTCGAGCGCCTGGAGGCCGCGCGTACCTCGGCCGAGGACGCCGCTTCCGATGGCGATCACGCCGCGGGCCGTGGTGCCGAGGGTCCGCTGCGCATCGCCGTGCCCAAGGGCTCGCTTAAGGCCGATACGCTCGACGTGCTCGAGGCCGCGGGCCTGGACGTCTCTGAGCTGCGTGATCCCGGCCGTCACCTGATTGTGCGCGGTCGCGACACGCGTGCTGGCGAGGGCACGGTCGGCGATATCGAGTTTGTCATCGTGCGCCCCAGCGATGCGCCTGCCTTTGTGGGCTGCGGCGGTGCCGACTGTGGCATCTGCGGCTGGGACTCGCTCATCGAGGCCGACCTCAACTTGCTGCAGCTGGTCGACCTGGGCTATGGCCTGTGCACCTTTATCGAGGCGGAGCCCGCATGGCGCGCCGGGCAGGCCGAGCGAAACTATGCCCGCCGCGGTTCGCTTCGCGTGGCAACCAAGTACCCGCGCATCGCGAGTGCCTGGTATGCCGAGCGCGGCGTGAACGCCGATATCGTCTCGCTGCACGGCAACATCGAGCTGGGCCCCATTGTCGGCATGACCGATCGCATCGTGGACATTACCGCCACGGGTGCCACCCTGCGCGACAACGACCTGGTCATCACCGGCCGCATTATGGACTGCACGGCCCGCTTCTTTGTCAACCCGGGTGCCGCTCGCTTGGATCCGCGCGTGCGCAATCTGGCAGATCGCTTGGTGGCGGCCGTGAAGGACAAGCATTTTGAGCCCGTCGCGGGCTCGGCACAATAGCGCGAGCGCGCACGGGCGCCCCAACGTACGGGCTGCGGGCCAATTGGCGCCGCCGCCCGGCCTCTCGTTTTTCGAACACAATCTCGACCGATAGGGGATACCGATATGAAGACCATCAAACTTGCTCCCGGCGAGCGTCTCGTTACCAATCAGCTCAACCGCAAGGGCGTGCTACCGCAAAAAATTGTTGACGCCGCCCGCGATATCGTGGCCAACGTGCGTGCCAACGGCGATGCCGCGGTGCGCGATTACTGTCAGCGTTTTGACGGCGTTGAACTGCAGAGCTTCCGTCTGCCGCAAGAGCAGATCGATGCCGCGCTCGAAGGCCTCGATCCCGCTTTTGTCGCGGCGCTCGAAAAGGCTGCACGCCAGATTCGCGAGTTCCACCAGCGCGAGGTCGAGCAGAGCTGGTTTACCACGCGCCCGGACGGCACGATGCTCGGCGTTAAGGTGACCCCGCTTGCTGCGGCCGGCATCTATGTGCCGGGCGGTCGTGCACAGTACCCTTCCACCGTGCTTATGAACGCCATTCCCGCCAAGGTCGCCGGCGTTGAGCGCGTGGTCATGGTGACCCCGCCGCAAAAGGACGGCCTGATCAGCCCCTACACGCTCGCGGCAGCCAAGCTCGGCGGCGTGGATGAGATCTATATGGTGGGCGGCGCTCAGGCCGTGGCCGCGCTGGCGTACGGTACCGAGACCATTCCGCGCGTCGATAAAATCACCGGTCCGGGCAACGCTTTTGTTGCCGCTGCCAAGCAGATTGTCTCGGGCGACGTGGGCATCGACATGGTCGCTGGCCCCTCCGAGGTCTGCGTGTTGGCCGATGCCACGGCCAAGCCCATGGTGGTCGCGGCCGACTTGATGGCGCAGGCCGAGCACGATCCGCTGGCTGCCTGCTATCTGGTGACCTGCGACGAGCAGTTTGCGCGCGAGGTCGAGGCGGGTATCGACATTCTGGTGGCGCAGTCCCCGCGCGCCGAGATCACGCGCGCCTCGCTCGATAACGAGGGCACCATCGTGGTCGCCGCCGATATGGCTGCCGCCGTCGAGGCCGTGAACACCGTGGCGCCTGAGCACCTTGAGCTGCACTGCAAGGACGCGATGGGCCTGCTCGGCGGCATTCGCAACGCCGGTGCCATCTTTGTGGGTGCCTGGAGCTCCGAGCCACTCGGCGATTACGTCGCCGGTCCCAACCACACGCTGCCGACCGGCGGCACGGCCATGTTCTCCAACCCGCTTTCGGTCGAAGAGTTCGTTAAGCGCTCGAGCGTCATTTGCTATACGCCCGAAGGTCTGCTCTCCGACGCTCCTGCTACGCAGCGTCTGGCCGAGGCCGAGGGTCTATGGGCGCACGCACTTTCGGCCGCACTGCGCCGCCGCGTGCTGGAGCAGGGCGAGGATGCCGTAAGTGCCGCGTCGCTGGCCGCGGCCGACCTGACCAAGGTTGCCTGGCCGGGCGATGCGACCGCGACGGTCTCCGAGGGCGTGGACCTGGCGGCGGCTGCGGGCGGTGCCGCTGGCGCGACCGGCGGGGAGGCCTAACATGGCCGAACTCACGCCGCGCATGAAGGAGCTCGTCCAGCCCTACTTGGCCGGTATCGAGCCCTACGATCCCAACTTTACGCCCACGCGCATCAATCTTTCGGCCAACGAGAACACCTATCCCGTACCTGCTGGCGTGCGCGAGGCGGTTGATGCGGCCTTGGCTGCCACGCCGCTCAACCGTTATCCCGATCCCATGTCCAACGACCTGCGCGATGAGCTCGCTGCCTGGCATGGCGTGGCGCGTGAGAATATTTGCGCGGGAAACGGCGGCGATGAGCTGCTCTATAACTACCTGCTGGCGTTTGGCGGCGCGGGGCGGACCCTGCTCAACTGCCCGCCGTGCTTTAGCGAGTACGCGTTCTTTGCGTCGCTGTGCCAGACCGAGGTGCGCGACGTGTGGCGCGACCCGGTGACCTTTGAGCTCGACCATGCGGCGGTGCTTGCGGCGGCTCCCGAGTGCGATCTCGCCATCGTGACCTCGCCCAACAATCCCACGGGCGATGTGGCGCCGCTCGACTTTGTCGCGGCCCTGTGCGATGCGTGTCCCGGCATGGTGATGGTCGACGAGGCTTACGTTGAGTTTGCCGACGATTCGTTTGGCACGGCAACCACGGCGCAAGGCCTTATCGCCGAGCATCCCAACCTGGTGATTTTGCATACGCTGTCCAAGGCGTTTGGCGCCGCCGGCACGCGTCTGGGCTATGTGATCGCGGCGCCCGAGGTCATCGATGTGTTCGCGGCGATTCGCCAGATCTATTCGGTCAATGTGCTGAGCCAGGCCGCCGCGCTTGCCTGCGTGCGTGCCCGCGATGCGTACGCGCCCGTGGTGGCGCAGGTCGCATCCGAGCGCAAGCGCGAACTGTGTGCCCTGCACGCAATGGCTGCCGAGGGTCTGCCCGTGGAGGTATGGCCGAGCGCGGCGAATTTTGTGCTCGCGCGCACGCCGCATGCCACGCGCGTGCGCGAGCGTCTGCGCGACGAGTATTCGATTCTGGTGCGCGACTTTAGCTACGCGCCGGGGCTCGCGGATTGTCTGCGCATTACCGTGGGCACCCCGCAGGAAAACGATGAGGTGCTGGCCGCGTTTGCCGCGCTGGTGAAGGAGGAGATGTAGATGGACCGCTATGCCGAGGTAACCCGCAAGACGGGCGAGACCGACATTGTCGTAAAGCTCGACTTGGACGGAAGCGGCGTGTGCGATATCTCGACCGGCGTGCTGTTTTTCGACCACATGCTCAACGCTTTTGGCCGCCATGGTCTGTTCGATCTGACGGTGCACGCGGTGGGCGACGTCGAGGTCGATGCGCACCATACCGTCGAGGACACGGGCATTGTGCTGGGCGAGGCGTTTTGCCAGGCGCTGGGCGACAAGGTGGGCATTACGCGCTTTGCCGACGCGGCGATCGCCATGGACGAGACGCTCGTGATGGCTGCTGTTGATATTTCGGGCCGCGGGCAGGCCTACTGCGAGCTGCCCGTGCCGACCGAGCGCGTGGGCAGCTTCGATACTGAGCTAGCCGTCGAGTTCTTCTATGCCTTCGCGCGTGACGCCAAGCTCACGCTGCACGTGCGCGAGCTGGCGGGCGGCAACTCGCACCACATTATCGAAGCCGCCTTTAAGGCCGTTGGTCGCACGATGCGCCGCGCCTGCGAGCTCGATCCCCGCGTGCAGGGCATCCCCAGCACCAAGGGCTCACTGTAACCGCCGCAAGGGTAAAACCACCACGAAGGCGCCTGTCCCCTTTGTGGTGGTTTTTGACAAGATGAGGAGGAGGGGTCGCGTGGGCGAACCGAAGATCGTGGTGGTCGACTACCGCAAGGGCAACTTGTCGAGCGTCGTGCGCGGGCTTGCGCGCGCCGGTGCCGCCGCTTGCACGTCGGACGATCCGGAACAGATCCGCAACGCCGACGGCCTGGTTATCCCGGGCGTGGGCGCGTTCTACGACGCGATCGCCTTTATGCGCCAGAGCGGCGAGGAGGCCGCCGTGCTCGATGCCGTTGCCGCCGGAACTCCGCTGCTCGGCATCTGCCTGGGTCTTCAGCTCTTTTTTGAGCGCGGCAACGAGGGCGTGCCTGCGGACGAGGGCGTGGTCGCGGATGGCGGCACCCCCGAGCAGGCTGGCGGCCCCTGGGTCGATGGCCTGGGCATTATGCGCGGCTCGTGCACGCGCTTGGAGTCGAGTCGCCTGAAGGTGCCGCACGTGGGCTGGGACCAGGTGCATATGACGCCCGCCGGTGCGGCCGATCCGCTGCTCGCCGGTTTTGCCGAGGGCACCAACATGTACTTTACCCACAGCTACGCGGTGGCAGGCGATGCCGATGCCGCCGATGTGCTGGCGCGCACGCACTATACGCGGAGCTTTCCGTGCATCGTGCGCCACGGCAACGTGTGGGGCTGCCAGTTCCATCCCGAGAAATCCTCGGCGCTGGGACAGCGCATCCTTAAGAACTTTGTCAACATCGTCGAGGAGGCCGGCCGATGATCCTGTTTCCCGCAATCGATCTGATCGGTGGCAAGGTCGTGCGCCTGGAGCGCGGCGACCGCAGCCGCTGCAAGGTATATTCCGACGACCCCGTCGCCGTCGCCCGCTCGTTTGCCGAGCAGGGCGCGAACTGGGTGCATGTCGTCGACCTGTCCGCTGCCTTTGGCGAGGACGAGGACGCGTGCGCTGCCAACTCGGCGGCGATTAAGGCTATCTGCGGCGTCGACGGCCTGTCCGTGGACGTGGGCGGCGGTGTCCGCTCGCTCGCGCGCATCGACGAGCTGGCCGGCTACGGTGCACGCCGCATCGCACTGGGCACCGTGCTGGTGACTGAGCCGGGTTTTGCCGAGGTGGCAGCCCAAGGCTTTGGCGAGCTGTTGGTGGCAGATATTGCCGCGCGCGACGGTCAGGTCAAGGTGAATGGCTGGCGCGACGGCGCGGGCGTGGCGCTCGACGATGCCGTGGCGCAGCTTTCCGAGCTGGGCTTTAAGCATCTGGTGTATACCGACATCGCGCGCGATGGCATGCAGACGGGCATCGATGTGGCGGCGTATCGCCATGTGGCCGAGGTCGCGGGATTTCCTGTCGTGGCTTCGGGCGGCATCTCGACGCTCGACGACATCCGCGCGCTCGCCGCGGTGGGCGAGGGCGCGATTGAAGGTGCCATCACCGGCCGTGCGCTCTACGAGGGCAACTTTACGCTGGTACAGGCGTTGGCCGCCGCCCGAGGGGAGGAGTAGCCCATGCTTACCAAGCGCGTGATTCCCTGTCTAGACGTCAAGGACGGCCGTGTGGTCAAGGGCGTCAACTTTGTGAGCCTGCGCGATGCGGGCGATCCGGTGGAGCTTGCCCGTGCCTACGACCGCGAGGGTGCAGACGAGGTCGTCTTCCTGGACATTACCGCTACGAGCGACAACCGCGCGACGACCATCGAGATGGCGGCGCACGCGGCCGAGGAGCTCGCTATTCCCTATACCGTGGGCGGCGGTTTCCGCGACCTGGCGGGCATGCGAACCATGGTGGCGGCCGGTGCCGACAAGGTATCGCTCAACTCTGCCGCCGTGCGTGACCCGTCGCTGATCAGCCAAGCTGCCGCGGCGTTTGGCAGCCAGGCCGTGGTCGTGGCGATCGATGCCAAGCGCGTCGGCCTGCCTGGGCAGCCGGATGCCGACAAGTGGGAGGTTTTTACCGCAGGAGGCCGCAACGCCACGGGTATCGATGCAGTGGCATGGGCCGAGGAGGCGGCTCGTCGCGGCGCCGGCGAGATTCTGCTGACCAGTATGGATCGCGACGGCACCAAGGCTGGCTTTGACCTGGCGCTCACCCGCGCCGTGGCGCGCGCGGTGCCAATCCCCGTCATCGCGAGCGGCGGCGTGGGCACGCTCGAGCATTTTGCCGAGGGCGTGATCGAGGGCGAAGCCGACGCCGTACTGGCGGCCAGCGTCTTTCACTTTGGAACCTTCAGCATTCGCCAGGTGAAGGAGTACATGGCCTCGCAGGGCATCCCTGTCAGGTTGGACTTCTAGCGCTGCGGCTTGCCCAGGCACCGCATCTTGCCGCTCAAACCGTCGCTCGCGTACCAAAGTACGCGTCGCTCCTCTTTCGCGGCAACCTGCGGCACCTGGACAACCCTCGCCGACCTGTGGGGCTTACTGTTATTACTTGGGAGAAATGATGACTGAGGTAGTAGAAGCTGCTGATCTTAAATACGACGCCCGCGGGCTGATTCCCTGTGTGGTTCAGCAGTATGACACCGGTGAGGTGCTTATGGTTGCTTGGATGAATGAGGAATCGGTGGGGCTGACGCTCAAGACCGGCACCACGTGGTTTTGGAGCCGCAGCCGCCAAGAGCTCTGGAACAAGGGCGCGACGAGCGGCAATATGCAGGAGGTCAAGGAACTCTGGGCCGACTGCGATAGCGATACGCTGCTGGTCAAGGTCGACTCGCCGGGTCCGGCCTGCCACACCGGCAACCGTACCTGCTTCTTTAAGCGCGTGGAAGGGGGAGCGCGATGAGGGTCGTGACGCCGTTCGAAGTCGCCGATTGTAACGCCGAGCTCCTCCGTGCGGGCGTGCCGTGCCGCGTGCATCTGACCGATGCCTGCGGGGCACAGTCGCTTTGGCTCGAGACCGAGAAAGAAAGGCTCGATGAGGCCCATGCCGTCATCGATGGGTTCTTTGGGAAGAAGGGTGCAAAGCCTCGGTTCGATGAGGCCGGTACCTACTTTACGCTGCAGTAACGAGAGGAAATAACCATGGGAGTCAGAACCGCTAACGTGCAGCCGGGAAATATCGGCGAGACCTTGACCGGCCTTGCTGAGGTGATTCACGGCCGTCGCGATGCGTCGCCGCAGGAGAGCTATACCGCCCGTCTGCTGACCGATGTCGAGGACGAGCTGCTCAAGAAGCTTGCCGAGGAGGCGAGCGAGGTTATCATGGCTTGCAAGGATAACGACCACGATCACATTCGCTACGAGGCCGGCGACCTGATCTATCACTTGCTCGTGACACTCGAACGCTACGGCATCACCCTCGACGAACTGGCCGGCGAACTCAATGCCCGCCGCCACTAGTCGTTTAAGAACGTCCCCAACGACTAATCTTAGGCGAGGGGCGTGGACTCCCATTCTCCGGTGGGGTGGGGGATGTCGAAGGTTCGATAACCGCAGTCGTAGGCGTGGGCCTGCGCTTCGCGGATATTCCAACAGATGTCACAGGCGCGGTGTGCGTCCGAGCCAAAGGTGATTGGCACCTCGGCGTGGGCGAAGCAACGCAGCAATCCGGTCGCGGGATAGTAGTCATCGAGGCCCTTGCGCGGTGCGGCGGTCGAGACCTCAACGCGCCGGCCCGTGTCATGGGCGCACTCGGCCATCTGCTGCCAAAACGGCGCGGGGTCAAAGTCGGGCGCAAAGCCTTCCTTCGAAAAGCGCATGACCAGGTCGGGATGGGCCATTACATCAAAGTTGAGTGAGCTTTCGCAAGCACGGCACCAGTCGTCGACGTAGCGCTCCCACACGCCGCGCACGCCCAGGTTTTCCCAAACATGCAGGTTGGTGTCGTCGTCGATCCAGCCGCAGAGCGAATCGGGCGTATCAGGGCGAGCGACGCCCTCCGTTCCCGCCGTACCCGCAGCGCCGGCCATGATATCGCCCGGGTCGCCAATCCAGTGCACACTGCCCAAGCGCACTATGGCACCCGCGGACCAGCCCTCAACCAAAGGCTCGCAACCTTCGTACCAGTCGCATTCAAAGCCATAGATAAGCTCAAGCTCCGGCGCGATTTGCGCGGCAAGCCTGCGGGCGTCCTCAAACGCCAGGCGATGCGCCGTCAGGTCGCCCTCGACAACCTGCACTTCGCAGTTGGCGTCCATGCTGGCGGGCAGGGTGAGGTGGTCAGTCGAGACCATAACGCGGCAGCCGGCGGCGGCAGCAGCGCGGACGTTGTCCTCAAACGAGGCATGGCCATCCGAAAACGAGGTGTGGGTGTGACAATCGACCAGCGGGCAAGCGGACATGGCGGCTCCTTTGCATTTGGCGAATCCGTTCCATTGTAATGGCGCAGCCTCGGCGCGGCGGGAACGCTGCAAGTCGAAACCGACTGGAAAGGGCAGGCGGCGCGTGCCGGCGCCGGCGACTACTTGCTTCGTGCCGCCACGCGTTTGGCCTGCACCGTTACCATCGCGTGCCGCACGGCGGTGATGGGGCGATAGCGGATCATACGCGGTCCCGACCAGCGCATGACCTCGCGTATCTTCTCGCGCATGGCAGGCCGGTAACAATGCGAAGGACAGGCCGAGCAAAATGTCTTGGTGCCCATGTGCGGGCAGTGCTCAATGCGCGCGATGGCGTATTTCTGCAGCTCGGCGCATTCGGGGCAGAGCGTAATGGTCCGAAGGCCGAGCTTCACGCGCGCGGGCTCATCGTCGCCAGCCTGCTCGATCGCATGCCCGCCGCCATGATGCCCGCGGCACCACAGCGCAATCATCTGCGACACCATTTGGGCCTCGCGCTCACGTTTGCGTGCCAGCTCCGGTGTGTCGGCGGTGCGCGCCATCTAGCTCAGCCTCCCGTGCTCGACCGAAAGCGAGAAATCGGCAAAGGCGCAGGTGCTGGCGCGATGGCTTACGAGCACGATGGTCTTGCCGCGGCGCTTGAGCTCGTCAACGGCCTGCATTACGGCTGCCTCGTTGAGAGCGTCGAGTGCGCTGGTGGGCTCGTCGAGCAAGATGAAGGGTGCGTCGTTGAGGAAGATACGCGCAAGGCCGATGCGCTGGCGCTCGCCTCCCGAGAGCGAGTCGCCTAGCTCGGCAACCGGGGTGTCGAGACCCTGCGGCAGGCGGTCGATGAGCGTGGTGAGTGAGGCGGAGCGGCAAGCGTCGAGCAGCTCGGCATTGGTGGCGTTGGCGCGCGCGACCAGCAGATTCTCGCGTACGGTGCCGCAGAACAGATGTGTGTCCTGGGTCATATAGGCCTCGTGGCTGCGCAGGCTCGCCGTGTTGATGTGGCGGGCATCGACGCCGCTCACCGTGATGGTGCCGGCTGCGGGGTCCCAAAAACGCATGAGCAGCTTAAGCAGCGTCGACTTGCCCGAGCCCGAGCGCCCCATGATGCAGGTCATGGTGCCGGGCGCAAAGGTGCAGGTCACGTCGTCGAGGATGAGACTCGAAGCGGGGTCATTCGCGGCCTGCTCTGTGGCGTCGGCACCACCCGCGTCCACGCCGTCCGCATAGCTAAAGCTCACATGCTCGGCTGCGGCGCCGGCAAACTCAACGTCCTGTCCATCGGCGACCTCGGCGCACTGGGGCTGCTCGTCGAGCAAATCGAGCACGCGTGCGCCCGAGGCGAGCGTCTCCTGCAGTGAGGCGCCCAGGCGGCTCACGGCCATCACCGAGCCAAACGACGACACAAAGGTAAAGACGGCGACAAACGCTGCGGCAAAATCGATCGTTCCCGCAGCCACCAGCTGCAGCGCTCGCCCGAGCATCACCAGATTGGCCGCAAGAATAAGCGCATCGGCTACGGCCTCGCTGGCCGCCTGGCGGCGCTTGAGGCGCGCGTCCACGGCGCCGACTTGCTCGGTCAGCTTGCCCAGGGCACGGCTGCGATCGGCGCCACCGGCAAACTGGATAGTCTCGGACGCGCCGCGTAGACTGTCGAGCACAAAGGCACCCAGCTTACCGGCGCCCTCGCGGCTCTGGCGGCCAGTGGTGCCGCATGCCTTGGCCGAGGTCAGGGGCAGTAGCACGCCCAGGACCGCGTAGGCCACGAGCGCGATGCCCGCGAGCTCGGGGCTCACAGCCAGCAAAAAGCCCTCAAACACAACGGTGCAGACCAGAGCGATGGCAATGGGCGAGATGGTGTGCGCGTAGAAGACCTCGAGCAGCTCGATATCCGAGGTGACCAGGCTCACGAGATCGCCCTTGCCGCGGCCCTCGAGCTTGGCGGGGGCGAGCTGGCGCAGGGCGCCAAACACCAAGTCGCGGATGTGCGCGAGCAGGCGAAACGCGATGTAGTGGTTGCAGAGCTGCTCGCCGTAGTGGAGCGGCCCGCGTGCGATGCCGCAGGCGGCACAGGCCGCGCATGCTGCGATCAGACCAAGCCCCAAGGCGTAGCGGCCCAGCGCGGCCATAAGGCCAAGGGCGCCAAAGGCCGGCACGAACGCGGCAGTGAGCATACCAATGCTGCCCAGCGCGACGGCTAGCACAAGCCAGCCGGCAAGCGGTCGGACGAGCCCCATCATGCGCCACATGATGGACGGCGCCGAGCGACGGGCGCGGCCGGAGTCAGGCGCCGCGGCAGCGGAAGACGAGCCGGCACCGTTGAGGCCATCGGCACGGGCGGTGCTGCCGTCAACAGCCTCAACCGCGCCGGCATCCTCGGCATCATCCTCCGCATACGCATATGCCGAGAGCTGCTCCTGGCTGTTCCACATGCGCGCATAGGCGCCCGCGGTTGCCAAGAGCTCGCCGTGAGTCCCGTGCTCGACAATGCGACCGCGTTCCAGCACCAGAATCTGGTCGGCGTCCACGATCGTCGACAGGCGGTGTGCCACCACAATTACAGTGTGCTCGCCGGCAAGCGATGCGATGACCTCGCCGATCGCGGCTTCGCTCGCAGCGTCCACATTGCTCGTCGCCTCGTCAAACACATAGATGGGCGAGTCGTGCAGCAGGGCGCGTGCCATGCACACGCGTTGGCGCTGGCCACCCGAAAGGTTGGTGCCGCCCTCGTTAATCACCATGTCGAGCCCGCCGTTGGCCTGCACAAAGGCCGCCACGCGCGTGCGGTCGAGTGCGCGCAAAAGCTCGGTATCGGTGGCGCTGGGCTGGGCGAGCAGCAGGTTGTCGCGCAGGGTGCCGGCAAACAGGTAGCCGTTGGTGGGCACCAGCGTGACGGCGCGCATGAGTGAGGTGGCCGTGGCATCGCGCAGCTCGACGCCGCCAATGCGCACGCTGCCGCGGTAGGCACCCTTGCGGCCCGCGATAATCCCCGCGAGCGTAGATTTGCCGCCGCCGCTTTCGCCCACGAGTGCCACGAGCGAGCCGTGCGCAATGGTCGCGCTGGCGCTGTCCAGCACCGTGCGGTCGCCGTAGGCATAGCTCACGTCCGTGAGCTCGATATCGCCGCGACCGTCAAGCTCAACATCGCCGCGCTCGGACTCGGGCGTATCCAAAATGCCAAACATGCGGCGCGAGGCGGCCATGCCGTTCATGGCCGTGTGGAACAGCGATCCCAGGCGGCGCATGGGCAAAAAGAACTCCTGCGACAGAAAGACGATGAGGAAGGCAGCCTCAAAGCCAATCTTGCCCGTGGCGAGCTGCAGCGTGGCTACGATAATGCCGAGCGCGGCGCCCATATAGACGACCAGGTCCATAACGCAAATGGAGCGCAGCTGCATCACCAGCAGGCGCATGGTCGCTGTGCGGAAACGCTCGGACTCGGCGTTGATGCGCTCGTGCCAGCTGCGATCGGCCTGGTAGACCTTAAGGGTGGTGAGACCCTGCACGGCCTCCAGGAACATGCCGCCAAGATCGACATAGCTGCCCCAGTACTCGGCACCGATCTTTTTGGCGTTGCGCATGACCATCATGATGGAGACGGGGATGACCGGAACGCAGGCGAGCAGTAGCGCGGCGGGAAGACCCGCTTGGCCCACGAGCAGTACAAACAGCGTGATGGGTGCCAAACCGGCAAAGAAGAGCTGCGGCAGGTAACCGCCAAAGTACACCTGGAGTTGCGTGGCGCCCTCGACGCTGGTCTGGACGGCCTCGGCGGTGGGGACGGTTTCGGTGTAGGAGGGGCCGAGTGCGGTGAGCTTGTCGTAGACGAGCGAGCGCACGCGGCGGACGGCCTCGAACGCGGCCTTGTCGCCGGCGCGTTGGGCCAGGTAGATGGAGGCGGCGCGCACGATGATGGCGGCGGCGAGCGGCAAGGCCGCCTGTGCGAGGGCATCGACGGCGAGCGCGGCGGAAAGACCGTTCGTGACGATGCCGCCCAAGATGCGCGCAAGCATCCACATCACCGTGATGTTTGCCATGAGCGCGATCCACTTAAACAGGACGCTTGCCATAATGTAGGGCGTTGCCTGCGGAACCAGGGAGAAGAGCCGCTTCTCGAACATGAAACCTCCTATGCCGTAACGGTGCCGGGCTGGGTCGTCGGCAGCCGCTTAGTTAGCCAAATGCAACTAGAGTAACATCGTGCAGCGGATAAGTATGCCGAGGGTAATTTTTAGCCGATGAACTGCGTAGAAAGTTCAAAATTGTTGAGTGCGGCGAACTTTGTGGTGGACGGAGTGCGGGCGCAATTTTGATCGTGTGTGGCCCCGCTCCAAAACGTGTACGTCAGCCTCCAAAAGCTGCAAAAAATGACATGTTTGGAGGCTGACGTACATGTTTGGATGAGGGCGAGGGTGACGACGGACGAAAGTCGCGCCTATCCCATGACGCCGCCCCTGCGCCGCCCGTGATGTGCTAGCGTTTGGATGAACAAAACGAGCCCGTGCGGAAAGGATCCGGACCGTATGCAACGTGGAAGTACATCTCCGCTGTCCCGCGAGACCGATGCGCCCGAAACCATCGTCAAGCTGGAGTGCGATATTGACGACGCGTCGCCCGAGGTGCTCGCCTATGCCGCCGACCGCCTGCGCGAGGCAGGCGCCCGCGAGGTGCACTGGCTGCCCCTCTACTGCAAAAAAGGCCGCCCCGGCTGGCAGCTGCAGGTGATCTGCTCGCATGAGGATATCGAACGCCTGCAGACGATTATCTTTTTGGAAACCACGACCAACGCCGTTCGTCGCCAGGTGATGGAACGCGTTTGCCTGCCGCGTCGTTTTGAGCAGGTAGCGACGCCTTGGGGCGAGGTGTCCGTTAAGGTGGCGACCCTGCCAGACGGCAGCGAGCGCGCGGCTCCCGAGTACGAGGATTGCGCCCGTCTTGCCCGCGAACATGGCGTGCCGCTCCAACGCGTGATGCAGGCGGCTCAGAGTGCGGCGCTTCGATTTGAGTAACACAGTAGATGGGCTCCACATCCGCTGGACTCCGTATTCAGCCCCCATCAACCCCACACCGAAAGGACTCCCCATGAAATACCTCATCGCCTCCGACATTCACGGCTCGGCATATTGGACTGAGCGCCTCTGCACCGCCATCGAGTCCGAGCAGCCCGACCGCATCGTGCTGCTAGGCGACCTGCTCTACCACGGCCCGCGCAACGACCTGCCGCGCGATTACGCCCCCAAGCGCGTGATTCCGCTGCTCAACGCCCTGGCCGACCGCATCATCGCGGTGCGCGGCAACTGCGACGCCGAAGTCGACCAGATGGTGCTCGACTTCCCCGTCATGGCGGACTACGCCACGCTGTTCGACGAGACCGGCCGCGAGCTGTTCCTGACGCACGGCCACGTCTTTGGCGCCGGCATGCACAACAGCGTCGACCACGCGCCCGCGCTGCCCGAGGGCTCCGCGCTCGTCTACGGCCACACGCATATCAAGGTTAACGAGGCAAGCGAGGCGCACCCGGGCCTGTGGCTCTTCAACCCCGGCAGCGTGAGCATTCCCAAGGACGGTACGCACAGCTACGGCATCTACGAGGGCGGCGCGTTCCGTCACGTGATCCTGGAGGAGGAATAACCATGGCGCAGCACATGGCTCAGCAAAATGCCGAGGGCTCGCGCGACCTGTCTACGCTGGTCGACGCGTCGGCCGAGCTGCAGCATCTGGTGCAGACCATCTGGCGCCTGCGTCAGCCCGACGGCTGTCCGTGGGACCGTGAGCAGACGCACCGTAGCATTGGCAAGAACATGATCGAGGAGGCCTATGAGGCGCTCGACTGTATCGAGGCCGACGATGCCACGCATCTGCGCGAGGAGCTGGGCGACGTGCTCATGCAGGTGGTGCTGCATGCGCAGATTGCGGCGGACGCCGGCGAGTTTACGCTGGCCGACGTGGCGCGCGATATCGACGCCAAGCTCATTCGCCGCCACCCGCACGTGTTTGGCGATGCGGATGCCGACAACCCCGACGAGGTGCTCAAGATCTGGGATGAGGTCAAGCTTGCCGAGAAGGCTGCCAAGGACAAGGCTGTGGCGGCGGACGAGGCTGCGCCCGAAGGCCTGCTCGACGGCGTGCCCACGCACCTGCCGGCGCTGATGCAAGCTCAGAAGGTGTCGCGCAAGGCGGCGGCCGTGGGCTTTGAGTGGGAGACGGTCCAGGATGTGTGGGACGAGGTCGCCGAGGAGCGTGCCGAGTTTGAGGCCGAGGAGCCCGGCTCGCCCGAGCGCGAGATGGAGTTTGGCGACCTGCTCTTTGCCCTAGTCAACGTTGCGCGCAAAGAGGGGATTGACGCCGAGAGTGCCCTGCGCGCGAGCACGGCCAAGTTCCGCCGCCGCTGGGCTGCGATGGAGCAGATGGCGGCTGACGCCCACGTGGATCTTGCCGAGCTTTCGACCCACGGCCTTAACGACCTGTGGGATGCCGCAAAGGCGGAGGAGTAAGACTGCGGGAACGACGGGCTGACACGCCTCATCGTTCCCGCTAAATTTTTCGAAAATCAAGTGTATCCCTCGGCTAACTTAGGGCATAATGCAAAAAGTGCGACATGGCTAACTTACGGAGGCGCACCGACGGTGCACGGTCAGCCGGTCGCTTGCATCCACTATGTTTCCAAGTGAGAGGGAGACAACATGAGCGATATTTTGGACGTCTACGGTCGCGAGGTGCTCGACAGCCGCGGCAATCCCACTGTCGAGGTCGAGGTCGTGCTCGAGGACGGTAGCTTTGGCCGCGCAATGGTGCCTTCGGGCGCTTCGACCGGCGCCTTTGAGGCCTGCGAGCTGCGCGATGGCGACAAGGGTCGCTACCTGGGCAAGGGCGTCTCGCAGGCCGTCGAGCACGTCAATAACGAGTGCGCTAACGCCGTCGTGGGCCTCGACGCCTTCGATCAGCGCACCGTCGATGCCGCGCTGATTGCCGCGGACGGTACCCCCAACAAGACCAAGCTCGGCGCCAACGCCATTCTGGGCGTGTCGCTGGCAGTTGCCCGCGCCGCTGCCGAGTCGGCGGGTCTTTCGCTGTACCAGTACCTGGGTGGCGTCAACGCCCACCTGCTGCCCACGCCCATGATGAACATTCTCAACGGCGGCGTGCATGCCGACAACAACGTCGACTTCCAGGAGTTCATGATCATGCCGGTGGGCGCCCCGAGCTTTACCGAGGGCCTGCGTTGGTGCGCCGAGGTATACCACACCCTCAAGGGCGTGCTGCACGAGGCAGGCCTGGGCGGCGGCGTGGGCGACGAGGGTGGCTTTGCCCCCAACCTCAAGACCAACGCCGAGCCGTTCGAGTACATCACCAAGGCCGTGGAGAAGGCCGGCTTTAAGCCCGGTGTCGACTTCATGTACGCCATGGACCCGGCCTCGACCGAGTTCTACAACGCCGAGACCGGCATGTACGAGCTCAAGGGCGAGGGCGTGGAGTACACGAGTGCCCAGATGGTCGATTACTGGGAGAAGCTCGTCGACACCTATCCCATCATCTCCATCGAGGACGGCATGGCCGAGGAGGACTGGGACGGCTGGGTCGAGCTGACCCGCCGCATTGGCAACAAGGTGCAGCTGGTGGGCGACGACCTGTTCGTCACCAACACCGAGCGCCTCAAGAAGGGCATCAAGCTGGGCGCCGCCAACGCGATCCTGGTCAAGGTCAACCAGATCGGCACGCTCACCGAGTCGCTCGAGGCCATCGAGACCGCCAAGGAGGCCGGCTACGCCTGCATCGTGAGCCACCGCTCCGGCGAGACCGAGGATTCCACGATCGCCGACCTGGTCGTGGGCGTCAATGCCGGCCAGATCAAGTCGGGCGCCCCGTGCCGTAGCGACCGCATCGCCAAGTACAACCAGCTCATCCGTATCGAGGACGAGCTCGAGGGCAGCGCGCACTACGCCGGCAAGGCCGCGTTCTACAACATTCGCTAAACGGGCGAATTTGGCGAGGAGGAGGCTGACTCGGTTCCGCCCCGCCTTGGCTGGACGCCGCAAAGCGCTGTGGGCGCTGGGCCATATGGCTCAGCGCCTTTTTTATGTCGAGCAAAGGCTGGCGAAGGCGGTGCGGGCGCTCGTGCTATAACTAAAGGACTTAGCGCAAACAAACCTCAACCGCACAAGGCGCACATGGATCAGATTTACGACAACAGGCACTATTCCGCCGGTTCGCGTGAGCCGTCGCCTCGCCGTGCGCGCACGGTGCAGCTCGGTGGGTCCGCCTACGCCGGCGTCGACCGCCCCGCGCAGCGCCCGACAAGTACCTCGCGCCCCAATGCTCAATCAAATACCTTGGCAGATGGACCGGTGCGCCCGGCACGTTCGTCGCATGCGTCGCGTCCCTCGACTCAAGCACACGACAAATCGAGTAGGCCCTCGAACCGTCTTTCGGGCTCGGACTTTATGCATTACGCCAACGACAACGCGGTGGTCAAGGCGATCTATGACTTTACGCATGGCCCTCTGCGTCCGCTGTTTATCGGTATCGTGGTGGCGCTGGTGCTCGTGAGCCTGTATTTCCCCGTGCGCGATCTGTACGTGGCAAAGCGTTCGAGCGACATCTTGGCCAAGCAGGTCGAGATTCGCGAGCAATACAGAGACGAGATGAAAAAAGACACTGACAAGTGGCTCTCGGAAGAGGGCATTAAGGATCGGGCACGGGAACTGGGCATGGTGATGCCCGGCGAAAAGAGGATTGAAGTACAGGGTCTGGACGAGGATTCGGATTCGTCGTCGAGCAAAAAGTCCTCAAACGCCAAGAAGGCCAGCGAAGTGGCCAAAGAGATCGAAGAGGTCGGCAAGGACGTGCCGTGGTACATTCAGACGCTCGACATGCTGTTTGGGTTTAGCGGCGTCGAAGGTCAGACGGTCGCGTCCAGCGGCGAGTAGCGCCCAGAGGGGAGCCCGCAATGACAAATTGCAAACGATATAAGGTGGCCGCGATCGACTTGGGAACGGTGTCGTCGCGACTAGTGCTAGCGCAGGTCGAGGGCGGGGCGATCGTGGAATCGTCCAAGCATACCGAGATCACCGACTTGGGCGAGGGCGTGGACGCGACGGGGCGCTTTTGCGAGGCGGCCGTTGAGCGCGTGCTCGCTGCGTGCCACATGTTTGTGGACGAAGCCCGTGCCTTTGGGGCCGCGTGCATCTGCACCACGTGCACGAGTGCTGCGCGTGATGCGTCCAACGCCGCACTGCTGCTGGACGGCCTGCGCGATCTGGGGCTCGAACCGCAGGTGATTCCGGGCGAGGTCGAGGCGCGCCTGACGTTTTTTGGCGTGGCGCACGACTTTGCAGGCGAGCGCATCATCGTCGCCGATTCGGGTGGCGGATCCACGGAGCTCGCGACGGGCGTCTATGCGCCTGAGCGCGGGGTCTTTGCGCTGGAGGGAACGCGCTCACTGGACATCGGTTGCCGCCGCGTGACGGAGCGGTTTTTCTCTGCACTGCCGCCGTCGACGAACGAGCTTGCGGCTGCCGCCGCGTGGGCAGGCGAGCAGTTCTCCGCCTATTTTGAGGGCCTGCCCAGCGACTTTGAGCGCGCCGAGCGCCTCGTTGCGGTGGGCGGTACCGTCACCACGCTCGTGGCGCTGGTCCACGAACTGGAGCCGTACGACTCGAACTTTGTGCACCTGCGCGAGCTTACGATGGAGCAGATCTCGGCCGCCATCGATCGTATGTCTACGCTGGATGTGGAGGGTATCGCCGCGCTACCGGGTGTACAGCCCAAACGCGCGGGCGTGATTCTGGCCGGCGCCGTGGTGATTCGCGAGCTCATGCGAGCCGGCGGCTACAAGACGCTCACCGTAAGTGAGAACAGCCTCCTCGCCGGTATGGCTGCCACTATCAACGAGACTCTCGACGGTGAGCTACCCACCATCGGCTGGACCCCCAGCCTCAGCGCCCTTTAACCATCCCCTCATAAGTTGCGGTGAAATAGTTCCTAAATGGGCTGATAAACTGCCAAAACAGGAACTATTCCACCGCAACTTAGAGGCTTAACGGCATCCAGAAGAAACGAGCCCGCATCCCCAGGGGGCACGGGCCCGTAAAAGCCAAATGGTAGGGGCGGTGGGACATCTGCGTATTTGTTGCGCAAATCCGCACCGGCTTCGGCTGCCTGCCGGCGTCCTCGCCGGCTCGCTACGGACGCTGCGCGTCCGCTTGACGCTCGCCCCCTCGCGGGTTCGAGCCCCACCGGCATCTTAAAGAAATGAGCCCGCATCCCTGGGGGACACGGGCTCGTAAGCACTACATGGTAGGGGCGGTGGGACTCGAACCCACAATCCTTGCGGCGAGGGATTTTAAGTCCCCTGCGTATGCCAATTCCGCCACGCCCCCGTGAGACTAGAAGTCTAGCACAAGTCGTCCGTTACGCGTTGACGGCCATCGAGTGTTGGCCCGACTTTTCCAAGTACTCGGCGAACTTGGCCTCGTCGCCCTTGTTCTGGTACTGCAGGGCTAGCAGGTATTCCAGGCGGCAGCTCTTAACCTTGTCGTCACCGGCTTCCTTGAGCATGCGCTCCAGCTCGGGAATGTCGTTGTGGCGCTTGAGGATCATCGTGTCGTACATCAGCTGGCATTCGTGTGCGACCGCCTCGGCCTGACCGCCCTCAAAGCCCTTGATCTCGTGCAGAAGCTCCTTGGACTTTTTGCGGTCCTCCTGGCCAGCATAGTAGTTAAAGGCCTTAATCACCAGGTCGACGCGCTGCATCTTGGGCAGATTGAGCCCCAGCAGCAAATCGAACATCTCATCGGCGCGCTTGTGGTCCTCGCGCAGCAGATAGGAGTTCAGACGCAGGTAGTCGCGGTTGTAGCGCGGGTACAGCATGCTGGTGAGTTTGCCGTCGAGCAAACGATCGAACTCGTCCCACTGCTTGGCAGCCATAAGCTGCTGCAGACGCTTGAACGTGGTGCGTTTTTTGACGCTAAAGAACACCGACACGCCGA
Source organism: uncultured Collinsella sp. (assembly GCA_900543275.1). Classification (GTDB taxonomy): domain Bacteria; phylum Actinomycetota; class Coriobacteriia; order Coriobacteriales; family Coriobacteriaceae; genus Collinsella. The sequence continues at coordinate 84,206 of UQQL01000001.1, read as the reverse complement.
TGCAGATGATAACGACGGCGGTCCAGAGTGTGCGGGAATCGGGCATATTGGGATCCTTAGTCGCTCATATAGCGAGCGGTATGACAACACGTACTAGATGTATTATACGCAGCGCGCAAGCAAACTGGCATAAAAGCTCATCGAGGCTGAGTGCCATCGCTCGCTGCGGTACACTTACCTAAAGTAAACCATGAAGGGAGACATTACCTATGAAGAAGATCGTTTTGGCTTGCGGTGCTGGCGCTGCTACTTCCACGCTTGTTGCCCAGAAGGTCGCTACCATGCTCGACGCCAACGGTTATGCCGGCAAGTATGAGATCGTGCAGTGCGCCATCTCTGAGGCCAAGGACGCTTGCGACGAGGGCGCCGACCTGCTGATCGCCACCACCGTTGCCCCCGAGGGCCTCACCTGCCCGTACGTGAGCGGCGTGCCCTTCATGACCGGCATGAACCGCGTCGCTGCCGAGAAGGCCGTTCTCGACGTTATGGCTCAGTAGGCGCTGCCTGTAATGAATGAGCAGAACGCCAACCCGGTAGAGCTCTTTGGCATGCGCGTCGCCCACGTGGGCATTAACGCCACCGACCCGGCCGATGCCCTGGAGATCGCGGAGCTGTTCTCGACGATGATGGGCCTACCCGTTATCGAGACCCCGGTTTCGTACTTTAACGATTCGCTGATCGAGGTCATGAAGCAGAACGGTCGTGGCACCAAGGGCCACATTGGCTTTGCCGTCAACGACATCGATGCGGCCGAGAAGTGGTTTGCCGAGCGCGGGCTCGAGGTCAACGAGGAGTCGCGCGTGCTGCTGCCCGACGGCGGCACCAAGCTCGTGTACTTTAAGCGCGAGTTCGCCGGCTTCGCCGTGCATCTGTGCCGCGAGTAGCGCACAAGCTGCCATAGCTAGCAAAAAGGGATAGGGCCGTGTGGCCCTATCCCTTTATTTATGCCGAGGGGCTTCCTAGCGCGGCAGGCGAATCGTAAAGCGGCTGCCGACGCCCTCGACTGAGGTCACGCCAATGACACCGCCATGGCTGTCGACGATCCACTTGGCAATGGCAAGCCCCAGACCCGAGCCCTGCGCGCCGGCATCGCGTGCGTTGTCGGCGCGGTAGAACCGTTCAAACGCGTGGGCTGCGGATTCCTGGTTCATGCCGATGCCCTCGTCCTCAACACTTATGTCGATCGTGCCCGCGCCCGCATCCGGCGTCACGCCAAACGAGATGGATGTGCCCGCGTCCGAATACTTGGCGGCGTTCTGCACGATCACGCGCAGAGCCTGCTTCACGAGCGCCACGTCAACGGGCGCGTCGCAGCGCGGGTCGCTGGTAAGTGCGGCATCGTACGCCAGTCGATATGTGTGCGCGGCATCGATCATCTGCGATTCCTCGCATACCTCGCCGACCAGTGCGGCCAGGTTGGTATTCGCACGCCGCAGGACCGTGCGCCCGGCATCGCCGCGCGCCAAAAACAGCAGCTGCTCCACGAGCTCCTGCATATGCTCGCTTTCGGCCTTGAGGGACGCGATGGATTCCGCCAGCACGTCCGGGTCATCTTTGCCCCAGCGGTCGAGCATGTTTACGTAACCCTGAATCACCGCGATGGGCGTTCGTAGCTCGTGGCTTGCATCGTTGACAAAGCGCATCTGCTGCAGCTTTGCCTCTTGCATCTGGCGCAGCAGGCGGTTGAGCGCGACCTCGATGCTCGCCAGGTCGGCGTCGCCGGTGGTGACGCTCGGCGAGTCGACGCTTGCGCGCTCGATGGCCTGCTCCAGCGTTTCCATCTTGCCGCCGGAGAGCTGCATACGGCTGAGCTCGTCTACGCGCAGGGCCAGGTCGTTGAGCGGTGCCATGGTGCGGCGCACGCGGCGGGCGCCGCCGAGCATGTTGAGCACGCTGATGACCTGCCCACCTGCAACGACAAGATAGAGGGGCCACAGCGCGATGAGGTCCTGCGCGAGGGGGAAGGTCTTGGTGGTGCGCGCAAGCTCGACGGTATAGGTGAGCGTGGCGGGGTCCCAGCCGTGCGCGGGCGTCAGCGACATGCCGTGGACGGCGGCACCGGGGATCCATCCCGCGGTAAACGCGCCGTCGGGCAGCGTTTGGTTATAGCCATAGATGAGGATCGCCGCCGCAGCAACCAGCAGCCACAGGTCGAGCCAGATGTAGCTCGCCAGGCGGCGCCACATGTAGCTCCAGTTGATGGCACGGGCGATGGAGGTGACGCGCTTGGTCTCGGCGTTACGCGCGGCAGACATAGCCCACCCCGCGCACGGTTTGGATGATGCGGGCACCGCCGGCGTCTTCGATCTTGGCGCGCAGGTGCGCGATGTGCACGTCGACGTTGTTGGTGTCGCCTACGTATTCGTAGCCCAGCGCCTCGTGCGCGATGCGCTCGCGCGTGAGCACGGTTTCGGCATGCGTCATAAGCAGGGCGAGGACGTCGAACTCGCGGGCCGTGAGCGCGATGGGCGAGCCGCCGACCGTGACTTCGCGGCGGTCGGGATCGAGCGCGACCGAACCCACGGCGAGTGCGGCGGGGGAGGGCGCGGCAGCGGTCTGGGCCGTGTCGGTTGCCGGGGACATTGTGGCGATACCGGCGGCCGCGCCGCTCGCTACGCCAGCCCCGGCCCCGCCGCCGCCAACGCCCGAAGCCGCCCGCACGGCTTCCGAGCGCTTCAGCGCCACGCGGATCCGTGCGAACAGCTCCTCGATCGCAAACGGCTTGGTCAGGTAATCGTCGGCGCCGGCGTCGAGCCCGGCAACCTTGTCCATCACGGCATCGCGCGCGGTGACCATAATCACCGGCACATCCTTGTGCTTGCGGACACGCCGCAAGACCTCCATGCCGTTGAGCTGCGGCAACAGCACGTCGAGCAGAATCAGATCGTAGTCGCGCTTCAGCGCCAGGTCCACGGCAGTGCGGCCATCGGCGGCGTGTTCCACCTGGTAGCCCTCGTGCTCCAGCTCGAGCGTCACAAAGCGGACGATTTTCTCCTCGTCCTCTACGATCAGGATCCGTGCCATGCGTGCCCCCGTCTGCGATTACTTGTCGTCGTTGAGATTTTGCTTGATGTCGTCCGCGGCGTTAGCAGCGCTATCCATAAGGTTGTTGATGCTGCCGGGCACGTCGCCGTCGCTGTCGATGCGGTAGCGCATGCCAAAGAACAGGCCAATCAGCATCAGCCATATCGTGGCGCCCCAGGCAAACAGCGCGACGATGGGAATCAGGATGGGGATGTTGAGGATGATCGCATCGCGGCGCGTGGCGATAAACTTGGTGTCCAGACTCAGGCGGAAGAGCTTTTTGAGGTACTCCCACACGCTGTCCATCTTCTTGGAGAAGTCGGTCTTTTCGCTCGACTTTTCGTAGGCTGCCTGCGCGGCGACCATCTCGGCAGAGGGCTCATCGACTGGCGCGGACTCGGTGGCGGCATGCGCCGACGTGGTCTGGGTCTTGCCCTGCGACTCGAGCCAAATGATGGCATCCAAAACGTTGCCGTCGGCAGCGTCGAGCGCCGCCTTGGCATCGGTGTAACTCACGTTGCACTTGGTGCGGATGGTTTCAACTTTTTCGAGGTCGTCCATGACCTGTCCTTTCGTTCGATGGGCGCGACGCCGGGCAATTTGCTCGGGCGCGAGCGTTGCGTTCGGCGGTCTGCGTTGCGCCGCCCCGCCCTTGGTCGAACTCTATAGTGCAGGTTATAGATTAAGCGATTCTTGAGCCAAGATTAATGTTGGATGAGTTTTTGGGTGGCAGTGGGAAAAGTATTAGACCTCGATAGCGGGAGATGGGGTGCCGGTACAAAACGGCGTCAAGGGTTGGTCGAGCAGGCGGTTTTCAGGCGACTGGGACATGGCGGGCGGTCGATCGCCTATACTGGTTGAGCTCAACTGGAGAGGTGATAACTAGTTATGAAATCAATCAATGTTGCAGCGGCAATTATTCAGAAGGACGGGAAAATCCTGAGCTGCCAGCGTGGCTACGGCGAGTTTAAAGACGGCTGGGAGTTTCCGGGCGGTAAGCTCGAGCCGGGCGAGACCGGCGAGCAGGCAATCGTGCGCGAGATTCAAGAAGAGCTCGAGGTCACGATCGGTAACCTTGACTATCTTTGCACGGTCGAACACGATTACGAGACGTTCCATCTGTCGATGCAGTGCTACCTAGCTAGCATCCTTTCGGGCGAGTTCAAAGAGCACGCTCACGAGGACATGAAGTGGCTCGATACCAATAACCTGTGGGATGTCGATTGGCTTCCGGCGGACGTTAAAGTCGTTAAGGAACTCGAAAAGAAACTCGGGCTTATGTGAGAAAGGAGCGGACGTCGCATGGCGGCCCGCTCCTTCTTTGTTACTCTGTCTCACTCAGATCGCTGAGCATAAACTCGTAAATGTCCTGGCGCACGGGAGCATTGAGTTCATATTCGATTTCGACGGCGTTGTCGCCGCTCTTAGTTTTAATAGCTTTGAACTCGCCAGTCGGATGCATTTCGCCTAGGAAGTAAAATTCCTTGCCACCCTTATCGTCCTTGTTCTTGCGCATAAACAAATACGTCTTTAGCCCGTTGCCCGGCCATGCCTGCAGTCGCTGAATCTCGGGGGAGTTGAGCGTGCGGTTGTTCTTAGAGATTGCAACTAGCTTACTCGGCGAAACAAAGCGGTCTTCATACTGAATGGACTCGCTAATGTCGGGTGCCTTGTCATAGTTAATAAACACGGGGAATGTAATGGTCTTCTCGTCGTAGAAGTAGCCGCCAAGATTTTGGCCGTTGATGTTCTTTTCCCAGTTCATCAAGCGGCAAACTTCTTCGTACGTGTACTTGGCGTTGAGAACGAAATTTGTGTTTTGGTACGTCTCGGCATAGTCGAGTCGGTTACGCGCAATGCCAAAATCCAGCACCTCGAGAATCTGACGCTTGAACTCTGCGTTGCGCAGAGCGGTCGCAAACGCTTCGGTCAGACGAGGTCCGCATCCATCGTCAATAAGCAGGGAAACGAAATCCTTGGGAGTGGCAAAGTCGCCCTTAAGGACTGTGATTGCCGACCTAACGGCGCTGTCCTTAAGCTGTGTGTGGTAGTTCCTAAGCGCAGCCTCGCGCATATGCCGGTAGCCCTCGTGTCCGGCTTCGACGAGCGTTTGAAGCAAATAGAGGTCTTCGAAACGCTTGCCCGCGGCGAGCTTTTGAGAAATAAATTTGAGAATCTTGGTTTGATCAGAGGAAAATTGAACCGTGTAGTCCGGCTCGTATTTGGATAGAAATGCGTGGTAGGACCCCAGGCCGCTATTCTTGAAGATAAGCAGCGGATCGATGGAGCCGTTACGATCAAATTCGAGCAGCGAGGGAATCTTGCCGAGTTTCTGGCGCAAGTCGAGATATTCGTTTTTCAAAAACCTGACGGAGGTGAAATCGCCGCCATCGATGGCCTTGTAGATGCGTGCCTCGGAAATACGATCGAAGCTCACGGTCGAGCATCCGGGGATCGTCGAATCGCCCTCTTGGACGAGACGACGCAGGCGATCTTTGTTGTACGTTTTGTCACCCGAAAGCGCGATGGGCACCAAGAAGTTGCTCTGGTAGTTGCCAATAAAGTCGAGCACCAGTGCGTATTCCTTACCATCATTCAGACGCAAACCTCGTCCGAGCTGTTGAATAAAGATGATTGCGGAGTCGGTGCGTCGAAGCATGATGATCTGATTGAGCGAGGGGATGTCGACGCCTTCGTTCATGATATCGACCGAGAAAATATACTCGAGCTCGCCGGCTTCAAGTCGGCTGATAACGGCATCGCGGACTTCATCGGGATCTTGACCGCTAATCGCAGCCGTTCGATATCCGAGAGCGTTGAATTTGCGCGACAGTTCTTTGGCCTCGGCGTTTCGATTGCAGAAAATTAAGCCCCTGCGGCTGCTTTTGGTGACGCTATATTCTTCGATCTTCTCGGTGATGTGACGCACACGCTCGTCGGACGTTAAGCGCCCGAACAGGGCGGTATTTTCGATCGTCTCATCGTCAATCTCCAGATCGTGAATGCCAAAATAATGGAAGGGGGCTAGCATCTCCTCGGACAAAGCGTCCTGCAGCGTGATCTGGAATGCGATGACGTGATTGAAAAGGGCAAAGACGTCATAGCCGTCGGTGCGATTGGGTGTAGCGGTCATGCCCAGATAAAACCGAGGCGTAAAGTGCGACATGATGGATTGGTAGCCCTGAGATCCCGTGCGGTGGGCCTCGTCGATGACGATGTAGTCGAACTCATCGGGACGGAAATCGCTCAGATGTTTGGCGACCGAAGAACACATGGCAAACACACAGGTAGCATCGCTTGTATTCTTGCCAGTTTGATAGGTGTCGAACATATAGGTACTACCTAAGAGCCGTTCGTAGCTTGCACGGGAGGCGTCGATAATGCGCCGGCGGTGCGCAAGAAAGAGGACGCGCCGGGGTTTAGTTGCGAGCACATCGAACGCCGACAGGAAGGTCTTGCCAGTGCCGGTTGCCGAGACCAGCAGGGCGCGAGTCTCGCCCTTACGGTGGATTGCACCGAGCGCCTCAAGGGCGCGCTGCTGCATTTTATTGGGCTTGAGTTCTTCGAGATCGTTCGTGGTTGGGCTAACAGTTGCCTGGAACGTCGGTTTCGATTTGGGCTTTGGGGGACGCGCCGATCGATATGCGGCATATTTGTCAATCCAGTCTTGGGAAAGCGCAACGGTCGAGGCGTCACTCCACAGCGAATTGAACTCACCTCTAAGCTCTCCGAGCAAGCGGCTGTTTTCAACGGTCTGGTACAGCACGTTCCATTCTTTATTGCAGGTGAGGGCGGTCTGCGTCATGTTCGAGCTGCCGACGATTATCGTGCTGGTTTCGCCCTTATCAAAAATGTATCCCTTAGCATGCAAATTACCCTGGAATACGCGAACTTCTATGTTGTCGTATTCCAGGAGCTTGCGAAACGCATCGGGTGAGTTGAAGTTGAGATAGGTGGACGTCAGCAGCCTGCCCTTAATGCCACGCTGCTTGAGCTCCTGGGACGCTTCGACCAAGATTTGAAGGCCACCGTCTGCAACAAACGCTACGCAAAAGTCAAAAGAGCTGCAGGTCGAGAGCTGCTCCTTGATAACGGATAGTAATGTTCCGCCGGTCGCCTTCGAGTTGGCGATGAGCTTGGGTGAATCGTTCTCGCGTGCAAGCGAGTCGAATTCAATATCAATCTGCTGCTGCGTAGTCATCCCGGCCAAACCTTTCGAAAGACTATGTTGGCGCCAGGATAACAGATCGATCGTTCGTATTTTGGGCGTATGACGATTAAGATTGGCGGTTTGGCGCGAGCTTTCGGACGTGTCCGCACGATATGTGACACTTACCCTGCCACCATGCTCCGCCGCGGCGGCATGCATCTGAACAACGACCCTCTAAGGAGTTCGATATCGATGAGTGACAACGCAAAGCATCTCGCAAAGAAGTGCGTTAAGGACGCAGGGCCGTGTCTTGTGCTGTGCGCGGCCGGCGTGGCGGTCGCGCTGCTGGCTGTTCTGGGACCATTTGACGTGCTCCGAAGTGCCAGTTCTCTGCATGTTTGCATGGCCCTTGCCGGTGCCATGATGACCAGCGGCGTGCTCGATCTGGTTTTTTGGGTGCTTGACCCGTTTGGATGGAAGAGCGAGGGGTAGGTCCTAAAGGATGGAAGGGCTGGAACGGTTGGCTTAGTGATCGCGCAGAATGTGGGCTAGCGACTTACAGGGAAGTGGTGATCCGATGACGGTCTATGTGACGGGCGATATTCACGGCGGCCTCGACATGCAAAAGCTGCGCGATTGGGATCTTGGGGAAAGCCTGACGAGCGACGACTATCTCATCATTGCCGGCGACTTTGGCTTTCCGTGGGATTTCTCTGCCGAGGAGTGCGCCGACATCGCTTGGCTGGAGTCGCGCCCCTATACCGTGCTGTTCGTCGACGGCAACCACGAACGTTTCGACCACTGGGCGGAGCGACCCATGGAGTTGTGGCACGGCGGACTGACACAGCGCCTGTCGGACACCTCGCCCATACGGCGCCTGACGCGCGGCGAGGTTTTTGAACTCGACGGCTCAACGGTCTTTATCATGGGCGGCGCCACGAGCGTGGACAAGGAATACCGCATTCCGTATTCCAGCTGGTGGCCGCAGGAGTTGCCGGACGAGCGCAACTTTGAGGAGGCACGGACGAAGCTCGACAGCGTGGCCTGGAAGGTCGACTACGTGGTCACCCACACCTGCTCTACGCGCATGCTTTCGCCCACGCTCTATCCGGCGCCCGGCTGGAATTGCCCCGCCGTCGATCGACTTACGGCATTTTTTGACGAGTTGGAAGACCGCTTGGACTACAAGCGCTGGTACTACGGGCATTTTCATCGGGATGCCAACCCGACCGAGCGCCATACCGTGCTCTACGACTGCATCGTTCGCCTGGGCGACGAACTCCAGCCTTGGGATGTTGCGTAGGGGTGGGGCGTATTTGGCTACTCGGCCGTTACAGCGATGTTCTCTCGGTGCGCGCGGATAACATCCCAGCTAAAGTGCTCGACCAGCCGCTCGGCAGAGCGCGGCGTGGTGTCCGGCGCGATGCCCGTTTGCCCGGCGAGCCAGCCCAGCAGCGCTTCGGGCGTGCCAAAGCGGGCGCGGAGTTCGCCCAGGTCCAGATCGCGGTCTCGTTTGGAAAGGCGGCGGCCGTCCGGTGCCATGAGCAGCGGAATATGTCCGTAGTGCGGCGTGGGCAGTCCCAACAGGTGCTGCAGATAGATCTGGCGCGGTGTGGACCCCAGCAGGTCGCATCCGCGCACGACCTCGGTGACGCCCATGGCAGCGTCGTCGACCACCACGGCTAGCTGATAGGCAAACACGCCGTCGCTGCGGCGCACCAAAAAGTCGCCGCACTCGGTGGCGAGTGCTTCGCATTGGGCGCCGTACGTGCGATCCACAAATTCGATCACGTCGTCTGCGAGGTCGTCGACGGTGGGCACGCGCAGACGTGTGGCCGGGGCGCGCAGGGCGCTGCGGCGGGCCACCTCCTCGGCCGAAAGACTTCGGCAGGCGCCACGGTAGATGGGCGTGCCGTCGCTCGCGTGCGGTGCACTCGCGGCGTGGAGCTCGGCGCGTGTGCAAAAGCAGGGATAGGTGAGGCCGGCGTCTTTCAGCCGGCGCAAGGCGCTCTCGTACAGGTCTAGGCGGTCGTGCTGGTAGTAGGGGCCTTCGTCCCACTCCAGCCCCAGCCAGGCCAGGTCGTCAATCAATTGGGCGGCAAGTTCCGGGCGCTTGCAGCGATCGTCCAGGTCCTCAATGCGTAACACGATGCTGCCGCCCTGGCTGCGGGCCGAAAGCCATGCGCACAGGCAGCTGAACACGTTGCCCAGGTGCATACGGCCCGAGGGCGACGGGGCGAAGCGCCCCACGACGGGCGCGGGAGCGGCCGGCGTCGTTGGCGCGTCGGCGGCGGTTGTTGCTATGTTGCGTGCGTTGATGTCCATGCGGACGAGTATAGCGCGGGGCGCGGTGGGGGAGACGCTGCCGTGGCCTGCAAGTTGCTGAGGCCACACGTTGCGCGTGCCGGACCACCGGCTCGGCGCCTTAATCGTCGTCAATCAATCTAGCCTTCAAACGACAGAAACCCCGGCAGCTCTTCGCAACTGCCGGGGTTTCCGCGGAAAAGGGGGACATGATCCTCAAGCGGACGGCAAAGGGGCAAACCGTTTTCGCTCAACTGCTTTATGCCCCTCAACTGGCGGCTCAATCAGCGCATGCCGCGCCCACACAAAGCCGCTACACCTGTGATGGAGCTATGAAGTGGTATCTATTGCCGGAGCGGGCTATGCCAAGGAGTGTCCCAGATTGCCGGCAGATAAGGAACGTCCCCAGGTGCCGGCGGCGGGCGTGACTTTTGTCCCGTTTTGACGCTCCGCTGACCTAGATGTTCGTCACATGAACTCGCAAACGTGGGACAATGACGCTACTGGTACCACAGACAAAGGATGTGCCTATGAACGCCCCCGTTGCCCAGCCCTGTCGGCAGCGCCGCCTGTTTGCGCGGTTCGCTTCCGTCTGCGCACTCGTCGCGCTTGCGTTGTTGCTGCTGCCTGCCGTCGCGCACGCCGACGGCTACTCCATGAGCCAAACCTATATCGGTGCCACGGTTGAGGCCGATGGCTCGCTGACCGTTGTCGAGGGACGCCAGTTCGATTTCGACGACGACATTAACGGCGTGTATTGGGATATCAATACAGGCTCTAACCAGCAAGGCGGCTCGGTGGTCGTCAATGTGCTGAGCGTCGAGGAAGACGACGCTGCGTTTAACAAGGTCGACAGCGCAAACAAAGGCGACGACGGCGTTTACACGGTGGAGCAGTCCGACGACGGCGTAAAGATTAAGGTGTTCAGCCCCCACGAGAGCGGCGACAGCGCAATCTACTACGTGAGTTATTCCATGACCGGTGCGGTTATGAACTGGGCCGATACCGCCGAGCTCTACTGGAAGTTCGTGGGTGACGGCTGGTCGGCGGATTCCGATGACGTCGAGATGGAAGTCTACTTTGCAAATGCCGCTGCCGGGACGGCTGCCGTCAAGGGCGATAACTTCCGCGCATGGGGCCACGGCCCACTGACGGGCGACGTGTCGCTCGATGCGGACGAGCCCATGGTCACCTATACCATTCCCTGCGTGCATGAGGGCGAATTCGCCGAGGCACGCATCGCCTTCCCCAGCGACTGGGTGCCGCAGCTTGCCGTCTCGGGCGAAAAGCGCATGTCGACGATTCTGAGCGAAGAGAAGGAATGGGCCGACGAGGCCAACGCTCGCCGCGCTCACGCTCGCATGATTGCCAATGCGCTTGCCGTGCTAAGTGTTGTCGCGGCGGTGGCCTTTACCGGCACAATCGTTGTGCTCAAGCTGCGCCGCCGCAAGCCCAAGCCGCTTTTCCAGGACGAATATTTCCGCGATGTGCCTTCGGCCGACCATCCCGCCGTGCTTTCGGCCCTCATGAGCTGGAACGACGTGCCCGATCAGGCATATATCGCCACGCTTATGAAGCTCACCGACGACCGCGTGATCAAGCTGGAAGAAGCGACCGAGACCAAGAAGAAGGGTCTGCTCCGTCGCGAAAAAGAGGAGCAGACGTATCGCATCACAGTGACCGACGAGGCCTGGAAGGCTGCCAAGAAGGACGGCATCGATCGCGATGTGCTCAAGGTCTTCTTCGCCGGCGTTAAGCCCGATAAGGACGGAGTCCGTTCGCGCACGTTTAGCGAGCTGGAGGAGTACGCTAGCGAGCGCACCACATCTGTTGGCGACAAGCTCGAGGACTATCAGAGCGCAGTTAAGGGCAAGCTGGAGGCGCGCGAGCTTATTGCATCGGACGGCACCATCGCCCTGGTTGCCGGCTTGGTTATCGGTATCATCATCGTCTTTGGCATTCTGGGCTCTCTGATCTATACCGACTTTGCGGACGCCAACGTCGGTGCCGCTATGATCTCGATCCCCGTCACGATCGTGGGCTTTGTCCTGAGCTGCACCTTCCGCCGCTACACGCCGGAGGGCGCCGAGGTGGCGGCTCGCTGCAAGGCGCTCAAGCATTGGCTTGAGGACTTTACGCGCCTGAAGGAGGCCATTCCCAGCGACCTGATCTTGTGGAACAAACTGCTGGTGATGGGCGTTGCCCTGGGCGTTTCGAAAGAAGTGCTGCGACAGCTGGCCGAGGCCGTGCCAGCGGACCTGCGCAACAGCGACGATTTCTACGACAACTACCCCTGCTACTGGTGGTATTACCATCACTACGGCAACGAGTCCCCGCTCGATTCGTTCAACGATGTGTACCACGAGACCATCCGCGAGCTGGCTTCGAGTTCCGATAGCTCGAGCGGCGGCAGCGGCGGCGGCTTTTCCGGTGGCGGCGGTGGCGGCGTCGGCGGAGGCGGCGGCGGAACGTTCTAGCGAGCGCTTGCTTTGGGGTGGATCTTTCTGGGCGGTTGCCAGGGAAGATTCATCCCATTTTTGTGCATCGAAACGGGTCAAACTTTCCGCTGAGGACCTTCGCGCAAGGGGCAGTGGACAAAAAATGCCAAATATGAGTACTGTTGCTGCGTTGGTCACATATGTTTGCACATAATAATGGCTCCTAATGAGAGTACTTCTCGTTAGGAGCCTATTTTATTGAACATTTGGGGAGCTACGTCAGCTCGTGCAGCTGGTCGTCATGCCTACAAGCATCAAAAATGCCCCAAATCGCTGCTACTAAAAAGGTAACAGTACTCATATTTGATGTTTTTTGACCACAGCTATTTGCAGATCACCAAGGCTACTCATTGGGGACAGACTTAAATGACTAGGTGTGGCTGCCTGGGCTAGGCTGTTAGGTCGAGTTCGTAGAGAAAGCTTTCACGCGGCATGTCGTGACGGCGCTCTTCGCGGTTGGCGCGGTGCGTGGCCGTGCGCTTAAAGCCGTGCAGCTCGTAGAATTTCCACGAGCAGTTGGAATCGGTATACAGGTGTGCGCTGGTCGCCCCGCACGAGGACAGATGTGAGATTGCGGCGTCGAGCAGCACCGATCCCACGCCCAGGCCGTGGACGTCAGGGTCGACGGCGAGCAGCGTGACCTCATTGTCATGCGGCAGTGGGCTTTTCTCGAGCAGGCGGTTGTTGGTTCGAATGGTGGCGCGCACAAACGAGAGATACTCGGCGCACGACTCGGGTTCTAGCTCACGCATCTGCGACAGCAGTGTACGCTCAGTATCCATCCAATGTTCCCTGACGGCGGTGCCGGAGCTCTGTCCCGCACGCGCAAGCGAAATGCCGCGCGCCTCGCCATCTATAACTGCAACCTGCGAAAACGTTGAGGAAGAAAGGCAATAGGCGAGGTCGCACGCGGCTTCGAGGCGGTTGTACTCATCGTTATCCGAGTTGTTGTGCCAAAGCTGCTGCAAGATCAGCGCGATGGCGTCGAAATCTTCGGTATCAAACGGTCGGTAGAGAACCCGCGAGACCATGGTGCCTCTTTCTATTGCGGATACATATCGAGCACAGTTCTACCACGCCATTGGCATCTAATTATGGTGCCCCTGTGTTCCATGAACTCACCGTGCCCATCCCCTCCGCGCGCAAACTTTTTCTGCACATGCGCCCGTTGCGGGGTGCATCGATGCGCTCGATGCGCTACATTGAATCAGTATTTTCAATGCCGCTGCGCGAGCGCTGCAGATCGACGTATCACCGACTCACAGAGCACGGCGGCGTACCAGACAGGAGGACTGCATGGGATCTGATGTGAAGATCGCACGCGCGTTGATCTCGGTTACCGATAAAACGGGCGTCGTCGATTTCGCACGGACGCTGGTCGATGACTTTGGCGTCGAGATCATCTCTACGGGCGGCACGGCTCGTGCCATCGAGGACGCGGGCGTTCCCGTAACCCCCATCGAGGAGTTCACGGGCTATCCCGAGATGATGGACGGCCGCGTTAAGACCCTGCACCCCAAGGTTCACGGCGCGCTGCTGGCCCGCCGCGATTCCGAGCAGCACATGCAGGAGGCCGCTCAGCACGGCATTAAGCTGATCGACTTGGTCGTCGTCAACCTGTACGAGTTCGAGAAGACCGTCGCCAACCCCGAGGTCACCTTTGCGGATGCCATCGAGCACATCGACATCGGTGGCCCCTCCATGTTGCGCTCTGCCGCCAAGAACGCCGCGAGCGTTACCGTCATCTCCGACCCGGCCGACTATGATGCCGTCCTGGCCGAGATGCGCGAGACCGGTGGCTGCACCACGCTTTCCACCCGTCGTCGCCTGCAGGTGAAGGTCTACCAGACCACCGCCGCCTACGACACGGCTATCTCCCGTTGGCTTGCCGCCCAGGCAAGCGACGTGGCGGACACCTCTGCCAAGCTCGAGATCTCGCTGGAAAAGGTCGACGACCTGCGCTATGGCGAGAACCCGCAGCAGAAGGCCACGGTCTATCGCTTTGCCGAGGGCTGCGAGAACACCGCGAGCTCTCAGTTCCCGCTCGTGGGCTCCGAGCAGATCCAGGGCAAGCCGCTCAGCTACAACAACTATCTGGACGCCGATGCCGCTTGGAACCTGGTCCGCGAGTTCGACGAGCCGGCCTGCGTGATCCTCAAGCATCAGAACCCCTGCGGTTCCGCCGTTGCCGAGGACATCACGGCCGCCTACGACCGCGCCTTCGCCTGCGATCCCAAGAGCGCCTTCGGCGGCATCATCGCCTGCAACCGCGAGGTTCCCTTTGAGCTGGTTGAGCACTTTGCCGATCAGAACAAGCAGTTCGTCGAGGTCATCATCGCCCCGAGCTACACCGATGAGGCGCTCGAGCGCATGGCCAAGCGCCCCAACCTGCGCGTGCTGGCTACCGGCGGCGTGGACCACGGTGCCCATGTGGAGCTGCGCTCCATCGACGGCGGCATGCTGGTGCAGGAAGTCGACCACGTGACCGAGGACCCCGCGACCTTTACGTTCCCCACCGACCGTAAGCCCACCGACGCCGAGATGGCCGAGCTCGAGTTTGCCTGGAAGGTCTGCAAGGGCGTCAAGTCCAACGCCATCCTGGTCTCCAAGGGTAAGGCCGGCATTGGCATGGGCCCCGGTCAGCCCAACCGCGTGGATTCCGCGTTGCTGGCCTGCGAGCGTGCTGAGGACTTCTGCGAGCGCGAGGGCGTGGAGAAGGGCGGCTTTGCCTGTGCAAGCGACGCGTTCTTCCCGTTCCGCGACAACGTCGACGTGCTTGCCGCGCACGGCGTGACCTGCATCATCCAGCCCGGCGGCTCCAAGCGCGATGACGAGAGCATCCAGGCCTGCAACGAGCATGGTATTGCGATGGTCTTCACCGGAGCCAGACATTTTAGGCACTAGAGGCTTTCCCAAGCACCCGACCTTGCCCCTCAAACCGTCGCTTGCGTACATTTAGTACGCGGCGCTCCTCTTTCGGGGCAATCTCGGGCACTTGGAAAACCCTTAATGGGATGTTTCTCTATCCCATTAAACTGTTCGGTCGCCTGACCATATCGTCAAAATAATCTCTGCAAAAGACGGCTGCTCCGTTTGGAGGGCCGTCTTTTTGGTATAAGAGGACGGAATGACTAACACGAAAGGTACAACCATGCCCCAGATTGATGATGCAGAGCTGTTTGGCAATGCCGAGGACCAGCGTGCGTACGAGGACTTTTGCGCCAATCAGGAGGCGGTCGAGAAGTTTACGCTCGACAAGCCCGCGCTTGTCTGCCGTTGGCGCATGTCCAACAAAAAGGTGCCCATGCTCAACCGCCACATCCGCGCGCTGTCCGAGCGTCTGGTGCAGGGCGAGCCACTTACCCATAACATGCTCAGCTGGGCCAAGCAGCACGTTGAGTGGTCGCTAGCCGAGGGCGACTATACTGCGCACGACGGCGTGCTCATGCTGGTGATCGACATCAACGGCAACGCCGCCATGACAGTGGGGGAGTACGAGCCGCTCGCCGATACGTCAGCCAAGGCGCTGCGTGCCCGCTCTGCCGAGGCCCGTTCCGAGGCCGACGAAACCGGCGTGGCGCCCGAGCTGCTTGCTGCCGTCAACGACGGCGAGCTGGCCTTTGTGGCGCCGGCGGACGAGTGCCTGTGCGGCACGGCGACGCTCATCGAACAGCTGGCCCAGACCAAGGACATCCCGGTCGCGCGCGTAGATATTCCCGCGCAGCTTAAGGGCGCGCTGTTCCTGGTGAGCGACGAGCACGGCGTGGTCCCCGCAACCGAGACGGACGCCGCCGAGGCCGACGCCGCCACGGTCGCCTTCTTCGCCGATGGCTACGAAAAGCTCCGTGCCCGCCGTTCCTAACCTCAAGGTGGGGTGGGCTTACTGAAGCGAGCGAGCGCGTTCGATGGCGTAGGCGAGCGACAGCTGCTCCATCTCCGGGGCGCATTTGTAGCTCAGTCCGGTGAGAGCCGTCACCTTATCGAGGCGATATCGAATCGTGTTCGGGTGCTGGCCAGTCTGCTTGGCGGTTCGCTCGATACGTCGGTCGTTCTCGATGAATGCGGCGAGCGTGGATTCCAGCTCGCTGCCATGCTCACTGTCGTGCTCGCGTATCGGCGAGAGAATCGCCTCCGAGAACGATCGCATCTCCGGGGTTTCCGCAAAAGGCATCACGGTTCTCAGGATGCCGAGCTGCGTATAGCGGACGGGACCCTCGGCTCGTTGACAAGATAGGCGCTGTGCGTAAATCGCCTGCGAGATCGCCTGCGCCACCGCCTCGTCTCCAAACAGAATATCGCTGATGCCAAGCCCTTCCGCTCCGCCATCGATGCCGCTAGCCTCGATGAGCTCCGTGAGCGCCTGCACGATTCGCTCCACATCGAGCGTCTGCTCCGAGTCGCTTGTCGCTACGAATAACAGACCTCCGTCATAGGGTGCCAGCATGTTGTGGCATCCGGCGAGGGTCGATTTTGCACGGAGACGTTCGATTTGCAAAAACGTACGCGGGTCGAGGGGCTCTGCAAACGATGTGAACAGGGCGACCGCTTCGTCCAGAAATGACGGGTTGAGGCCTCGGATGCGTCGGCAGATGGACTCGGGCGATACGTCTGTCCTCAGGGCATCGATCTCGCGCTGTGCGAAGTCGATGGACGCGAGCTGCTCGATATGCCGTTTGACCTCATAGATGACGCTGTCAAAGAACAGTGAGTCGTCGGTCGTGAGAAAGACCGGGTAGTGCCGCGCGTTGGCGTAGCGGATGGCTTGGTCGGGAATCGGGATGTGCAGGACGTTTTTGATGATGAGACCGCTCGTTCCCTTGGCGACGAGGTATTTCACGGCTTCAGTGATGAGGTGCGGGTCGTCCTTCGCATAGAGGAAGGTGCTGAGGACGATCTCGTCTGAGCTGAAGTTGACGCGCTGGTACTTGTTCTTGAGGCCGGGCATGAGTTCATAATCGAGGATCCCAACGCCGGAGACGGCACGCGAGATGCCATCGCTGCCGGCGATTAGACGGACCGACCCCTCATATTCCCGTGAGAAGTCCGAGACGGTGTATAGCATCAACATCACCCTGTAAATCACTACAATAAATACCGGCATAAAAAGGATAATCGCACATCCGTATGCCGTTGATGCGAGAAATAGTTCAAATATCTGCTGATAGAGCAAAAAATCAGATTAAGAATTGTTGTAGATTCCAACAAAAAATGATCCTTGGCGGCATCGTTACTAAACCGTACAGTGAAGCAACGTAAAGCTTTCGCTGAAAGGAGCGATGATGGGGCAGATGGTGGTGCTTTCGGCCGAGGAAGTTTCCAAGGTGCTGACGATCGAGGATGCAATCGCTGCCGTGGAGGAGGCATATCGCCAGAAGGCAACGGGCAAGGGTGTTGCGTGGCCGATGGTATATGAGCAGTTCGAACCCGGCGTGGCCGATATGGATATCCGCTCGGGCGAGTTGGCGGGAAGCGGCCTCTTCGGCCTGAAGCTCACTGCTTGGTTCTCTCAGAATCCCAAAAAGAGGCTCCCCGAGATCTTTGGCACTACGCTGCTGTGCGACAACGCGACGGGCGAGCCGTTGGCGCTGCTCAATGCCTCCGCCGTCACTGGACTTCGCACCGGTGCTGCCGCTGCGCTCGGCGCCAAGTGGCTGGCTCGGGCGGATGCGTCCAAACTGCTTGTTGCGGGTGCCGGCCACATGAGCACCTATATGGTGGCGGGCGTGCTCGCCGCCTGTCCCAAAGTGAGCGAGGTCAAGGTGTGGGAGCCGGTTTCCGATGCCGCGCCCGAGGCTCGCGTCGAGCGCATGCGAGACGAGGTCGCCCATATCTTGGGCGCTTGCGAGCATGCTCGCGAGGCATCCACCTATTCCATCGAGGCGACGGCCGACGGCCAAGGCGCCGCGGCAGAGGCCGACATCATCGTGACGATCACGCCGGCGACCAAGCCCATCATCCCCGATGCATGGGTGCGCCCCGGTACGCATATTTCCTGCGCCGGTGCCGACATGCCCGGCAAACAGGAGCTCGCCTCGGCACTTGTCGCCCGCGCCGCTGTTTACGTCGACGACCGCGAGCAATCGGTCGCATCCGGCGAGCTGGAGATTCCGGTTGCCGAGGGTGCCATCACCCCCGAGGACATCAAAGCGGAGCTCGGTGAAGTCATCGCCGGCACGGCTACGGGACGTTCGGATGACGAACAGGTGACGGTGTTCGATACGTCGGGCATCGCCGTTCAGGACCTTTCGGCATCGAAAATCGCCTACGACCGCGCCGTCGAGGCGGGGCTGGGCACCGTGGTGGAACTGTAAGAAAGTCAAGGAAAGGAAACGACAATGCAGATCAAGGATTTCGCCGTCGAGCAGTGGATGAACGAGTGGGAGACCAAGTGCACCCACAACGTTGCGGAGACGTGCGTCTACTCCCTCACACTCGACCAGCTGTTCGAGCTTACGAACACCGACAAGAAGGCGTGGCTCGATAGCCTGTGCTCGCGCCGATTCACCTATGGAGACATCGAGGGACAGCCCGGCTTCCTCGAGGGGGTCGCGCGTCTCTATAAGACGGTCGAGCCCGGGCATATCGTGCCCACGCACGGCGCGACCGGCGCCAACTCCCTGGTTATTTCCACGCTCGTCGACCGGGCGATCATGTAGTCTCCGTCAAGCCCACCTACCAGCAGCTTTATTCGATTCCCGAGATGTGCGGTGCGAAGGTCGATATCCTTCAGCTCGATCGCAAGAACGGTTACCACGTCGACGTCGACGCACTCGATGCCTTGGTGACCGACGATACCAAGCTCATCTGCATCAATAACCCGGACAACCCCACGGGCGCCCTGCTCGACGCCGATACGCTCAAGGCGATTGTCGAGGTCGCACGCAAACACGACGCGTGGCTGCTCTGCGACGAGGTCTACCGTCTGCTTACTCAGACGGATGAGTACGCCGAGTCCGTGGTCGACCTGTACGACAAGGCCGTCGCCACCGCATCCATGTCCAAGGTCTGGTCGTTCGCCGGCCTGCGTCTGGGCTGGGCGGTCACCAAGAGCCCGGAGCTCCGTCGCGCGCTGCTCTCGCATCGCGACTACAACCTGATTTCCGCCGGCATATTCAGCGAGTCGGTGGCGGAGCTGATTCTGGGCAACGCTTCCGTGATCCTTGAGCGCAGCCGTCGCATCGTCCGTCAGAACCTTGCTGTTCTGGAGAAGTGGGTCGAGAGCGAGCCGCACCTGTCGTTCGTCAAGCCCGAGGCGGGTAGCACCGCGCTCGTGTATTACGACTACGACATTGACTCCAGGACGTTCTGCACCGACATGATTAAGAAGTCCGGCGCGCTCGTCACCCCGGGCGATTGCTTCGAGGAACCCAAGAGCATGCGCATCGGCTATGCATACTCCGACAACACCGATGACCTGCAGAAGGGCCTGGATGCCATTTCGGCGTACATGCGTACGCTCGAGTAGAGGCTCGAGGCCGAAGTGATGGGGCCGATCGGTTTAGGACCGAGGGCCCCTACTCTCTCTCAAGGCTACCGAACACTATTGTCACATTAGATGCCCACGGGGTCGCATCGCTGCGACGCCGTGGGCATAATGGTGTGGAAAGTGCAAGTTACGAGAAACGGGAGGACACATGGCGCTGATTTATGTCGTTGAGGACGACGAGCCCATTCGTCGCGAGCTTGTCGATATCCTTGCCCGTGCCGGTTTTGAGGTCGAGGCCTGCGAGTCGTTCGAGCATGTCTCGCGTGACATCCT
Source organism: uncultured Collinsella sp. (assembly GCA_900543275.1). Taxonomy (GTDB): domain Bacteria; phylum Actinomycetota; class Coriobacteriia; order Coriobacteriales; family Coriobacteriaceae; genus Collinsella. Next base: position 64,471 of record UQQL01000001.1, on the reverse strand, counting down.
GGCCGCCGCGCCCGACCTGGTGCTGCTCGACCTCACGCTTCCCGTCAAGGACGGCCAGCATATCTGCCACGAGGTTCGCCGCGAATCCGAGGTCCCCATCATCGTCCTCACCTCGCGCACGACCGAGATCGACGAGGTCATGGCCATGACGCTCGGCGCGGACGACTTTGTTCCCAAGCCCTATAGCGCGCGCGTGCTCGTGGCGCGCATCAACGCACTGCTGCGTCGCACCGCGGCGTCAGGCGAGCGCAGCACGCTCGTCCACAAGGGGCTGGAGCTCGACCTCGCCCGCTCTATGGTCACCAACACGGCGACCGGCGAAAGCACCGAGCTCACCAAAAATGAGCTGCGCATTCTCTCGCTGCTCCTGAGCCGCGCGGGCAAGATCGTCTCGCGCTCGGCCATCATGCAGGACCTGTGGGACTCCGACGCCTTCGTGGACGACAATACGCTCACCGTCAACATCAACCGCCTGCGCACCACGCTCGAAAAAATCGGCATCAAGGGGTATTTGACGACGCATCGCGGCCAAGGCTATTCGGTCTAGGGGCCGGCTATGTCGTTTGGCAAGTTCTTTAAAGATGCACTGCTTCCCGTCGCCGTGTGGACGTGCGGCGTGCTGCTGAGCTGCTTTGTGCTGACGGTCGCCGGCGCACCCGTTTCTATCGTGGTCGTGGCGGTTGGCGTGTCCTTTATCTTCGGTATGCTCGGCATCGTGATCGAGTACGCTCGCCGTCGCCGTTTTCTGCGTCAGTTGGAGCGCGCGGCAGAGGAGCTCGAGAGTCCCGCATGGGTGCAGGAGATGGTGCAATGCCCAACCTATGCCGAGGGCGAGCTCGAGTACGAGGTCCTGTGCCGGGTGGGCAAGGCGGCATGCGACGAGGTTGCCGAAGGCCGACGTCAGACCGATGACTATCGCGACTATATCGAGAGCTGGGTCCACGAGGCCAAGCTGCCCCTGGCGGCAGCTCATCTGATTTTGGAAAACCTGGACGGCAGCGAAGGTGACCTCTCGCGCGTGGATGACCTGGGTCGCGAGCTGGCCCGCGTGGAGCGCTATATCGATCAGGCGCTGTACTATGCGCGCTCGGAAGTCGTGGAGCGCGATTACCTGATTCGCCGCTGGGATCTTAAGACCTTGGTGACGGGTGCGATTAAAGCCAACGCGCGCGAGCTCATTGCGGCGCATGTGGCTCCGGTGTGCGAGAACCTTGACTTTGAGGTCTTTACCGACGAAAAATGGCTCGAATTTATCCTGGGTCAGCTCATTCAGAACAGCATTAAATATGCGCGCGAGGACGGCGCGAAGATCGTGTTTTCGGGCGCATTGCTGGACGAGGGCTTGGCGAGCGAACGCATCGAGCTCACCGTCGCGGACAACGGCTGCGGCGTGAGCGCGGCCGACCTGCCGCGCGTGTTCGAGAAGGGCTTTACCGGCGACAACGGCCGCACCACCAAGCGCGCAACGGGCATCGGCCTCTACCTGGTGGCGCGCCTGTGCTCCAAGATGGGCATCGACGTCACCGCGGCATCCGAGCTCGGCGAAGGCTTCGTCGTAACATTCGCGTTTTCAACGAATAAGTTTCAATATTTCGAGTAACGCACGCGGCAGACGCCCACCCAAACAAAAACGTGCAGCCCAAACAAAACGTGCCACCCCAAACAAAACGTGCCACCCCAAACGGGGCGGCACGCTATCTTTTATCAGCCAACTCGCTGAAGTAAGGCTGCGAAGGCCGCGGGGCCGGGAGGGGTTTCCTAAGGGCACATCCCGCAGCCGCAACGCGGCGAGGACGTGCCCGTGGAAACCCCGCAGGCCCCGCGGCCGGTGGGAGCAACGCTACTTCACGACCAAAATGTCGCAGTCCGTATTGCGCAGCAGGAACGTCGAAATCGAACCCAGCAGCGCATACTTGATCGAGGACAGGCCGCGGGCGCCGCAGAGCACCAGGTCGGGCTTGACCACGTCGAGCATCTCGTCTTTGAGCGTCTCACGAATACGGCCGGCGCGAATCATGACTTCGACCTCGGGAATGTCGGGATTGGCCTTGGCCTCTTCGAGCTGCTTGGCGATGGAGTTCTTAAATGCCTCCTCTAGGCCGTTGACCAGATCGACCGGATAGGAACCGGCGCTCTCGAGCGCCGTGGAATCGATAACGTGGCCGATGATTAGCTTGGCGCCGTTGTTCGCGGCGACCTTGATGGCGCGTGCGAGCACAAAATCCTGCTGTTCAGTACCGTCGAGTGAAACAAATACCTTGGTGTAGCCCTCGTTCATGGTTTCCTCCTTGGTCTATCGCACGGGCGCGGGGCTCGTGCATCGGGCGGGCGCGGGCGCGTTGGCCGCCGGACACTTTATCTTGTTGCAGTTATACCCAAGGATTTGGGTTTGACCGCTCGCAATTCTGTGAACGGGCGAGTTTTTTGGTAAGGGTAGGCGCAGGCGCGCCGCCAACGGTTGATAATGGGACATCGCCCGCACCGTCCGCAGAACAATATCGGCGGGTGTCTAACGAGGGGGTCCCTTTGGATATCATCGAGCTTTTAAAATCTGCCTTCATGGGCCTGGTCGAGGGCATCACCGAATGGCTGCCTGTTTCGTCGACCGGTCACATGATCTTGGTGGACGAGTTCGTCAAGATGAACGTGAGCGAGACGTTCTGGAACATGTTCCTGGTCGTGATTCAGCTTGGCGCCATTTTGGCCGTCTGTGTGCTGTTCTTCCATGAGCTCAATCCGTTCTCGCCCAGCAAGGGCAAGGAGGGCCGTCGCAACACCTGGGTGCTGTGGGGCAAGATTGTGCTCGGTTGCATTCCTGCGGCGGCGATCGGCCTGCCGCTCAACGACTGGATGGAGGAGCATTTCTACAATGCTCCCGTCGTGGCGCTGGCGCTCATCGTGTACGGCGTGCTGTTTATCGTGATCGAGAACTGGCGCGCGAGCAAGCGCGAGGAAATGGCCGTTGCCGGTTCGTTTGGTTCGCGTGCTGTGGTGTCGGGTGAACGTCCCGCCGGTGCGCACTTTGCGGCGCCCGCCACGGCTACCGCTGAGGATGAGGACGATGACGAGAATCTGGACTTTGGTTCCATCGCCACGCTCGAGGATCTAAGCTGGAAGACTGCGCTGGGTATCGGCTGCTTCCAAGTGCTTTCGCTGGTGCCTGGTACGTCTCGCTCCGGTTCTACCATCATCGGCGGCCTGCTTTTGGGCTGCACGCGCTCGGTGGCGTCTAAGTTCACGTTCTTCCTGGCCATCCCTGTCATGTTTGGCGCGAGTGCGCTCAAGCTGGTCAAGTACTTCATCAAGGGCGGCGCGTTCGGCACCAACGAGATCGCCATCTTGGGCGTGGGCTGCGTCGTCGCCTTTGTGGTGTCGCTCATTGCCATCAAGTGGCTCATGGGCTTCGTTCGCCGTCACGACTTCAAGTGCTTCGGCGTCTACCGCATCATCCTGGGCATCGTGGTGCTCGCGTACTTCTTCGTTCTGGAGCCTATGCTCGGCCTGTAACTTGGTTGACGCTGCGCGGCGGCCAGAGCGACAACTTGTCATTCAAAGAGGGTGGCATGACCAAAAGGTCTATGCCGCCCTCTTTTCATGCCAATTTGTTCGCTCTGGCCGCCGCTCGCTGCTGCTGCCATGACATCGGCGGTTTCGTGATTGTCAATAGATTGGTGCAAAGTAACCTGAACCCATTGCGCCAAATCCGCTGGGGCGGGCCTGACGGTGGCGCACGGAGTCGTGGTGTGATTTGCGTCGGTGTCCGCGCGGCTCGGTATACTGGTACGGCTCAAACTATGGCGCTGCCCGCAGGCGCGCCGTCCGTCAGATGAGGAGTCGCCCATGACCCAGCCCTTGCCCTGGGAAAAGAACACCGCCGCGGCCGTGCCGCCCGCGCCGGAACCCGTGCCGCTCGATGCATACACTGCCCCCGCCGCGCCGGAGCCCGAGCTCGTTCCGCTCGACATCTACGACGCTCCCGCGCCGGCGCCCAAGCCCGCCAAGCCGCTCGTCGACATCGACAGCCTTAATTCCGCCCAGCGCGAGGCAGTTCTGACCACCGAGGGCCCGTTGCTGGTGCTTGCCGGCGCCGGCTCGGGCAAGACCCGCGTCTTGACCTTCCGCATCGCCCATATGCTCGGCGACCTGGGTGTTAAGCCCTGGCAGATCCTTGCCATCACGTTTACCAACAAGGCCGCGGCCGAGATGCGCGAGCGTCTGGCGGCACTTATTCCCAGCGGTACCCGTGGCATGTGGGTGTGCACCTTCCATGCCATGTGCGTGCGCATGCTGCGCGAGGACGCCGACCTGCTGGGCTATACCGGTCAGTTCACCATCTACGATGACGACGATTCCAAGCGCATGGTGCGCGACATTATGCAGGCACTCGGTATCGAGCAAAAGCAGTTCCCCATCAACATGATCCGCAGCAAGATCAGTTCGGCCAAAAACGCCATGATCGGGCCCGAGGACATGCTCAAATCTGCCGATAGCCCCAACGATAAAAAGGCCGCACAGGTCTATATGGAGCTGGAGCGTCGCCTGCGCGCCGCCAACGCGATGGACTTCGATGACCTGCTCGTGCGCACGCTCGAGCTGCTGCGCACCCGCCCCGAGGTGCTCGACAAGTACCAGGAGCGCTTCCGCTACATTAGCGTCGACGAGTATCAGGACACCAACCACGTCCAGTACGAGATCGCCAACCTGCTGGCCGCCAAGTACCAAAACCTCATGGTCGTAGGCGACGATGACCAGTCCATTTATAGCTGGCGCGGCGCCGACATCACCAACATCCTGGACTTTGAGAAGGACTTTAAAAACTGCAAGACCGTAAAGCTGGAGCAGAACTATCGCTCCACGGGTCACATCCTGAGCGCCGCCAACGCCGTTGTTCGCCACAACTCGCAGCGCAAGGACAAGCGTCTGTTTACGGCCGAGGGCGATGGCGAGAAGATTCAGGCCTTCCAAGCGAGCGATGAGCGCGACGAGGGCCGCTGGATTGCCGGCGAGATCGAAAAGCTGCACTCCAAGGGCACGAGCTACGACGACATCGCCGTGTTCTATCGCACCAACGCCCAGTCGCGTATCCTCGAAGATATGTTCCTGCGCGCGGGCGTGCCCTACAAGGTCGTCGGCGGCACGCGATTCTTCGACCGTGCCGAGATCCGCGACGTCATGGCCTACCTCAAGATGATCGTGAACCCGGCCGACGAGATGAGCGTCAAGCGCGTCATCAACACGCCGCGCCGCGGCATCGGCTCCACCTCGATTCAAAAGATTGAGCAGCTGGCACGCGACAACCGCTGCTCGTTCTTCCAAGCCTGTGAGATTGCGACGGCCGAGACGGGCATGTTTAGCGCCAAGGTGCGCAACGGCCTGTCGAGCTTTGTGGCGCTGGTGCGCGAGGGCCGGCGCATGGACGGCGAGCTCAAGGACGTCGTCGAGATGATTGTCGACAAGACGGGCCTGCTGCAGGCCTTCCGCGCCGAGGGCACCATGGAGTCCGAGAGCCGCGCCGAGAACATCCAGGAATTCCTGGGCGTTGCGGCGGAATTTGAGGAGACGCACGAGGATATCGAAGGCACGCTCGAGAGCTTGGAAGAGCTGCGTGCGGCCGGTGTTGCCGATGTGCCTGCCGACGCTGAGCCCGAGCCCGTTGTGGTGAGCGCACCTGCGCCCGAGCCTGGCCCGTCTGCGCCCGCGTCTTCGTTTGAGGCGCTTGTCGGCGCCCGTGACGCCGCGGGCTCCAATCCGCTCGATAGTTTGGCCGCCCCGGCGCTTTCTCCGCAAGATGCTCTGGCCGCCGCCATCGCGGGCAACGCGTATGCCGCGCCGACAGAGCTGCCCGCCGGTGCCGTGCATGCCGATGAGATCGAGCGCACCTACGGCCCGCTCACCTGTAAGGCGTTGCCTGCACTCATGGAGTGGCTGGCTCTGCGCTCCGACTTGGATTCTCTGGCCGGCGAGACGCATGCCATCACCATGATGACCATTCACTCCGCCAAGGGCTTGGAGTTCCCCGCGGTGTTCGTGGCCGGCATGGAGGAAGGCATCTTCCCGCACGTGCACGACTTTGGCGGTAGTGACGATCCGGGCAAGCTCGAGGAGGAGCGTCGCTTGGCCTACGTCGCCATCACGCGTGCTCGCAAGCGCCTGTTCTTGACTTACGCCGCTACGCGCCGCACCTACGGCTCGACCTCTGCCAACCCGCGCTCGCGCTTCCTCAACGAGATTCCGTTTGAGGACATCGAGTTTAGCGGTATCGGTTCTGCCGGTTTTGAGGGCACGGGTTGGGAGAAGCGTGGCGACCGACACGGCACCTTTGGCTCGGGTATGGGCTCGGACATGTATGGCGGCAAGGTGTTTGGCTCGCATACGCGCTCGACCGGCGGTTCCGGTTCGCGCGGCGGGTCGAGCTTCGACGATTTCTTTGGTGGCAGCACCTATGGTACCGAGCGCCATCGTGGGGTCTCGCCCGATGCCGGCCGCGTTGCCTCGACCTTTGGGTCGGGCGCGCCGCGAGCCAAAAAGCCGTCATCTAAGGTGTCCCCGACGGTGGAGCGCAAGGTCGATCGCGCCAGCGCATCGCAGGACTTTGCCGCGGGCGATACCGTGAGTCACAAGACCTTTGGCACGGGCACTGTGATCTCGGTCGTTGGAGACATGATCGAGGTTCAGTTCGAAAAGACCGGCCAGACCAAAAAGCTAATGAAGGGCTTTGCACCGATCGTCAAGCTGAATGCCTAACTGCGAGGTTGACCGGGCGCGCCGGGGGCTTTGGTCGCCTGCTCGGACAGTCCTGCTCGCACGGAGAGCACATTAAGTGCTCTCCGGCTCGTGCGGAACTCGCGATCGACCAAAGCCCCCGGCGCGCCCTCTTCCTTGTGGCGTTTTGGCCTGCAGCTTACGAACGTCGCTTTGCTCGTCCGCTTTTTGATCTGGAGAGCCGGGTGGGCTGATATATAGATACGAGTAGGGGCTCCCCCGTTGATGGGCGGGGGAGCCCCTTGTTGCGTTTGGGTTGTTGGTGCGACCTACAGGTGCGAGATGATCAGCTCCATTTTGCCCTCGAGGTCAATGGACTTCACGGTGCTGGGGGCCAGCAGGTGGCTTCCCTTGTGGACGGGGTCGCCGCAGACGGTGCCTTCGCCGTCGATGACCGACAGGCACATGAATGGCCAGCGCTGGTCGAGGGTCTTGCTGCCGTCAACACGCACGCGATCGACGGTGTAGCAGGGGTTGGACTCGAGTTCGGTCACGCCGTCGACTTCGGGCGCGGTCACGGTGCCGTCGGTCGGGGCCTGAGAATCAAAGTCGATGCAGTCGAGACTCTGCTCAATGTGCAGGGGACGCAGTTTGCCGTCGGTGCCGGGACGGTCGTAGTCGTACAGGCGATACGTCACGTCGCTCGACTGCTGCGTCTCCAAAATGAGCGTGCCGGTCTTGATGGCGTGGACGGTACCGGAATCAATCTGGAAAAAGTCGCCCTTGTGGATCGGCAGCACGTTGAGCATGTCGTCCCAGCGGCCGTCTTCGATCATCTGTGCAGCCTCGGCGCGGTCCTTGGCGCGCTGGCCGACGATGATTGTGGCGCCGGGCTCGCAGTCCAGCACATACCAGCACTCGGTTTTGCCCAGGCTGCCGTTCTCGTGCTCGGCGGCGTACTCGTCGTTGGGATGGATCTGGATCGAAAGGTCGTCCTTGGCGTCCAGAATCTTAATGAGCAGCGGGAACTCCTTGCCCTCGCAGTTGCCAAAGAGCTCGCGGTGCTCGGCCCACAGCCATGACAGCGCGTGACCGGCGTACGGGCCCTCAGCGATCTGGCAGTCGCCGTTGGGGTGTGCCGAGATGGCCCAGCACTCACCGATGGGACCCTCGGGAATGTCATAACCAAATACGGTTTCGAGCTGGCGGCCGCCCCAGATCTTCTCGTGAAAGATCGGCGTCAGTTTAATCAAATCGGACATGTTCATACCCCCATGGTGTTGCGCGGCCGCCCACTCTAAACGAGCCGTAACGAGCGCCCGCATGACTACAAAAACCTATGCCAACGTTACGTTGTGCAGCTCAAAGCGGTCACCAACGTTGCGCGAGATCGAATGCTCAAAGGCGGTGCCGCTATCCAAAAAGCCAATCTGGTTGAGCTCGAGCAGGGGAGAGCCGGGTTTGGTGTCCAGGCGCTCAGCCTCTTCCTCGGTTGCCGCTACGGCGCGAATGGTGCGGTGGAAGCTCGAAATCTTCAGCCCGCATTGCTTGCGGATGAAGCTGTAGACCGATCCGTACAGGTCCTTCTTTTTAAGGCCCGGAATCAGCTCGAGGGGCATGTAGGTGTACTCGATAACGATGGGCTTCTCGTCAACCTGGCGCACGCGCACGATGTGGTAGGCAAAGTCATCCTCGGCAATTCCCAGCTGGGCAGCGACGTCCGCCGGTGGATTGACAATCGAGAAATCGTAGACCACCGAGGTCACCTTCTCCCCGCGGTGCTCATACGAAAAGCCCTGGGCACGGTCGTTCTTGCCCTGGAAAAACGCCTTGCTGGGAAGTCCCGCCGTGTCCTTGACGTAGGTGCCCGATCCGCGTCGGCTGGTAATGAGGCCTTCCTCAGTAATCTGCTCAATCGCTCGTTTGACGGTGATCTTGGAAACGCTATAGAGCTCGCAGAACTCAACGACGGTGGGCAGCTTGTCGCCCGGCTTAAGAGCGCCGTCTTCGATGCTTCGACGAATATCCGCAGCTATCGCCTCGTATTTGGGAATCATGGAACCTCCTTTCCGACATATATCAATACATAAGTAAGTATAACCCGCAACGAGGCACCCATATTACTTTTATAAAAGAAGTTCGAGAAAGAAAAAAGAAAAAGACGCTTTACTTATTAAATTAGAGCGCTATAGTTGTAGCCAACAAACGGAACCATGCCGCACGGCAGGCCCGACCGTTTGGGGGCGGCTTTGTTTTGGCGGGCTGAATATCCAGATATCAGGTGCGCGCCCGCGCCGGATAACCTGCCAAGGCAAACCCGTCTCCAACCGGAAGCTCTAGAACACGAAAGCGAGGACTTTGATGGCACAGTATCAGCTGCCCCGTGACTTCTTCTTTGGCGCCGCTATGTCCGGCCCGCAGACTGAGGGTCAGTGGAACCAGGGCGGCAAGCTCGAGAACCTGTGGGATACCTGGTCCATCCAGGATCTGGATTCGTTCTATAACCGCGTTGGTTCTTATGCCGGCAATGACTTTATGGCCAAGTACCAGGAGGACCTTCGCATTTTGAAGGACTTGGGCCTGGATACCTACCGTACCTCCATCCAGTGGAGTCGTCTGCTCGATGCTAACGGCAACCTTAATGAGGAGGGCGCCGCGTGGTACCACGAGCTGTTCCGTGCCTCTCGCGAGGCCGGCCTGGAGCCGTTCGTCAACCTGTACCACTTTGACATGCCCACCCACCTCTTTGACCGCGGCGGTTGGGAGAGCCGTGAGGTCGTCGAGGCTTACGCCCATTACGCCGACGTTGCCTTCCGCGAGTTTGGCCAGGAGATCAAGTACTGGTTCACCTTTAACGAGCCCATCGTCGAGCCCGAGCAGCGCTACCAGGAGGGCGTGTGGTTCCCGCAGCTCCATGACTATAACCGCGCTCGCACCGTGCAGTATCACATCTCGTTGGCGCACGCGCTGGCCGTGGCCAACTATCGCCGTGCCTATGACGAGGACGCCGTTCGTGCCGATGCCAAGATTGGCATGATCAACTGCTTTACCCCGGTCTACACCAAGGAGAACCCCAGCGAGGCGGACCTCGAGGCCGTGCGCATGACCAGCGGTATCAACAATCGCTGGTGGCTCGACCTTATTACCAAGGGCGAGCTTCCCGCCGACGTGCTCGACAGCTTGGCCGAGGGCGGCGTTAGGCTCCCGTTCCGTGCCGGCGACCATGAGATCCTCAAGCAGGGCGTTGTCGACTGGCTCGGTTGCAACTACTACCACCCCACGCGCGTTCAGGCCCCGGCGAGCAAGATCGACCAGTACGGTCTGCCGCACTTTGCCGACGAGTACGTGTGGCCCAACGCCGTTATGAACAAGAGTCGCGGCTGGGAGATCTACCCGCAGGGTCTCTACGACTTTGGCATGGACTGCGCTAGGAATTACCCCGATCTTGAGTGGTTTGTGTCCGAGAACGGCATCGGAATCATGGACGAATACAAGAACCGTGACGCCGAGGGCACCATCCAGGACGACTACCGCGTCGACTTTGTGCGCCAGCACCTGGAGTGGGTCGCCAAGGCAATCGCCGAGGGCGCCAAATGCCGCGGATATCACTACTGGGCTGTCATCGATAACTGGTCTTGGGCCAATGCCTTTAAGAACCGTTACGGATTTGTCGAGGTCGACCTCATGGACGGTTACAAGCGCCGCCTTAAGAAGTCGGCAGCTTGGCTCAAGCAGGTCGCAACGACCCACGTGGTCGACTAGCGACCGGGCAAACGTCCAGACCGCGCGCCGCCGCGCGCAAAACATGGCACATCTGGTGGCAGAGGGCGACAGACCACCGTGCGCATAGGAAAAGGCCGGATTTGAAAGTTAGGAGCAATCATGGCCAGTGAAAACGGAAAGAGCTTCCTCGACAAATTTGCCGAGGTCTCTGCGAAGGTGGGAAACCAGGTTCACCTGCGTTCCCTGCGCGATGCCTTCGCAACCATCACGCCGCTCTATATCCTTGCGGGTATCGCGGTTCTTATTAACAATGTCGTGTTCCCTCTGTTCCCGCTCGATGCGGCGGGTCTTGCCAACCTCCAGACCTGGGGTTCGGCAATTACGCTGGGCACCCTCAACGTCTCTGCCATTATCCTGGCCGGATTGATTGGCTACAGCCTCGCTAAGAACGAGCGCTTCGATAACCCGCTTGCCTGCGTGGTCGTCGCAATCTCCGCTTTCGTCATCATGATGCCGCAACAGATCACCGCCACGCTTGCCGCCACGAGCCCGCTGCTCACCGACAAGATCACCTCTGCCGAGGTCACGGGCGCCCTTTCGACTGCCAACACCGGCACCAACGGTCTGTTCGCGGCTATTATCATCGCCCTGCTCTCCGTCACGCTCTTCATCAAGATCTCCGGCGTCGAGAAGCTTAAGGTCAAGCTGGGCGAGGGCGTGCCTCCCGCGGTCTCCAACTCCTTTAACGTCATGATCCCGATGCTGCTCAACCTCTCTATCTTCGCTGTTGCCGCAGCCCTGCTCGCCGTGTTTGCCGGCACCGATCTGTGCACCATCATCTCCACGTGCATCTCCAACCCGCTCAAGAGCATCATGAACGCCGGCCCGTGGGCTGTCATCCTCATCTACACCCTTGCGAACCTGCTGTTCTGTGTCGGTATTCACCAGTCCACCATCTCTGGCGCTACCGTCGAGCCGATCCTGACCATGCTCATCGTCGACAACATGGCTACCTTCGCCGCCGGCGGCACCATCCAGCCCGATCACTACATGAACATGCAGATCGTTAACAGCTTCGCCCTCATCGGCGGTTCGGGCTGCACCCTCATGCTCCTGCTCGACACCTTCCTGTTCTCCAAGAACAAGGCTTCCAAGACCGTTGCCAAGATGGCTATCGTTCCTGGCCTGTTCAACATCAACGAGCCGGTTATCTACGGTTACCCCGTCGTGTACAACCTGCCGCTCATGATTCCGTTCGTGCTTCTTCCCGACCTGTTCATCGGCATCACCTATGCTCTGACCTGCGCGGGCATCATTAGCCCCTGCATTGCCCAGGTGCCTTGGACCATGCCTCCCGTTATCAACGCCCTGCTTGCCACTGGCTTTGACTGGCGTGCCGGCGTGTGGCAGGCCCTCGAGCTTGTCATCGGCATGGCTGTCTACCTGCCCTTTATGAGGATCTCCGAGAAGGCCATCGCCAAGCAGGAGGCCCTTGCCGAGCAGAACGCTTAAACGTCGTTCTCCCTTTCACCGTTGCGGGCGCCGGTACGCGGTGCCGATGCCCGCGGCTCTCTCCTTGTGTAAAGACGCAGGGGGTGGGCACAATAGCCGCAAGGAATAAAACCAGTTGTCGTCTGCGCGCCGCGCAGTTATAAGGAGAAAACCATGAAGAAGATCATGCTTTGCTGCAACGCCGGCATGTCCACGAGCCTGCTGGTCCAGAAGATGCAGGCCGAGGTTGCAAGCCGCGGTCTGGACATCGAGGTCGAGGCTCGTCCCATGAACGAGGCCCACGATCACCTGGACGAGTGCGATATCCTGCTGCTCGGTCCGCAGATTGGCTACACCAAGGGCGATTTTGAGAAGGAGGCCGCCGGCCGTTTCCCGGTCGAGGTCATCAACATGGTCGATTACGGCCGTATGAACGCCGCCGGCATCATCGACCACTGCGTCAGCGTGATGGGCTAGGTGCAGCACATGGAGGATATGAACGAGCTGCAGATGACCTGCTTCGAGATCATCAGCTACGTTGGCACCGCCAAGAGCATGTACATCAATGCCGTGCAAAAGGCCAAGGAGGGCGATTTTGACGCCGCCGAGGAGCTTATCAAGCAGGGCGACGAGGCCTATAACGGTGGCCACGATGTTCACATGGGGCTTCTGAAGAAGGAGGCCAACGGCGAGCGTAACGGTGAGGCTCCGTTGATTCTGCTGCATGCCGAGGACCAGATGGCCGGTACCGAGACCATGCGCGTCATGGCGACGGAGCTCATCGAGGTTCACAAACAGTTGCAGGCACTTAAGGCCTAGTCAGCGTTATCGCCGCGAAGGACCGTGCGGTCCGACAGACAACATAGTCCCTTTGACGGGCGCCGGGAGTCTCCGCCTCCCGGCGCCTTTATATTTGGGGAAGGTCTTGCGCGATCTATTGAGTGACCATTCGCGCTTCCCCAGATAAAACCTGCCAAAACAAACCTGTCCCTTTTTGGCAGGTTTTTGCCTTGGGAGCGGTACCATACAGGCAATGTTTAAACGAGAAAGGCGGGCTCCCATGGAACCTAAGCAGTATTACATCGGCATCGACGTCGGCGGCACTTCGGTTAAGGAGGGCCTGTTCGACGAGGACGGTAACCTGCTGGCCAAGGCCAGCGTGCCCACGCCGCCTATCGTTGACGCCGCGGGCTTTGCCGCGGTGACCGAGGCTATCGACCAGGTGGTCGCCAAGGCCCAGATTCCGCGCGCCTTTGTGGCGGGTATTGGCCTGGCCGTTCCGTGCCCCATTCCGGCATCGGGCGATGCCAAGGTCAAGGCCAACATTGCCATTAACCTGCCCGAGCTAAGAGTCGCCATTCAGGAGCACTGCCCCGACGCGGTTGTTAAATACGAGAACGATGCCAACGCCGCTGCCATGGGCGAGGCCTGGCTCGGCTCTGCCAAGGGCGTACAGAACGTGGTGATGGTCACCATTGGTACCGGCGTGGGTGGCGGCGTTATCGTCAACGGCGACGTGGTGTCGGGCGTTGTGGGTGCCGGCGGCGAGATTGGCCACATGTGCCTGAACCCGGCTGAGGAGCGCACCTGCGGCTGTGGCGGCCATGGCCATCTGGAGCAGTATTCCAGCGCCACCGGCGTGGTGAGTAACTACCTTGCCGAGTGCAAGAAGGCGGGCGTCGAGCCCATCGAGCTCACCGGGCCTTCTGATTCCAAGGACGTGTTCCAGGCCTGCCGCGAGGGTGACAAGCTCGCGCTGGCAGCTGCCGATACCATGGCCGACTATCTCGGCCGCGCCCTGGCGCTTATTGCCAACGTGGTTGATCCCGAGATGTTCCTGATCGGCGGCGGCGCATCCGCTTCGGCCGATGTCTACCTCGACAAGGTCCGCGAGCACTTTAAGCAGTACGCGCTCTCCGCCTCGCGCGAGACGCCCATTAAGGTCGCTTCGCTCGGCAACGACGCCGGCATCATCGGTGCCGCTTACGTAGCCCTGCGCGCCGCCGGTAAATAGCTGGTGCGGGGGCAGGTGGTGAAAGGGGGACAGGCTTCGTCCCTGACCTCGCCTCAGCGCTTGCCCCAAATTGTGCCGCGACCCTTCCGTCTCATAAGGCTCGGCATCGGCGTGCTACCATAGCTACGTCCAAGTACACATATCAAGTGGAGGATATCCATGGCAAACGTTCTTGTCTTTGGTCACCAGAACCCCGATAACGACGCCATCATGAGCGCCGTCGTCCTGTCCCAGCTGCTCAACCAGGTTGAGTATGCCGGCAACACCTACGAGGCCTGCGCCCTTGGTCAGCTTCCGGCAGAGTCCGCCAAGCTGCTCGCCGACGCCGGCATTGCCGAGCCCCGCGTGATTGAGTCCGTCGAGGCCGGTCAGCTTGTCGTCCTCACCGACCACAACGAGTCCGCCCAGTCCGTCGCGGGCCTTAAGGACGCCACGGTCTTTGGCGTCGTCGACCATCACCGCATCGGCGACTTCGAGACCGCCGGCCCGCTGCATTACATCTGCCTGCCCTGGGGCTCCAGCTGCACCATCGTCACCAAGCTCGCCGGCGTGCTCGGCGCTGAGCTTTCCGACGTACAGGCCAAGCTGCTGCTCTCGGCCATGATGACCGACACGCTCATGCTCAAGAGCCCCACCACCACCGATGTCGACCGCGCCGTCGCCGCCAAGCTCGGCGAGCAGGTGGGCGTCGACCCGGTCAAGTTTGGCATGGAGGTCTTCCTCACCCGTCCGTCCGGCTCCTTCACTGCAGCCGAGATGGTCGGCAACGACATCAAGATGTTCGAGCCCGCTGGCAAGAAGCTGCTCATTGGCCAGTACGAGACCGTCGACAAGAGCCGCGCACTCGGCATGATCGACGAGATCCGCGAGGCCATGCGCGCCTACGCCGCCGAGAAGGGCGCCGACGGCATTGTCCTGTGCATCACCGACATCATGGAGGAGGGCTCGCAGGTCCTGCTCGAGGGCGAGACCGAGGCTGCTCAGAAGGGCCTGGGCATTGCCGACGAGCACGACGGCGTCTGGATGCCGGGCGTCCTCTCCCGTAAGAAGCAGGTCGCTGCCCCCATCATGGCCGCCTGCTAGGTTTAGTTGACCAAACGCCCCGACCGGATCGCGGACGCCCCGCGCTCCGGTCGTTTTTTGTGCGCGGGACCACGTCGCCTATTGGACAGGGGCGCCCGTGCCGTTGAGCAAATAATGTTCAACCTGTGGTTCCGCTTTTCGGCCGCGCTTGCGCGCTTGTCGCGCAGGGTAGGCTAGATGCAAGCGTAATACGTTAGAGCGCGGCGCCGCCATCTGGGCGGGCCGTGCTTTTTTAAGACGGGAGCTTTCCCGTGAAAGGAGCCGCCCATGGCAGCAACTGAGCAGCTGTTCAATGTTCGTGAGCGCAAGCGCTTTGAACGTCACGACATCTGGGAGCGCATTGCCGAGAACGGCACCATTTCTGCCGCCGTCATGGTGATCGCCGCCATCGCCGCCGTCATCTGCGCCAATACCGATGCCTACGAGGCCATCCATCACTTTTTGGAGACCCCGCTGTATGTGGGTCTGGGCAACCTTACGGCTGGTCTCACCGTTGAGCTTTTCGTCAACGACTTCCTCATGGCGATTTTCTTTTTGTTGGTGGGCATTGAGCTTAAGTACGAGATGACGGTCGGCGAGCTCAAGAATCCGCGTCAGGCCATGCTTCCCATGTTGGCGGCGGTGGGCGGCGTCGTCGTTCCCGCCTGCATCTACCTGATCTTTAACCATGCCGGTGCCCGTAACGGTTGGGCCATCCCCATGGCAACCGATATTGCCTTTGCGCTGGGCGTGCTGTCGCTTTTGGGCAATCGCGTGCCCAACGGCGTGCGCGTGTTCTTCTCGACGCTCGCCATCGCCGACGACCTGATCTCCATCGCCGCCATCGCCATTTTCTACGGTCAGAGCCCCAATCCGTTTTGGTTGGGCGCCGCCGCGCTTGTGACCTGCGCGCTCGTGTGGCTCAACAAGACGCAGCATTACCGCCTTGCCCCGTATTCGGTACTGGGGCTGCTGTTGTGGTTCTGCATGTTCAAGAGCGGCGTACATGCCACGCTTGCTGGCGTCATCCTGGCCTTCACCATTCCGGCCAAGTGCGGCGTCAAGCTCGATAGTCTCACCGATTGGCTGGGCGAGTGCCTGCCGCTGCTCGATGACCGCTACGACGACGAGGCACACATCCTGGGCCAGCATGACTTTACCGTCTCGACTACCAAGGTCGAGCGCGTCATGCACCGCGTGACCCCGCCGCTTATCCGTATGGAGCGTCTGATCTCCACGCCGGTCAACTTTGTGATCCTGCCGATCTTTGCGTTCGTAAACGCTCAGGTTCGCTTAGTGGGCGTGGACATGAGCACGCTGCTCACCGATCCGGTGACGCTCGGCGTGTACTTTGGCATGCTGCTGGGCAAGCCGATCGGTATCTTTGGCATGACGTTTGCCCTGGTTAAACTCAAGATTTCCGAGTTGCCGCATAACGTTAACTGGCACATGATCGCCGGCGTGGGCATTTTGGGCGGCATCGGCTTTACCATGTCGATTCTCATCAGTGGCCTCGCCTTTCCCACGGCTCAGTTTGAGGTCCTGGCCGCCAAGGCCGCCATTCTTGCCGGTTCTGTCACCGCCGCGGTGCTGGGCATGATCTACATGAGCGTGGTCTGCAAACACCCCGCGCCCAAGGACGAGTAAGAGCACATACAAGTTTGTGCAAGTTTAAAAACGCCGCCTGTGAACACCATCACAGGCGGCGTTTTAGTCATTTAAGAACGTCCCCAATGACTGGTTTTATTCCACGGTGCCGTAGACGGCGCCCCAGCCGTGGGCGGCCAAGGCGGAGTTGAGCTGGTCGCAAAGTGACTGGCGGTCGTAGTAGCCGGGCGGCAAAAGATTCACGATCTCCATGAGGTCGGGCGCCAGGTCCAAGATTTCGGCCTGTACGATCAGATCCAGGCGGTCGATGGCGTGGCGGTCGTAAAACAGTCCGTCGACCAGGCGCTGCAAGTCGCCGAATTCCTCGGCCTGAAACGATCCGTACTCCATAGTGCCTCCTTGGGCGCCCCACGCCGGCATGCGCGGCGATTCGTAATTGATTGCGATGAACTTAATCTATCACGGCTTCATAACGTTGCGACGATGGCGGTCTATACTTAGACGAACTGCAACGTACCGCTTCGCGAAAGGTCGCACCCCATGCAGACGATCTACCAGAAGATGGAAACCACCGAACTCGATGCCGCCATCGAGGCGCTTAAAGCCGAGGTTGCCGAGGTCAAGGCCAAGGGCCTGGCGCTCGACATGGCGCGCGGCAAGCCGTCGCCCTCCCAGGTGAACATTTCTCGCCCCATGCTCGATATCCTCAATGCCGATGCCGATCTGCACGACGGCAATGTCGACTGCTCCAACTACGGTTGCTTCGAGGGCATTCCCTCGGCACGCAAGCTGGCGGGGGAGTTCCTGGGTTGTCCTGCCGAGCAGACGCTCGTACTGGGCTCATCGAGCCTTTTGATTGAGCATGACATCGCCGGCATGTTCTGGCGCTGTGGCTCGTGCGGCAGCGAGCCCTGGGACGCCTACGAGGCCGCGCACGACGGCAAGAAGGTCAAGTTCCTGTGCCCCGTTCCCGGCTACGATCGCCACTTTGGCATCACCGCCGACTTGGGCATCGAGAACGTCCCCGTCGCGATGACCGACAACGGCCCCGACATGGACGAGGTTGAGCGCCTGGTTGCCGCCGACGATTCCATCAAGGGCATCTGGTGCGTGCCCAAGTATTCCAACCCCACGGGCATCACCTTTAGCGAGGACACTGTGCGCCGCCTGGTCGAGATGCCCACGGCCGCGCCCGATTTCCGCATCTTTTGGGACAACGCTTACTGCGTGCACGACCTGTACGACGAGACCGACGAGCTCGCAAATATCTTTGACCTCGCTCGCGCGGCGGGCACCGAGGATCGCGTGGTGGCCTTTGCCTCGACGTCCAAGATCACCTTCCCGGGCGCCGGCATCGGCTTTATCGGTGCGAGCCCCGCGGTCATCGCCGAGTTCTCCAAGCGCCTGAAGGCCGGTCTTATTAGCGCCGATAAGCTCAACCAGCTGCGCCACGTGCGCTTCCTTCCCACCATCGAGGCGGTCAAGGAACACATGAAAAAGCATGCCGAGTTCCTGCGCCCGCGCTTTGAGGCCGTTGAGCGCAAGCTCACCGAGGGTCTGGGCGATACGGGTTGCGCCACTTGGACGCATCCCCGCGGCGGCTACTTTGTGAGCTTCGATGGTCCCGAGGGCTCGGCCCAAAAGGTCGCCGCGCTTTGTGCCGACCTGGGCGTCAAGCTCACGCCGGCTGGTGCCACCTGGCCTTATGGCAAGGATCCGCGCGACACCAACATCCGCATCGCGCCGAGCTATCCCACGGTCGAGGACCTGGAGGCTGCGCTCGATGTGCTGGTGCTGGCTGTCAAGCTCGTCGCTGCCGAGCTTGCGCGTACCGAGCGCGCCTAACGCGTAGGGCCCCGCAAGTCCGCGCCTAGTACTATCCGCACTTTCGATACGTAAAGGAGCGTATACATGGATTTGGGTATTTCTACCAACCCCACGCCAGAGCTCTACACCATTAAGGTGACCGGTGAGATCGATATCTCTAACGCCGATAGCCTGCGCAATGCCATCGACCTGGCGCTCGAGCAGCCCACTGAGGCCGTTGAGCTCGATTTTGCCCAGGTGAGCTACATCGATTCGACGGGCATTGGCGTGCTTGTGGGCGCCGCACACCACGCAGCTGATCATAGTAAGCGTTTTAGCTGCGTCAACGTGCAGCCCCCGGTGATGCGCGTGGTTCAGCTGTTGGGCGTCGACCAGGAGATTTCGATCACCGCTGCATAATCTTTGTCCCCAAAAGGGCGTGCCGTTTGGCATATGTTTGTGATGCGCTCGGACGTTTTGGCGTCCGGGCGCTATACTTGACCGAATGAATAGACGAGTTCCGGCCGAATGGCGCGGTGCGGGCTCGAATCACATCGAGCCTTGGAGGTATGTGTGTTTGGTATTGGAGAAGGTGAGCTGGCAATCATCGTGGTCTTCGGCTTTTTGCTGTTTGGCCCGGATAAGCTCCCGCAGATGGGCCGTACGATCGGCCGTGCCATCCGTCAGTTCCGCGAGACGCAGGAAAAGATGACGGCGGTTGTCCAGTCCGAGATCATCGATCCGGTAAGCGAGGCCGCTTCGGCTCCGGTCAAGCCCAAGAAGGCTGCCGTCGATGACGATTCCGATGCGGACGAGGATGCCGCCGAGACGGTAGCGCCCGCCAAGAAGGAGACCTTTGCCGAGCGTCGTGCCCGCCTTGCTGCCGAGAAGGCCGCGAGCGAGGCTGCCGCCGAGGGCGAGGGTGCTGCTGAGGAGTCCGAGGCCGAGGGTGCCGAGGCCGAGCCTGCCGCTGCCGCCGAGCCTGCCGTCGAGCCCGAGCCTGCTGCAGAGCCCGAGCCCGAGCCGGCAGAGCCCACGACGGCTGACCTCTACGCCCGTCGTCCCCGCAAGCGCAAGGCTGTCGTCGACCAGCTCGCTCGCGAGCTCGAGGCCGAGGACGAAGCCACTGCCGCCGACGCCTCGAAGGGAGGCGATGAGTAATGCCTATCGGACCCGCGCGAATGCCGCTCTTCGATCACTTGGGAGAGCTCCGTCGCCGCCTGACCATCGTGGTCGTGTCGGTGTTTGCCGCCGCCATCGTGCTGTACTTTGCCACGCCCGTGGTGCTCGATATCCTGGAAGACCCCATCCGCTCGTTTGTGCCGGACGGTAAGTTCTACATCACCACCACACTCGGCGGCTTTGGCCTGCGCTTCTCGCTGGCCATCAAGATGGCCGTGGTCATGTGCACGCCCATGATCATCTGGCAGATCCTGGCATTTTTCCTGCCGGCGCTGCGCCCCAACGAGCGCAAGTGGGTCGTGCCCACGGTGCTCGCCTCGACGGTGCTGTTCTTCCTGGGTGCCATCTTCTGCTATTTCATCATCATCCCGGCGGGCTTTGAGTGGCTCATCGGCGAGACCTCGGCCGTCGCTACGGCGCTGCCCGACCTGGAGAACTACGTCAACATGGAGCTGCTCTTTATGATCGGCTTTGGTGTGGCGTTTGAGCTGCCGCTCATCATCTTCTATCTGTCCGTCTTTCACATCGTGTCCTATGCGGCCTTCCGCAGCGCCTGGCGCTACGTGTACGTAGGCCTGCTTGTGGGCTCGGCTGTGATTACGCCCGACGGCTCGCCCGTTACGCTGGGTCTCATGTATGGCGCCCTGCTCTCGCTCTACGAGATTTCGCTCGCCATCGCTCGCGTGGTCATTACCGCGCGCGAGGGCAAGGAGGGCCTGTTCGTGAGCCGTCTGGACCTGTTCTCGGACGACGAGGACGACGAGGAGTAAATCGGTATGCACGAGGTTGGCATTGTCAACGGCATACTCGATACAGTGATTCGCGCGGCGCGTGGGGCGGGGGCCTCGCGCGCCGTTTTGGTAACGCTTCGTATCGGGGATATGACCGAGGTCGTGCGCGAGGCACTCGACTTTGCGTGGGAGACGTTTCGCGATGAGGACCCGCTCACGCGCGGCTGCGAGCTTGCCGTGGAGGAGGTCCATCCACAAAGCGAGTGCCTGGACTGCGGCGAGGTCTTTGAGCACGACCGTTTCCATTGTCGCTGCCCCCAGTGTGGCGGCGCCAACGTGCGCCTGCTGCACGGCCGCGAGCTCGATATCGCAAGTATCGAAATCGAAACCCCCGACGATTAGCCCGCTAGCCATCTAATGATGGGGTATAAAGGGGCCAAAGTAAGGAGCGCTAAGTATGGCCGAGAAAACGATTGATATCGCGTCGCCGATCCTGTCGCGCAACGAGCGCCTGGCAGATCAGCTGCGTCAGCGGTTTGAGCAGACGAACACCTACGTGATCAATGTGCTGTCGAGCCCTGGCTCGGGTAAGACCACCACGATTCTGAGCACCAACGAGCGCCTGCGTGACAAAGCCAGCCTGCGCTGTGCCGTTATCGAGGGCGATATCGCCTCGGACGTCGACGCCATCACCATGAAGGAAGCCGGCATGCCCGCCATCCAGATCAACACGGGCGGCCTGTGCCACCTCGAGGGCAACATGATCATGGAGGCCGTCGACGCCTTCGACCAGGCCGTCGGTCTGGAGAACATCGACGTCATCTTTATCGAAAATGTGGGTAACCTGGTCTGCCCGGTCGACTTTGACCTGGGCGAGAACCTGTCCATCATGATCCTCTCGGTGCCCGAGGGCGACGACAAGCCCATCAAGTACCCGGGCATCTTCCAGCACGCCGGCGCGCAGCTGCTCAATAAGGTCGACGTGGCCCCGGCTTTCGATTTTGACATGGATAGGTATACTAAGACACTCGATGACCTCAATCCGCAGGCGCCGCGGTTTGCCGTGAGCGCGCGCAAGGGCGAGGGCATGGATGCCTGGTGCGATTGGCTCATCGGGCAGATTGAGCAAGCAAGGGCGTAAGTCGGCCGCCAAGAGGGCGGGCGCAGCCGCAGACACACGAGATAGGAGCCTCTTTTGAAGCTCATCATCGCAGAGAAAAACGACGCCGCGCGTCAGATTGCCGAGCGTCTGTCCACGGGCAAACCCAAAAAGGACAAGGTGTACAACACCGCCATCTACCGTTTTGAGTGGAAGGGCGAGGAGTGCGTGACCATCGGCCTTGCCGGTCACATCCTGGCACCCGATTTTTGCGACAGTGTGCTGTTCGATAAAAAGTTGGGCTGGTATTCGGTCACGGAGGACGGCGAAATGCTGCCGGCCGATATGCCCGATGGCCTGGCCCGCCCGCCGTACGACACCAAGCGCAAGCCGTTCCTTGCCGATGGCATTTCCATCAAGGGCTGGAAGCTCGAGAGCCTGCCCTATCTCACCTGGGCGCCCGTCATTAAGCTTCCGGCCGAGAAAGAGCTCATCCGCTCGCTTAAGAACCTCGCCAAAAAGTCCGACAGCGTCATCATCGCCACGGACTTCGATCGCGAGGGCGAGCTGATCGGTTCGGACGCCCTCAACAAGGTGCGCGAGGTGGCGCCCGACTTGCCGGTCGCCCGCGCCCAGTATTCTTCGTTTACCAAGGCCGAGATCACGCAGGCCTTCGATAATCTTGTCTCGCTCGACCAGAATCTGGCCGACGCCGGCGAGAGCCGCCAGCACATCGACCTCATTTGGGGTGCGGTGCTCACGCGCTACCTGACGCTCGCCAAGTTTGGCGGCTTTGGCAACGTGCGCTCCGCCGGCCGCGTGCAGACGCCGACGCTTGCCTTGGTGGTCGAGCGCGAGCGCGAGCGCATGGCGTTTGTGCCCGAGGACTATTGGCAGATTCGCGGCATGGGTGCCGCTCAGGGTGCTGCCGAGGATGACCGCTTTAAGATTGCGCACAAGACGGCACGTTTTACCGATAAAGATGCTGCCGAGACGGCGTACGGCCACGTCGACGGCGCTACGACGGCAACCGTCGCCGCGGTGACCAAGCGCTCCCGCAAGCAGCAGCCGCCCACCCCGTTTGCGACGACCTCGCTGCAGGCTGCCGCCGCGGCCGAGGGCATCTCACCTGCACGTACCATGCGCATCGCCGAGTCCCTCTACATGGCGGGCCTCATCAGCTATCCGCGTGTCGACAACACCGTGTACCCTGCGACGCTCGATCTGGGCGCCGTGGTGAGCGACCTGGCAAAGATCAACCCGGCGCTGGCGCCCGTGTGCAAAAAGGTGCTTGCCGGCCCTATGAAGCCCACGCGCGGCAAAGTCGAGACCACCGACCACCCGCCTATCTATCCCACGGGCGAGGGCGATCCGTCCACGCTCGATGGCGGCCAGCGTAAGCTCTACGACCTCATCGCCCGCCGCTTCCTGGCGACGCTTATGGGTCCCGCGACCATCGAGAACACCAAGCTCGAGCTCGACGTGAGCGGCGAGCCGTTCGTGGCCTCGGGCGACGTGCTCGTGACCCCGGGCTTCCGCGAGGCGTACCCGTACGGGCTCAAGCGCGACGAGCAGATGCCGCCGCTGGAGCAGGGCGACACGGTCGACGTGTTCGACATTAAGCTTGAGGCCAAGCAGACCGAGCCGCCCGCGCGCTACAGCCAGGGCAAGCTCGTGCAGGAGATGGAAAAGCGCGGCCTGGGCACCAAGTCCACGCGCGCGAGCATCATCGAGCGCCTGTATGCCGTGCGCTATCTCAAAAACGATCCCGTTGAGCCGAGCCAGCTGGGCATCGCCATCATCGACGCGCTGACGCAGTTTGCCCCGCGCATAACGAGCCCCGATATGACCAGCGAGCTCGACGGCGACATGACTCGCGTCGAGCGCGGCGAGGACACCGAAGAACATGTCGTGACGCACTCGCGTGCGCTGCTGGCCGGCGTGCTCGACGAGCTGCTCAAGCATACGCAGGAGCTCGGCGACGCCATCAGCGACGCCGTCACGGCCGATGCGCGCGTGGGCGCCTGCCCCAAGTGCGGCAAGGACCTGGTTATGAAGACGAGCGCCAAGACCCGCGGCAGCTTTATCGGCTGCATGGGCTGGCCCGACTGCGACGTGACCTATCCGGTGCCGAGCGGCGTCAAGGTGAGCCCGCTCGAGGGCGAGGCCGCCGTGTGCCCCGAATGCGGTGCGCCGCGCATTAAGTGTCAGCCGTTCCGCCAGAAGGCTTTCGAGATCTGCGTGAACCCGACGTGTCCCACCAACTACGAGCCCGACCTTAAGGTGGGCGAGTGCAAGGTGTGTGCCGAGGCCGGACGCCATGGCGACCTGATCGCACACAAGAGCGAGAAGAGCGGCAAGCGCTTTATCCGCTGCACCAACTATGACGATTGCGGCGTGAGCTATCCACTGCCGGCGCGTGGAAAACTCGAGGCGACGGGCGAGACCTGTCCCGAGTGCGGCGCTCCCATCGTGGTGGTCAACACGGCGCGCGGCCCGTGGCGTATCTGCGTGAACATGGACTGCCCGACCAAGGAGAAGAAGCCTGCCCGCGGCCGCAAGACCACAACCAAGGCGAGCACGGCGAAGAAGACGACGGCCAAGAAGACCACGGCTAAGAAAGCCACTGCCGCCAAGAAGACGACCGCGAAGAAGTCGACTGCCAAGAAAACAGCCGCCGACAAGTAACGGCGCAGTCGAAACATTGCCCAAAAAAACGAGCGAGGACCCCGCGATCCTTGCTCGTTTTTTTGACCGGTAGTTAGGGACGTTCCTTTTCTGCCGGCAGTTTAGGAACGTCCCTAACTACCGGCTCGGGAACGACAAAGCGCTAGTTCACCTCGACGGGCTTGGCGCCGGGATAGCGCTCCTCAAAGTCTAGGCGGTACTTATTGTCATTGGTGCCCGCCACGTTGTCGCGCGACAGCGGCGCCACGATCTCATTCTTGTGGTCCGCAGGCTTGGCGTATTTCAGGCTGATCTCCCAGGCATCACAGATTGCGTCAATGCGGTGATCCAGGTCGTCGTACAGGGCGATGATATCCTTCCAGGAGCTGTAGTTCTTGGAGCTCGTCGGGACGTCCAGGTCCTCGACGATGTCGTAATACTGCTCGATGGTGTCCTCCGTGCGCTCGGCGACGTCGGCGAGATTTTGACGGGTGGTTCGATCCTCTTCCAGATAGTTGCCGTTGAAGTTCTGCGCGCAGCCACGGACCTGGCTGTCGAGATCTTCGAGCAGGTCGTAGTATTCGCTCAGTCGGCGGTAGAGGTTCTGCTCAGAGAGCGTTGCTTCGCCGCCATCCTCGTCGTCATCGTCATCATCGTCGTACAGGCTGTTGGGATCGCCGAGAGGCTTTAGGTCATCGTCGTCGACGTCATGGTGCAGCTTAGCTACCTCGGCAGTCGTCTGCGTGGCGGCGTTGTCGAACGGTCTGATTGCAAAGAAGATGACCAGGGCGATGATGATCGCCACCAGCACAACGATAACGGCGATAAGCGGCCCGGTGCCGCTCTTTTTGGGAGCGGGGGTCTGTGACGAAGCGGGCGCGTATGCGGGAGCCGGCTGCTGTTGGGGCGAGCCGCTCGCGACGGGTATGCGCTGCGTGGTCTCGACGGCCTCGGTCCTTGCGGCGGGGTCGGGGCTATAGGCGAGGGGGTCGTCCGCCTTGGCTTGCGGCGTATCAAGGGAGCCGGTCTGCTCAAAAGCGGGCTGGCTATCGCTCGCGGCTGTTTGCTCAACGGGTGCACCGCACGAGGTGCAGAACTTGGCATCATCTGCAAGAAGCTTGCCGCACGAGGCGCAATACCGAGACATTGCCACTCCTTTCGCCACATTTCAATGCAATACGACGATTATACCCAGCATCCAAAATTCCCCATCATAAGTTGCGGTGAAATAGGGACTGTTTGGCGGTCTCAGAGCTTCAATCAGTCCCTATTTCACCGCAACTTTTGAAAGGCACCTTTAGCCATTGGGGACGCGTCGAGCACTGGGGTATCATGGTTTGGTTGATATATCTGCATTTACGCGCCTTGTAGGAAGGGGCTGCGCCCATGGCTTTTGAGCCCGCTCAACATAGCTTTATCACGCTCGAGGGCGTCGACGGCGCCGGCAAGTCCACGCAGGCGCGCCTGCTTGCCCGCGCGCTCGACCTCGCTGGCTATCAGGTCGTAACTCTGCGCGAGCCGGGTGGCACTGCCATCAGCGAAAAGATTCGCGCCCTGTTGCTCGACCCCGCCAACACGGCGATGGGCGATACTTGCGAGTTGCTGCTCTACGAGGCGGCGCGCGCCCAGTTGGTGCACGAGGTCATAGCCCCCGCCCTTGCGGCCGGCAAGGTGGTCCTGTGCGATCGCTTCTACGATTCCACGACCTGCTACCAGGCGTTTGCCGATGGCCTCGATCGCCAGATAGTGCGCGACGCCAACAACCTGGCCGTCGCGGGTACGCACCCGGCGCTCACACTCGTCTATCACATCACGCCCGAGCAGGCGGCGCTGCGCATGGCAGCCCGTGGTGCGGCAGATCGCATGGAGGCAAAAGGCATGGCATTCCAGGAGCGTGTCTACCAGGGCTTTTGCGCAATTGCTGCCGAGGAGCCAGACCGCGTAAAGCTCATCGACGCCACTACGACCGTCGAGGAAGTCTTCGAGAAGACGGTCGAGCAGGTTCGCGCGTACGGTCTCGACATTCCGCGGGAAGCCGTCGCCGCCGCGCTTGCCAAGGAGGCCGAGTAACATGGCCCCCGCTCAGGCAAGCCTGCTGGCCAAGCTCGACACCCAAGAGCGCGTGCGCGACTTTTTGACCAATGCCGTCGCTAGCGGTCGCGCATCGCATGCCTACCTGTTTTTGGGCGCGCCCGGCGCGGGCAAGCTCGACGCCGCGTGGGCGCTCGCCCAAGCCTTCCTGTGCGAGCAGGATGGCTGCGGCTCATGCGATAGCTGCGTGCGCGTCGCCCGCCATACGCACCCCGACGTGCACTATTACACGCCCGAGAGCGCCACGGGTTACCTCATTGCCCAGACCCGCGAGCTGCTCGATGACGTGCCACTGGCGCCCATCCGTGCCAAGGCCAAGGTCTACATCATCGACCGTGCCGAGCAACTGCGTGCCAACACCGCCAACGCACTGCTCAAAACGCTCGAGGAGCCGCCCGAGGGCGTTATGTTTATCTTGCTGGGCACCTCGGCCGACGTGATGCTGCCCACTATCGTGAGTCGTTGCCAGTGCGTGCCGTTTCGGCTGGTATCGCCCGCCGTCGCCGCGCAGGCCGTGAGCCGCGCCACCGGTCAGGATATCGCGCGTTGTCGCATGGCCGTCGCCGTGGCGGGAAGCCCCACGCGTGGCATCGAGTTTCTTAAGAGCGCCGAGCGCCAGGACGCCCGCCGTCAGATGGTCCGTGCCATCGACTCACTCATTGCCGCCGACGAGGCCGACGTGCTCAGTCGCGCCAAGTCGCTCATCGTCGCCGTCAAGGCGCCGCTTGCCGAGGTCAAGTCCACGCAGGAAAAGGTACTCGAGCAAAACGCCGACTACCTGTCGCGTGGAGCATTGAAGCAGCTTGAGGACCGCAACAAGCGCGAACTCAACGCGCGCGAGCGTTCGGGTATCATGGAAGCGCTGGCGAGCGCGCGGACGCTCATGCGCGACGTGCTGCTGACACTTCAGGACGAGGCAGCCGACGTGGTGAACGAGGATGTGCGCGACACGATCGGTCGGCTTGCCGCCGCGACCAATGTTGCGGGTGCCACCCAGGCGCTCGAGGCGGTCGCGACCGCCGAGCGCAACATCGCCAGAAACGTTACTCCCCAGCTGGCCATCGAGGTCATGCTGTTCGATATCAGGAAGGCACTGAAATGCCGTTAGTCGTACCCGTTAAGTTTACCTACGCCTCGCGCGACCTGTGGTTTGACCCGCAGGACCTGGATATCCTCGAGGCCGATTATGCCATTTGCTCCACCGAGCGCGGAACCGAGATCGGCTTGGTTACGGCCGATCCCTTCGAGGTGCCGCAAGACGAGATCGGTCAGCCGCTCAAGCCCGTGCTGCGCGTGGCGAGCGACATTGACCTGCAGCTTGCCGACGATCTTGCCATCCAGGGCGACGAGGCCATGGTCGATTTCCGCCGTCTGGTCAAAGAACTCGACCTCGAGATGAAGCCGGTCGGCGTCGAGTACCTGTTTGGCGGCGAGAAGGCCGTGTTCTACTTTGCGGCCGAGGAGCGCGTCGATTTTCGTCAGCTCGTCAAGGATCTGTCCTCGACGCTGCACATTCGCGTCGACATGCGCCAGATCGGCGTGCGCGACGAGACTCGCCTGGTGGGCGGCTATGCCCAGTGCGGCCAGGAGCTCTGCTGCACGCGCTTTGGCGGACAGTTTGAGCCCGTCTCGATCCGCATGGCAAAAGAGCAGGACCTGCCGCTCAATTCCTCCAAGATCAGCGGCGTTTGCGGCCGCCTGATGTGCTGCCTGCGCTATGAGTTCGAAGCGTACAAGGACTTTAAGAGCCGTGCGCCCAAAAAGAAGACGCTCATCGATACGCCGCTCGGCAAGGCGCGTATTCAGGAATATGACACGCCGCGTGAGCAGCTGGTGCTGCGCCTGGAGAACGGCAAGGTCTTTAAGGTCAACCTGGCCGATATGACCTGCTCGGAGGGCTGCAAGAAGAAGGCTGCCGAGCAAGGCTGCAATTGCCGCCCCGACTGCGTGACGCGCGACGTGCTCGAGCGCATCGAGTCGCCCGAGATGCGCCTGGCGCTCATGGAGCTCGACCGCGAGAACGGCGTCGACGTGGGCGATGGCCTGTCGAGCACCGACCGTCTGGCCGGTACGTCGATGCCCAAGCGCCGTCGTCGCGATGCCGATTCCGATGCTCGCGCCGGTCAGGGGCAGGGCGAGGGCCGTGGCCGCGGAAAGGGCCGTGGCAATGCCGCAACGCCTGAGGCCGAGGAGGCCGCCGGTGGCCGTCGTCGTCGCAAGCGCGCGGGCTCGGGCGATGTCGGCGAGGCTGCAGCTGCAGGCAAGAACGCCTCCCGCGAGCGCGAGGTTCAGCAGCCCCAGCAGCAGAATCGCGGCGGTGGTATGAACCCCACGCGTCGCCGCCGCCGTCACCTGTCGAGCGAGGAGCGCGAGGATGCCTTCCGCGCCGCAGCTGCTCGCGAGGCCGGTGCCGCTTCCAAGGGTCCCTCGGGTTCCGATGCGCCTGCCGACAAGGGCGGCAAGTCACGTGGCGAGGATGAGCGCGCGCCGCGTCCGCGCCGTCGCCATTCCTCGGGCACGCAACAGAAGCCCTCAGTGCCCTCCGTTGCCGATCAGGTCTCGGATGGTGAGGTCAAGGTCACGCGCCGTCGTCCCGGAGATGGCGGGGGAGCGGCTGCCAAGGCTTCGCGTGGCGCCGCTCGCGACGAGCGCGAGCCGCGCGAGGATCGCGGTGGCGAGGGCTCGGCCGACCAGGGTCAAAAGCGCCGTCGTCGTCGCCGTTCCCGCAAGCCGCGCCAGGATGGTGGCGAGGGCTCGACCCCGTCTTCGGCCGCACCACAACCGCCCGCCGGCGAATAACGCCCGCGAGCGGATTTAACCCGCCTTACCCCAATCGCGTCGGGGTACCATAGCGCTGAATCAACAACCCTCCCTGCGACCGAACGTAGGGAGGGTTGTGTCTTGAAGAGCCATCTGAAAATATTGAGCCGTCTGCAGGCTGCCGGCGCCCTACCGTTTGCGGACGAATTGCTGCCGTTTGCCGAGCGGGCGGCACGCGAGGCACTCGAGGCATTGTCGCCAACACGATGTGCCGGCTGCGAGCGCGCCGGTGCGCTTATTTGCCAAGACTGCCTGGCCGCGCTCACGCTCATTGACCCACGTCATAGCTGCACCCGATGCGGCGCCCCGTTTGGGGATTTGCTGTGCACTGAGTGTTCGGTCGAGGGCACGTCCTCGGCAATGGCGGAGGCGCTCGACCGCTGCCTGGCGTGCTCCGTCTATGCGCATCCGCTGCCGCGCATCATTAAAGCGTACAAGGACGCGGGCGAGCGACGCCTGGCGCCGTATCTGGCGGAGCTGCTCTACGACACCGCCCTGCATGCCCAGGTCGTAGCGCCCGATCGCTTAGGAGGTGTGCTGTCCGGTGCGGATGCGGTGGTGTTTGTGCCTGCGACGGCGGCAGCGTTTCGGCGGCGCGGTTTTGATCATATGGAGGCCATTGCGCGCCCATTTTGCGAGCTGTCGGGTGTTCCTCTGCTCGATGCCCTCGTCAAGTACGGGCATGGCGACCAGCGCGAACTCGGTCGTGAGGAGCGTCGCGAGCGTGCCCAAGGCATGTACGAGACGGTTGAGGACGTGTACGGCCGCCGCCTACTGCTTATCGATGACGTTATCACCACGGGCGCGACCATGGCAGCAGCCTCGGCGGAGCTCAAGCGTGCCGGCGCTGCGGCAGTCGATGGCCTTGCTATCGCACGTGTTTGGTAGGGGTGGTTTTGTGGCAGTGAAGATTGAGCGGCGCAACGAGCCGACAGGCGAACAGCTAGCGGCTTCCGTAATCCTAACAGGCGCTTCAGCGCTGCGCATGATGCGCGCCGAGCGCCGGCAGATGGGCTATATCAGCTGGAAGGACTTTAATCCCGATGAAGAGCGCCGTGTGCTGCGCACGTCGTCGCCCTCGACCGAGGATATCTATCTTCCTGACTTGGTGCGAATTGGAGCCAAAAGTGGCGAGGTGCAAGAAGATCTGTGCTTGCTGGTGGGATCTGCGGCGCAGCGCCGCCGCATGCCTAGCGTAGGCTGGTCCGTGTGTTCCGGGTTGCCCGCCGGCTCGATTCTAGAGGTGGAACCGGGGGTGTACAGCTTGTCTCCCGAGGCCCTTTGTGTTGCCGTTGCGCGCGAGGTCGGCTGCATCCAGGCGTTTGCCCTGGCCCAGGAGCTGTGCTCCAAGATTTCACTGAGCGATCGCGGGAAGTATCTGCCTCCCTACACCTCGCCTGTTACGAATAAACTTGCAAAGGACAAGGACCAGCCAGCAGACGTGGGCTACTTTGAAGTCGAGCCGGTGCTGATGCCCGATCGTCTGGCAGATTATCTCGCGGTATACAAGGGGAACACGGCCAAACAACTGCAGCGTCTGTGTCCCTATCTTTCGGAAAACCTGCGCTCACCCATGGAGTGCATCATGCTCGCTTTGTTTTCGCTTCCGTTTTCCTATGGCGGTTTTGCCTGCGGTCCCTTTAAGACCGACTACAAGATCGAGTTCGATGACCGCGCGCAGGCAATCTCGGGGATGCCTCATGCAGTTTGCGATGCGTATCAAGAGGCAGCCCGGTTTGACCTGGAATACAACGGTGAGCTGGGCCATTCGTCTCGCGGTGGGCGCATTCACGACGAAAAGCGTAATACGGGCTTTATAGCTATGGGGATCGAGGTCGCAACGGTCAATAACGAGATGCTCTGCGACATGGAGGCGATGGAGGCACTCGCATGGCGCATATACCAACGCATGGGCAAGCGGTACCAAAACCGCGTGGAGGCTCGTCGGAAGAAGCAAGACGCGCTGCTGAATACGCTCCGAGCATGTTTTGGGCTTAAGCCAGCATAGATGTTGGTTTTGAGAGGGGGTCTGTTTATAGGTGCTGTGCAAAAAGTGGCAAAAATGAGTACTGATACAAAATTAGTAACAGCAAAATCTGATATTTGCGGATCGAGAAACGGTAAAAATCGCGAAGATAATAAACAAATGTGGGAAATCAAGGCGCTAAGCAGGGCTAAATGAGCTCGAAACCGGCTCACGAGGTGGAAAATCGCTGCTACTAAATTGGTAACAGTACTCATATTTGCCGTTTTTTGCACACGGCCCCTAAAACGGGCGTCTCGAGGCTCCCCATAGGGGGCGACGAGCTCAATCTGGCCACGTGCAGCCCGTCCTGACCTGCGAAATCTGTACTCGCGATGCGAATGACGCCCCTAACCTTAAACTTTAGCTTGAACTTAGCTATAATGCGCTACGTTCCTACCAGGCTGTGGTTGCGGACGGACGAAATGCCCGTCCTAGTCCAAGACAGACGCGGTCAAAGGGATCCACGTAAGCGACCGCGTGCGCGCGGCGCGATCATGGCGCGTCCTAGATGTAAGCCGCACCGTCCGTTCTACTTTCTTTGGGGCAATACCGCCTCGCGGGCGAGCGGGCCAGTCGTGAGGGTGGCTGCGGCCTCCCGAGCAAACACCCCGGTGCGCAAGTGTGGGGTCAAATACCAGGTCAGCTGGTGGGAACAACCCGATATTCCGCGCAACGCACGGATCGTATACGACACAGAAGGCAGGGTAGTGGACATGGTGAGGGGCAGCTTGATGCACGCGGCTCGGTTAGGTGCTGGGACCGCAGCGGTCATTGCCGTTTTGGGCCTGAGCGGATGCGCGTTCAACCCGCTGTCTACGTTCACGACTCCCACGATCGACCAGATCGAGTACGAGACCGTCACGCCGGCGGTGTCGGACGATGCCCTGGTCACTCCCGGAACCCTGACGGTCGCCCTCGATACTTCCGATGCGCCGCAGGCAATGCAGGGCGCCGACGGCGAGCTTACGGGGTATGCAGTCGATGCTGCCCGCGCCCTCGCAAGCCGCATGGGCCTTAAGGTCGCCTTTGTCGATGCGTCCTCGGCAGGTTCCGCGCTCGGCGACAAAAAGGCTGATATCTTTATCGGCGAGATCAACTCCACGGACGGGGACGTTAGCTCGCTCGGCACCTGCCTGTACGATGCCGCTTCCGTGTTCGGTAAAACCAGCGATGGTGGGTCGCCAAGCGTTTCCACCGATACCCTTAACACGTCTACTCTGGGTGTCCAGATGTCCTCGGCCTCGCAGGAGGCGCTTGCTAAGCAGAGCATCACCGCCAACCAAAAGACCTACTCCAACATCAACGAGTGCTTTGAGGCGCTCGAGTCTGGCGAGGTCGACTATGTGATCTGCGACTCCACAGCCGGCGGCTATCTTGCACGCCTGATGAGCGAGGTCTCCTATGTCGGTGCGCTCGAGGCGCCCTCGACGCTTGGTGTTGCGGGCCTGTCGTCCAATGACGAACTGTGCCGTGCCGTGAGTGATGCCCTCGACGACATCACGGTCGACGGCACGCTCGAGGCGGTTCACTGCGTCTGGTACGGCCAGATTCCCTACGACCTCACCACTAAGACGGTTTCGGGCGCTAACGTGCAGCCGGGCGACTCTGAGTCCAGTGAGACCACGTCCTCCGGCAGCGAGTCCTCCGATTCCAACAATGAGACCGCATCCTCCGAAGACAAATCGTCCAGCCAGGAAGACACCATCACCGACGACGACATTAACAAGCTTAATAGCTAGTTATTGCTAGGGGTGGTGTCTCCTATGCGCTAGGAGAGATGCCTCTTCACGGTTTCAACACGCACTGCCGGGCTTCCCCAATAGGGGAGCCCGGCTTTTTCATCTCTATAAAACCAGCAGGTCAAAGCCAATTTTCGGGACCAAATACAAAGTCGCCGGCTCCCTCCTATAGCGCACTTTGCCACAGAAAAGTGCGAGACTTCGGTATGCGGTATCAAGCAATCGTTATTCGGGTCTTTGGGAATCCGCGTGATTAAATGCACGGCAATGGGTACATAGCCAGTACAGTAAGTCCCCGAGGCAGATTGGAGCCACGTATGGATATCAAGGTTTCTGGACGCAAGACGACGGTAACCGATGCTCTGCGTGCGCATGTGGATGAGAAGATCGGCGAGGCGCTCAAGGTTTTCGATATCGAGCCCATGACGGTCGACGTTGTACTTCGCTATGAGAAGAACCCCTCGAACCCCAACCCGGCAATCGTCGAGGTTACGGTTCGTGCCCGCGGTTCGGTGATTCGCGTTGCCGAGCACGGTGCAGATATGTACGCCGCCATCGACCTCTCCGCCGATAAGGTCACCCGCCAGCTGCGTAAGTTCAAGACCAAGGTCGTGGACAACCGCCAGGGCGGTGCCAGCGCCGCGGATGTCGCGCCGGTCGAGCGCGTCGAGGATCTGGCCGACCTGCTGCTGCCCGAGGAGGAGGACGACCTGCTCGTCCGCGAGAAGGTTATCGACGTCACCCCGATGACTGAGGAGCAGGCGCTGGTGCAGACCGATCTGCTGGGCCACGACTTCTACGTGTTCGAGAACGCGACGACCGGTCTCATCAATGTGGTGTATCACCGTAAGAATGGTGGATATGGCATCATCAAGCCCCGCATCGAAACACTTGACGAGTAAAATACGTTAACTTGCATGAGTTAACGGTTGGCGGCCATCCCATGCGGGTGGCCGCCTTTTTACGTAAGGAGTCGCTTTGATGGACAAGGCCGCATCCGCCGGTCATTCGGACCGTTGCCGCATCGTCGTCGATACCTGCTGCGACTTTAGCCCCGAGGTCGCCGCGAACCTCGATGTCGATATCTTGGGTTTCCCCTTCATTATCGATGGCGAGGAGCGCACGGATGACATCTGGTCGAGCATCACACCCAAGGAGTTCTACGACCGCATGCGCGCCGGTGCCCGCGTGTCCACCTCGGCTGTGTCGCTCGGTCGCTATATCGAGTTCTTTACCGAGTGCGCCAAAGAGGGTACGCCCACGGTCTACCTGTGCTTTACCTCGGCGCTGTCGTCGAGCTACAACTCCGCGTGCCAGGCGGCGGACGCCGTGCGCGCCGAGTATCCCAACTTTGAGCTGTACGTGGTCGACAACGCTCTGCCCTGCGCGACCGGCGAGCTCCTGGCGCTCGAGGCCGTGCGCCAGCGCTCGGCGGGACTGACTGCTAAGCAGCTGGTCGACTGGGCAAACGAGGCCAAGACCTATGTCCACGGTTACTTTACGCTCGAGAGCTTTGACGCGCTGGCTGCCGGCGGCCGCATTCCGCCCGCGGCGGCACAGCTCACGGCAAAGCTCGACGTCAAACCCGAGCTGTCCTACGACCTGGCCGGCTCGCTGTCGCTGATCGGCGTCAACCGCGGTCGCAAGAAGGCGCTCAAGTCCATTCTCAAGTCGTTCCGCGAGAACTATGTGCCCGATCGCACCATGCCCATCGCCATTATGACGGCCGATGCCGAAAAGGACGGCGACTGGCTCGAGGCCGCCATCCGCAAGGAGGAAGGCTGCGCCGACGTGACCATCATCCGCAGCTCTGTGGGCCCCACCATTGGCTCGCACGTGGGCCCCGGCATGGTGGCTTGCGCGTTTTGGGGCAAGAACCGCGCCGACAAGGCGTCGCTTTCCGACCGCATCGCCCGCCGCGTGCGCGGTCAGTAGGCAAGTAACGCGGCCGTAATCGCCCTCGACTCACAGCCCAACGCTGGCACCGAGTATTCAACCTGGTAATAACACCCAACCCAAAAGGAAAGGTTTCATGGCAAACAAGCTCTCCGTCGCATTTATCGGCACCGGAATCATGGGTGCCCCCATTGCCGGCCACATCCTGGATGCCGGCTATCCCGTCACGGTCAACAACCGCACTAAGTCCAAGGCCGCCGCGCTTATCGAGCGCGGTGCCGTTTGGGCCGATACGCCGGCAGATGCCGTGGCGAACGCCGACGTCGTCTTTACCATGGTGGGTTATCCCTCCGAGGTCGAGGAGCTCTACCTGGCGGGCGACGGCCTGCTCGCGTGCACAAAGCCTGGCGCGGTCCTGATCGACCTCACCACGAGCTCGCCCGAGCTGGCGCGCGACATTGCCGAGGCCGCCCAGGTCACGGGCCGCATGGCGTTTGACTGCCCCGTCACCGGCGGCGAGTCGGGTGCTATCGCCGGCACGCTTACGGCTATCGTGGGCGCCACCGAGAACGACATTGCCCCGGTCCGCGATATCCTTTCCACCTTTGCGGCCAACATCTGCTGCTTCGATGGCGCCGGCAAGGGCCAGGCTGCCAAGCTCGCCAACCAGGTGTCGCTGGGCGCCTGCATGGTCGGCATGGCCGATGCGCTGGCGTTTGCCGAGCTGAGCGGCCTTGATCTGGAGAAGACCCGTCAGATGATCCTGGGCGGCACCGGCAAGTCCGGCGCCATGGAGAGCCTGGCACCCAAGGCGCTCGACGGCGATTACAAGCCCGGCTTTATGGTCGAGCACTTTATTAAGGACCTGCGCTTGGCGCTCGCCTATGCCGACGATCGCGAGCTTGCGCTGCCCGGCGCCGACGTGGCCCTTACGCTCTACGACATGCTCGATGCCATCGGTGGTGCCAAGCTGGGCACCCAGGCCATCACGGTCCTCTATAAGGAGGAGGCCGACGCCATCGCCGCCGGTCTGGACTGGTCGCAGTATCGTCCCGAGGAGCACGGTGCCCACGAGGAAGGCTGCGGTTGCGGCGAGCATGGCGACGACCACGAGTGCTGCGGTGGCCACCACCACGGCGAGGACCACGAGTGCTGCGGCGGTCACGGTCACGATGACGGCCACGAGTGCTGCTGCGGCCACCATCACGAGGAGTAGCGCCTATGAGCTGGACGTTCGTGGTGCTTGCGCTGGTGCTCTTTCTCTTTGCGATCTACATCGGCTTTTTGTGCGGCCAGTGGGCCTGCGAAAAGCGCGTCATCACCAAGCGCGACTACTGGATCGCCAACTTTGCAGGAGCGGCGGCAGTCGTCCTGCTGACTTGGGTGTTCTCGCTGTTCCCGCTGGTGCAGTTTGCGCCGATTGGCTGGCTCGGCGGCTTTATCGCCGGCCTTAAGATGAGCTTTGGCGAGTCCGTCGGCCCGTGGCGCAAGCACGACGAGGTTTTTAACGTCAACAAAGCCCATCGCGCCGCCGCCGATGCGGGCGATGCCGAGGAGCGCCGCCGTGCGCGTCGCAAGGGCGCAGCCAACCGGCAGCTCATCTCGGTCACCGATGACAGCAAGGGTGCTGGCAAGCACGCTAAGAAATAGTAAGAAGAGGTAACTATGGCAGAAAATAAAGACGAACAGCTCACCGACGAGGAGCTGGCACAGCTCCAGCTGGCAGAGGAGAACGAGAACGCCGTCGACCGTCTGGTCCAGGAGCTCGGCTGCCCCACGCGCCGCATCCGCCAGTTTGCCGCCCGCGTGCTGCACCTGCTTGCCGAGCGCGATCCGCAGCGCGTCGAGCCCTGCGTACCCGCGCTGATCGAGGCGCTCGACCGCCCCGAGGCGCAGACCCGCTGGGAGGCCCTCGATGCCCTGACGGCGCTCGCCACCACCTGCCCCGAGCAGCTGGGCGATGCCTTTGAGGGCGCCGAGACCGCACTGTTCGACGAGATCTCCTCCACGCTGCGCTATGCCGCCTTCCGCCTGCTGTGCGTGTGGGGTGCCACGAGTGTCGAGCGTTCGCGCGAGGCTTGGCCCATCCTGGATGAGGCCATCCAGTGCTACCACGGCGACCTTGAGTATCGCGATATGCTCGGTTGCCTGTACGAGTTTGGCCAGGGCGAGATCGACGCCGAGGTCGCCGAGAAGCTTGCGCTGCGCCTTAAGTTCGACGCCGAGAACGGCAAGGGCAGCTATCTCAAGGCCCGTTCGAGCGAGATTTGCGAAATGCTTGTTAAACGTTTTGGCCTGGATCTCTCCAAAAAGAAGAAGCGTGCTAGCGTTAAAAAATCTGACGACGCCGAAGACGAGGAGTAACAGATTATGGCGCACGATGTAGTCCTGATTCCCGGTGACGGTATCGGTCCCGAGATTACGCAGGCCATGCGCCGCGTGGTCGAGGCCACCGGTGTCCAGATCAACTGGAACGTCCAGGAGGCAGGTGCCGGCGTCATGGACGAGTTTGGCACGCCGCTGCCCCAGCACGTGCTCGATGCGGTCGCCGAGACCAAGGTTGCCATCAAGGGCCCCATCACCACGCCGGTCGGCACGGGTTTCCGCAGCGTTAACGTGGCCCTGCGCAAGCACTTCGACCTGTACGCCTGCGTGCGCCCCTGCCTGTCGCAGCCGGGCGACGGCTCGCGCTTCCGCGACGTCGACCTGGTCATCGTGCGTGAGAACACCGAGGACCTCTACGCCGGGATCGAGTTCGATGAGGGCGCTGCCGAGGTCGAGGAGCTCTCACAGCTTGTCGAGCGCTCGGGTCAGAAGACCTTCGCCGCCGATTCCGCCATCTCAATTAAGCCCATCTCCATCGCCAAGAGCCGCCGCATTGTGGAGTACGCCTTTGAGTACGCCCGCCGCTGCGGCCGTAAAAAGGTGACGGCCGTGCACAAGGCCAACATCATGAAGGCGACCGATGGCCTGTTCCTGCGCGTTGCGCGCGAGGTGGCCGCCAACTATCCCGATATTGAGTTCAACGACAAGATCGTCGACGCCACCTGCATGGGCCTGGTCCAGAACCCCAACGACTTCGATGTCCTGGTGCTGCCCAACCTGTACGGCGATATCGTCAGCGACCTGTGCGCCGGCCTGGTAGGTGGCCTGGGTATGGCCCCCGGCTCCAACATCGGTGCCGACTGCGCCATCTTCGAGGCAACGCATGGCTCCGCGCCCGATATCGCTGGCCAGGATATCGCCAACCCCACGGCCGAGATTCTGTCTGCGGCTATGATGCTCGATCATCTGGGCGAGAACGATGCGGCCAATCGTATCCGCGCCGCCGTGTCCGCCACGCTCGACGAGGGTAAGCAGGTTACCGGCGACGTGCGTCGTGCCCAGACCGGCTCCGTCGAGGGCGCCGTGGGCACGCAGG
The DNA here is from genome assembly GCA_900543275.1 of uncultured Collinsella sp. GTDB lineage: Bacteria > Actinomycetota > Coriobacteriia > Coriobacteriales > Coriobacteriaceae > Collinsella. Next base: position 26,393 of record UQQL01000001.1, on the reverse strand, counting down.
CCTTTGCCGATGCCGTTATCGCGCACCTGGCCTAAGACATGCAGGCTGCAAACGCCTAAATAGTACTTAAGTGTTTGCGTATAACCTAAGAATCAATACGCCCGGCACTCTGTCGGGCGTATTCTATTGAAGACTATGTTTCCTAACAAGGAGTAACTGATATGGGTCTGATTCAAAAGAAGGACGAGAAGGACGAGATCGACGGCATCCAGATCATCGAGCGCGGCGAAGGCCCCGACGGTGACGAGGACGAGAAGATCGATCTGGTCGCCGGTACGTCTGCCGAGCACATTGCCGCCGGCACGACGGCCGAGGAGGAGGACGCCCGACTGGAGGCTCAGATTGCCGCGGATGCCGCTGACGAGAATCTGATGCCCGAGGCCCAGGATGAGGACGACGATATTCTGGGTTCCGATGAAGACGACCATGCATCCAGGCACAAGAAGACGATGATTGCCGCCTTTGTGGTTGCCGTCGTGATCGCCGCCGTGGTCGGCTTCTTTATTGGCAATGGCGGCTTTGGCGGCAAGGGTGTCGGCTCGTCGACCCTGACCGAGGACCAGCTCGATTCGACCGTGGCAAGCTATAGCTACAACGGCAAGAAGAGCGACATCACCGCGCGCGAGGCCATCGAGAGCCAGTACAGCCTCGACACCGTCAAGGATAGCGATGGCAACTACACCGCTCCTTCTGCCGACGTCATCCTGTCCTACGTGCGCAACAAGATCCTGCTCGACGCTGCCGAGGACGAGGGCATTACCGTCTCCTCTAAGGAGATGAAGCAGTACGCCGAGGAATCCATCGGCACTTCGGACTACAAGACCATGGCCACGCAGTATGGCGTGTCCAAGGACCAGGCCAAGCAGATCGTCCGCCAGTCCGCGACGCTGCAGAAGCTCTACAAGAAGAAGGTGGGCGATAGCTCCGCAAGCATGCCGACCGCCCCGACCGAGCCTGCTGACGGCAACGAGGAGACCGCGAGCAAGGACTACGCCGATTACATCATCAAACTTGCCGGCGACGAGTGGGATAGCGAAAAGGGCACCTGGAAGGACGCCGATAGCACCTACGCTAAGGCCTTCGCTGACGATGCCTTTACGGCTGATAGCGCTACCTACAAGCAGGCCATGACCGCCTATTACACCGCCTACCAGCAGTACTCTTCGCAGGCTTCGAGCGCCAGCTCCAAGTGGACCGAGTATGCTAACGGCCTCTACGCCAAGGCCAACATCAGCATCTACGGCCTGTTTGCGTAAAGATTGCCTGAGCTTACCGATCGCGTAGCCGAACTATCTGAATAAGCCCGCTAGAACGACGCGTTCTAGCGGGCTTATTGCGTTGTGGAGCTGTCATTTGAGATTGGAAGGTTAGATTGCACGATCGCGCAAGTGCTTCATCGGGTGTCCCTAATTCATCTGGGAAAACAACTGCAAACGATTGCAAGTAACCGGTGAGCGGTCGAAAACTACCGTTCACCGATAATTTCTAAACTGGTTCTAACTGGTATTAAGTCAAAAAGACCAATTCACAAATCTTCATAATGACCTGCATTTTTTCTACACGCTATTGTTAGCCGCCTTGCGTTGTTTAGACATAAAAATAGTTCCGATCTTTTGCCAAAGCATTTCGAAATGGTTTCAAAACTGCAGGTAGAAGTGTTAACGAGCGGTAAACGGTCGATTTTTTACCGTGAACGGTGCAAAAACGTTTTACTGTATGAATCAACGAAAGCAACCTCTTCTGTGGTGATATAGTGACAACACGTCACGTGGTTACTACCAGTTGAGAGACCACTGGTTCTCAAAGAACGCTTTCCAAGAAGCTTTAAGGGCGATTGCCCGTTGGCTTCCGAACATCATCGGACTCAGATCGTACACACCTTCGGAAGGGAAATTTGAATGGTTGGCTTTATTCTTACCGGTCATGGACAGTTCGCACCCGGCCTTGCAAGCGCTATCGCTATGGTCGCTGGTGACCAGCCCGCTTTTACCGTCGTTCCTTTCGAGGGCGACCAGGCTGCTTCCTACGGTGAGGATCTCCGCGCCGCTATTACCGCCATGCGCGAGGAGTGCGATGGCGTGCTCGTCTTTACCGACCTGCTCGGTGGTACCCCGTTCAACCAGTCGATGATGATTGCCCAGGATGTCGACAACGTCGAGGTTCTGACTGGCACCAACCTTCCCATGGTTATTGAGCTTCTGTTCCTCCGAGGCAATGCCACGCTCGCCGAGCTTGGCGAGCAGGCCGTGACCGTTGGACAGACGGGCGTCACCGCCCAGACGGTCGCATCCGTTGCCGGCTCCGAGGAAGAGGATATCTTCGGCGACGAGGACGGCATCTAATGGCCGATTTCGGAGCCAACGTCCTGAGCTCCTCGGTCGCCCTTTTAGGCCTGCTTGTCATCATGGGCTTGATTTACACCATCTGGTCGCAAATCAAAATGAAGAAGAAGCAGAAGTACTTCAAGGAGCTGCACACCGAGCTCAAGCCGGGTCAAGAGGTTCTTTTCGCCGGCGGTATCTACGGAACCGTCAAAGGCATCGAAGGCGAGAAGGTCCAGATCAAAGTCCGATCCGGAGCCGTCGTAGATGTTTCGCGTTACGCGATTCAGGAGATCAAGTAACTGTCGTCAGCAAATAACGAAAGGAAGCTGATCAACATGGCAGAACCCAACATTCTTCTTACCCGCATCGATAACCGACTGGTTCATGGTCAGGTTGCCACCCAGTGGAACTCCACCCTGGGCTCCAACCTCATCCTCGTCGCCAACGACGACGTGGCGTCCAACACCATGCGCCAGAACCTCATGAAGATGGCCGCTCCCGCCGGCGTCGCTACGCGTTTCTTCTCTCTGCAGAAGACCATCGACGTCATTGGCAAGGCGAGCCCGCGCCAGAAGATCTTCATCGTGGCCGAAACACCGGAAGACGTGCTTACGCTCGTCAAGGGCGGTGTGCCTATAAAGAAGGTAAACATCGGCAACATGCACATGTCGGAAGGAAAGCGCCAAGTCGCCACCTCCGTCGCAGTTAACGACGAGGATGTCGCTGCGTTTAAAGAGCTGCAGGAATTGGGGGTGGAGTTGGAGATCAGGCGCGTTCCGAGCACGCCTGTTGAGGACACGAGCAAGCTCTTCTCGTAATCCTCGTGATCCACGTTGTCAGGAGTGAAACCCTGACGTTCTGTACGTGAAATCCAAAGTGCGTACATACATTTTGAAAGGAGGAGCAAGATGGAATACTCGATCATCCAGATCGCTCTGGTCTTCGTCGTCACGTTCATCGCGGCAATCGACCAGTTTGACTTCCTCGAGTCTCTCTATCAGCCCATCGTCACCGGCGCCGTCATCGGTCTTATCCTTGGCGACCTTAACACCGGTCTTCTCGTGGGTGGTACCTATCAGCTCATGACGATCGGCAACATGCCGATCGGAGGCGCTCAGCCGCCTAACGCCGTCATCGGCGGCATCATGGCAGCCATTCTCGCTATCGCCACGGGCCTCGAGCCCAACGCGGCAGTCGGCCTCGCCATTCCGTTCGCTCTGCTTGGCCAGCTTGGCGTTACCCTGGTCTTCACGCTTATGTCCCCGCTTATGTCCACGGCCGATAACATGGCTCACAACGCGGACACCAAGGGCATCGAGCGCCTGAACTACTTCGCCATGGCTCTGCTCGGCCTGATCTTCGCTGTCGTCGTCACCCTGTTCTTCATCGCTGGCGCTACCATCGGTCAGACCATCGCTTCTGCCATCCCGACTTGGCTGCAGACCGGTCTCTCCGCTGCAGGCGGCATGATGCGCTTCGTCGGCTTCGCCGTCCTGCTCAAGGTTATGATGAACCGCGATATGTGGGGCTTCTTCCTCATGGGCTTTGGCCTCGCGCTCATCACCGTTGCCAACGATTCGCTGGCAACCCCTGCTCTGCTCATCCTCGCTCTCATCGGCTTCGGCATCGCTTTCTGGGACTTCCAGCAGCAGACCGAGCTGAAGGGTGCAGCTGTTTCTGACGGAGGTGACTTCGAAGATGGCATCTAATGAGTATGTGATCCCGGAGCACTACGAGGATCTCACTCCTGCTCCGCAGCTCGACCAGAAGACCCTCAACAAGATGGCTTGGCGCTCCTGCTTCCTGCAGGCATCGTTCAACTACGAGCGCATGCAGGCCGCTGGCTGGCTTTACTCCATCATCCCCGGTCTGGAGAAGATCCACACCAACAAGAACGACCTCGCGGCTTCCATGAGCCACAACCTGGAGTTCTTCAACACCCACCCGTTCCTTGTCACCTTTGTTATGGGCATCGTGCTTTCGCTCGAGCAGAACAAGGTTGACATCCCCACGATCCGCGCCGTCCGCGTCGCCGCAATGGGCCCGCTCGGTGGTATCGGTGACGCCCTGTTCTGGCTGACGCTCGTGCCTATCACGGCCGGCATCACCTCCAACATGGCCATCAACGGCAACGCCGCTGCACCGATCATCTTCCTGGTGATCTTCAACGTCGTCCAGTTCGCTCTGCGCTTCTGGCTCATGAACTGGTCCTACAAGCTTGGCACCAGCGCTATTGACGCTCTGACCGCCAACATGCAGGCCTTCACGCGTGCCGCTTCCATCATGGGCGTCTTCGTCGTCGGTTGCCTGGTCGTCACCATGGGTGGCACCCAGATCAACCTCCAGATCCCCAACGGCACCACCCGTGGTCTCTCCGCTACTACCGTGATCGTCTCCGAGAAGGAGGCCGAGAACTTCACCGGTATGGAGGGCATCGATACCGAGACCGCTGAGGCCGGTACCATCGCCATGACCGATAAGGACGGCAACGCCCTTACCGCTTCCGATGCCGACGGCAACGCTGTCGAGTGCGGCGTCACCGATCTGGGTAACGGCATGGAGTCCGTGACCTACGGCACCGTTACCGAGGATCCGGTCAACTTCTCTGTTGCCGACACCCTCAACACCATCGTCCCGAAGCTCGTCCCGCTTATGCTTACGCTGCTGCTTTACTACATGTTCGCTAAGCACAGCTGGACCCCGACCAAGGGCATTCTCCTGCTCTTCGTCCTTGGCATCCTGGGCGCTGGCCCGCTTGGTCTCTGGCCGAGCATCTGGTAAGGCTCTAGCTTGAGGGGTGTGTCCCTACGCGGCTCACACCCCGACCCCTTAAGCCATGTGTATGTTAAAAGCCGCGTGCTCGAAAGAGCGCGCGGCTTTTGTTTTCTTAATGATTCGGGTGTGGCAGACAGATAATGCATAACACCCTAGGTAGTTAGCCGAATTCGAGCAAAAGGGAGGATAGGATGGCGATCGGAGCGCGTAAGCAACCGCTGTACGATCAGCTGGTCGATATTCTGACCGAAAAGATTGACCATGAATATCGCGCCGGTGACATGATTCCTTCCGAGCGCGAACTTTCGGAGCGCTATGGTCTCTCGCGCACTACGGTACGCCTGGCTCTGCAGGAACTGGAGCGTTTAGGACTGGTGGTTCGGCAGCACGGTCGCGGTACCTTTGTGACCGACCGTTCGGCAAAAGCAACCAATCTTATGCAGTCCTACAGCTTTACCGAGCAGATGCGCGCGATGGGTCGAGAACCCGAGACCACGATTCTCGAGTTTTGCGAGATGGAGGCCGATAAGAATCTGGCCGAGCATATGGGATTGCGCATCGGTGATCGCATTTTTAAGCTCAAGCGTCTTCGCTCTGCCGACAACATGCCCATGATGGTCGAACGCAGCTATCTACCGGTTCGTCAATTTCTGTCCCTAAAGCGACCGCTGCTGGAGCGTAAGCCGCTTTACGATGTGATTGAGCAGGACTTTCAGCAAAAGATTCGCGTGGCCGAAGAGGAGTTCTATGCGAGCATAGCCCGTCCCACCGATGCCCACCTTTTGGGAATTGTCGAGGGCTCGCCTGTGCTCGATTTGGTCAGGACTACGTATAACGAGTCAAACGAGGTAGTGGAGTACACACTTTCGGTTGCTCGTGCCGATCAGTTTAAATACAAGGTTTACCACCAGCGCAGTAACTAGTGCTCGCATCGTTTCCATATGGTGATTCTTTGCATTTAACTGGTTACTACCAGATAACCAACCGAAGTGTATAATTGCACGTCAGAGGATTACTTCTAGAGAGAGGTATTAGAAATGTTCGAGAAGAGTGTCGAGGAGCTCACCGAGCTCGGCGCCCAGATCACCACGGCCGAGATTGCTCAGCAGCCCGAGCTTTGGCGTGATACGCTCAACATCTATCGCGAGAACAAGGAGGCCATCGAGGCCTTCCTGGCCGAGGCTCGCGCTATGGGCGAGGGTCGTCTGTCCGTTGTCTTCACCGGTGCCGGTACGTCCGACTACGTTGGCGATACCTGCGCCCCGTACCTGCGTCACGCTGGCAACACTGATCTCTACGACTTTAAGCCCATCGCCACGACCGACATCGTGAGCGCCCCGCGCGACTTCCTGCGCGCCGAGGATCCCACGCTCGTGGTTTCCTTTGCCCGCTCTGGCAACAGCCCCGAGAGCCTTGCCGCCGTTGCCGTTGCCAAGGAGCTCGTCCACAACGTCAAGTTCCTCAACATCACCTGCGCTCCCGAGGGCAAGCTTGCCGTCGAGTCTGCCGATGATCCCAATGCGCTGACGCTGCTCATTCCGCGCGCCAACGACAAGGGCTTCGCCATGACCGGTTCTTATTCCTGCATGACCCTGCTCTCCACCCTTATTTTCGACACTGCCTCTGACGAGCAGAAGGCCGAGTGGGTCGAGACGATTGCCAAGATGGGCGAGGAGGTCATCTCCCGTGAGCCCGAGATCGCCGATTACCTGGCTGGCGATTTCAACCGCGTGACCTACTTGGGTTCTGGCTCCTTCGGTGGCCTTGCTCAGGAGAGCCAGCTCAAGATCCTCGAGCTCGCTCACGGTCTGGTCGCTACTTCCTACGACACCTCCATGGGCTATCGTCACGGACCTAAGTCCTTCGTCGACGATAAGACGCTCGTCTTCGTGTTCGTCAACAACGACGCCTACACCCGTCAGTACGACATCGACATCCTCAACGAGATCGGTGGCGACGAGATCGCTCAGCACACCATCGCCGTTCAGCAGGAAGGTGCCACCGTCTATGAGGGTGAGTCCTTCACCTTTAAGGGCTACGAGGCACTTCCCGAGGGTTACCTTGCTCTGCCGTTCGTGATGTTTGCCCAGGCTATCAGCCTGCTCAACTCCGTCCGCGTGGGCAACACGCCCGATACGCCGAGCCCCACCGGCACGGTCAACCGCGTGGTTAAGGGCGTGACGATTCACCCCTTCACCGCTTAATCGCGTCCCCCTGTAAGGGCGCCCGTCCGCTCATAACGGCGGGCGGGCGCTTTTTGTTTTACGTGAGCTGGGTATAAGCATTACCACAGTCAACTGCTTTAGAAGCGAGGAGTGCATATGAGCACGTACGCAATTAAGGCTGACAAGTTCTTCTTGCCGGCAGGCCCGCAACTGGGCGGCTATCTTATGGTCGAGGATGGCGTTTTTGGCGCCTGGCAGGCCGACGAGCCCTCTTGCGAGATTAAGGACTACACGGGATCGTGGATCGCACCGGGTATGGTCGATACTCACATCCATGGCTTCTACAACCACTCAACTACCGATAACGATCCCGAGGGCATCGATATCAGCTCAACCGAGCTCGCCCGTCGCGGTACCACCAGCTGGCTGCCCACGACGTTCACCGATGGCGTCGAACAGATCAAGGACGCCTGCGCTGCTATCGCCAAGGCGGACGAGGGCCGCGGCCCCGACTTCTGCGGTGCCCGCATTCAGGGCATCTACCTGGAGGGCCCCTTCTTTACCATGAAGCACGTGGGCGCGCAGAACCCCGCTTACCTGATTGACCCCTCCGAGGAGGTTTTCGACCAGTGGCAGGAGGCTGCGGGCGGTCGCATCGTTAAGAGCGCCATGGCCGCCGAGCGCGACGGTGCCGCTGCTTATGCGGCTGCTCTGAACGCCAAGGGCGTGGTGACCAGCATCGGTCACTCCGACGCCACCTACGATGAGTGCATCGCCGCTATCAATGCCGGTGCCAGCTGCTTTACGCATACCTATAACGGCCAGCGCGGTCTGCATCACCGTGAGCCCGGTGTCGTGGGTGCTGCCATGTCCACGCCCGAGACCTACGCCGAGATCATCTGTGACGGCAAGCACGTAAACCCTGCCGCCATCAAGGCACTGCTGCAGGCAAAGGGCTGGCAGCACACGGTGCTCATCACCGACTGCCTGGGCTGCGGCGGCATGCCCGAGGGCAGCTACACCAGTGGTGGCATGGACGTCATCATGAAGGACAACCTGTGCTGGCTCGCCGACGGCAAAAGCATTGCCGGCTCGGTGCTCACGCTTGCCCAGGGCGTCAAGAACATTGTCGATTGGGGCATCGCCAGCGCTGATATCGCCATTCGCATGGCAACCGAGGTGCCGGCTCGCTCTGCGCACATCGAGGATAAGTGCGGCAGCATCATGCCGGGTCGCGACGCCGACTTTGTCGTGTTCGACCATGAGCTCACCCTCGTCGAGACGTATGTTGGCGGCCAGAGCGTCGGCAACGCCTTTACCGATTAACGATAGAAAAAGACGGCGGGCCCGAATCTGCTCGGACCCGCCGTATGGGTTAAACGCTCAAAAGCACCTTAACAGTTACAGCTTGTTAACGATCTTCTTTGCCGTGCGCTTGACGCCGGCCACAAGACCCCCCGCGGGATGCTCCTTTTCGTATGCTAGACGCTTCTCGCGCTTGGCGTACTCTTCGACGATGATGTCGCCATACTCGTCTTCGATCTTGTCGAAGAAGTCGACGGCGCCCTTAATTTCCTCAGCGGTCGGGTGTCCCTTCTGGACGCCGCCGGTGAGTTTGAACGGCCCCCACGTATCAAAGCCGGGACAGCCGTAGACGCCCATAAAGATGGCCTGCCTCATGCGGCAGATGCCATCGATATCCTTGCCGTACCACTTGTTTTTGCCACCGTAGGTCATAAGGCCAAACACCTTGTCCTGCGGCTGCAGCACGTTCGTGAGCACGCGTGCCATGTCCTTGTCGATCTCGGAGTAATAGATGCCCGTGGCGACACCGATCAGATGGTATTCGTGCAGGTCGGGGTACTCGTTTTTACCGAGTGACTTCACGTCGAGGGTATCGATCTCGGGGTGCGCCTCGACGATGGCGTCCACGAGCTTTTTCGTATTGCCGTGGTGGTGTGAGGCATAAAGGATGATGGTTCGCATAAGAAGGCCTTTCAGCTGTAATTGCATCAATGTCTGTATGGTACCCCGTTGCATGGCTGGGAAACCGGACGCATCGATGAACGTGCGGGTTTGTCCTTTGGTCAGGGCCGAGACGGGTTCTTGCGAGCAAAAAGCAGTTGTTCGAAAGGATGGACAATGGAATACGCTCTCTCCAACGATTCGATTTCTATCAAGGTCTCCACGGCCGGTGGTTCGTTTACCTCGATTGAGGCTGGAGGTCGCGAGTACTTGTGGCAGGGCGATCCCGCCGTGTGGTCCGGCCAGGCACCGATTTGCTTCCCGATTTGCGGAGGTTTGCGCGATAACAGCGCCATGACGTTTGCCGGACATCATGTGAAGCTCGCCCGCCATGGGTTTGCGCGCAAACAGGAGTGGAAGCTGCTGAGCCAGAGCGAGAACGAGCTGGCGATGTGCCTGGCTTCGGAGGATAACGCCGCGCTGCTGAGCGATTATCCGTATCCGTTTAAGCTTGTCGCCCGCTATACGCTCGAGGACGCCGCCGTGCGCGTCTCCTATGAGGTTACCAACGAGGGCACCGAGGACATGCCTTTCTTTATCGGTGGACACCCCGGCTTTAGGTGCCCGCTCGATGAGGGCGAGGCCTATACGGACTACGAGTTGCGTTTTGAGAAAGACGAGGCTGCTGAGCTTTGCGCTGCCGTCCCCTCGACTGGCTTGATTGACGTGACCAACCGCTCCAAGAACCCCATGGTGGGAAAGACGCTGCCTCTGTCACATGAGCTCTTCGATTTTGCGGAGACCATCTTTGACGTGCTCGAGAGCCGTCAGGTCACGCTTTCCAAAAAGGGCGAGGACAAGGGTGTTCGCCTGAGCTTTGAGGGCTTCCCGTACCTCATTGTGTGGAGCAAGCCCGAGGGTGATTTTGTGGCAGTTGAGCCCTGGGGCGGTCTTTCGACCTGCTCCGATGAGGACGACGTGCTTGAGCACAAGCGCGGCTGCCTTATCGCCAAGCCCAAAGAAACCATCGTGCGCTCGTTCACAATCGAGATTCTGTAGTCGCATGTAGCCAATTCGTTTTGCAAGGCATAAGGAGCCTGCGAGATAAGGAGCTAGAAATGATCCTCACCGTTACGATGAACCCGTCCGTCGATACGCGCTATCAGCTCGATGAGCTCATTATCGACGACGTCAACCGCGTGACGCCCGAAAAGACCGCCGGCGGTAAGGGCCTCAACGTGGCCCGCGTCCTGGGCCAGCTGGGCGACGATGTCGTGGCAACCGGCTTGCTTGGTGGTCATATGGGCGCCTATATGGCCGAGCTCATGGATGCTAACGGCATTAAGAATGATTTTGTGCCCATCAAGGGCGAGACTCGCATTTGTCTCAACATCCTCCACGCCGGCAACCAGACCGAGCTGCTCGAGAGCGGCCCGACGATTGCCCCCGAGGAGCTCGATGCCTTTACCGCCAAGTTCGCCGAGCTTGCGAGCAAGGCCGATGTCGTTACCATCTCGGGTTCGCTGCCCCGCGGCGTCGAGGCGGACTACTACGCTAAGATCACGGGCATTGCAGAGAACGCCGGCGCCAAGGTGCTGCTCGATACCTCGGGCGCCTCGCTCGAGGCTGCGCTCAAGTCCGAGGTCAAGCCTGAGCTGGTTAAGCCTAACCTGACCGAAATTAACGGCCTTCTGGGCACGAGCTTTACCACCGACGATGTGGACGAGCTCCGTTCCGCGCTCGCCTCTGACGCCCGCTTCTCCGATATCCCCTGGGTCGTCGTATCTATGGGCGCTGCCGGCTCCGTTGGTTTCCATAACGGCCGTGCGTTCCGCGCCAAGACCCCCGATATCCCCGCCGTTAACGCTACGGGCTCTGGCGATTCGACCATTGCTGGCTTCGCACATGCGATTGCTGCCGGAGCCGACGACGAGACGGTGCTGCGTACCGCCAACACCTGCGGCAAACTCAATGCCATGGATCCCATGACTGGCCACTTGGTTATGGATCGTTGGGACGAGGTTTACAACGGCGTTGTCGTGACCGAGCTGTAGGAGCTTGTGCTGCGGCCCCGGCATCGGTTGCCAGCTCATGTCGACGACAAGTGCAGTAGCATTATGCCGGGGCGCGACGCCGACACTGTCGTGTTCAATCCCGACCTTACCCTGGTCGAGACGTATGTGGGTGGCAACAGCGTCGGTAATGCATTTACCGAGTAGCTGCCAAATAAACGATCCGAGAGGGGATTTAGATGATTTACGGTGCATTGGGCGATATCGAGGAATACCGCGGAATGCTCAAGGGCCTCGACGTGCTGATCGACTGGCTCGAGGAGAACGACCCGGCACAGCTCGAGGTCGGCAGCCATCCGATTTTGGGTGAGAAGGTCTTTGCGAACGTCATGTCTCCCACGACGCGTCCCGAGGCTGAGGCTCACTATGAGACGCATCAGCGCTATCACGACCTGCAGATCGACGTCGAGGGTCGCGAGGCCTTCAAGGTCGCTACGGGCAGCCTGACACTGGTCCAGGAGTTTGACGAGAAGGACGACTATGATCTGGTCGATTCCGACGCCTCGATCGCCGGCGATCTTGCCGACGACAAATTCGCGCTGTTCGTTGCCGGCGAGCCCCACATGCCCACGCTCGAGTTCCCGGGCGATGGCGCACAGCCGGTCAAGAAGATCTGCTTTAAGTTGCTTGCCGACGCTTACTGGGAGGAGTAACGCGCTGCTCGTCTGAGCTGCTCGTCTGATGGCGTGATTCCATTGAGGAGCGCGCTTGGGCCCCGCTGATCGCGGTTCCTTTGGGGATTGCGGTTGGCGGGGCTTTTTGTTGAGTAGGGGAGTTGCCGGCGGCGTTGTGCTTGGATTGGCGGATGTGCGCCCGAAATCGGCAACAAAAAAGCCGCCCGAAGGCGGCTATCTTGTGCAATGGAGCCAGCGACCGGGCTCGAACCGGTGACCCCCGCTTTACGAGAGCGGTGCTCTACCAACTGAGCTACGCTGGCGGCCATGTGATGACGCAACTGAGGCGTCAACGGCTGTTTATGATACGGGACATCGCACATCCGCGCAAGTGTTCTGACGGCTTTTCTCACTTTAAATGCACTAATATTAGAGGCGTGATGTCTGCAGTGCCCATTTGGTACTTGACCTGCTGTTGAGTTGGTGGCCGACGTCCCGCTCGTATGGGTCTCAAACAGAATGGGGCAGCCATGGCTCAACCCAAGATCCTTCTCACGCGTATCGATGACCGTTTCATTTACGGGCAAGACGTTGAGCTGTGGAACGAAGCCGTGGGTTCCAATCTTGTCTTAATCGTCAACGATGAGATCGCGGCGGATTCGCGCCAATGGGCACCCATGAGGGTGGCGGCGCCAGAAGGCGTTTGGACGCGGTTTTTCTCGGTGCAAAGGACCATCGACATCATTTATACCGCAACGCCGCGCCAATGGATTCTCATCATGGTGGCGTCGCCCACGGATGCACTCGCGCTGGTTAAGGGCGGTGTGCCAATAACCAAGATCAGCATCGGCCATATGCGGGCGAGGGAGGGCAAGCGCTCTGCAACGCCTGCCATTGCCGTAGACGATACGGACATTGCCGCCTTCAAAGAGTTGCAAAAGCTCGGCATAGAGCTAGAAATCCGTTATCTCCCCAGTTCCGCCCCCGACCCCATTGGCAATCTGTTCAACTGATCCCTTGGGGACGGAGGAAAACGGATCATTTTGCCCTTGCGAGGGATGCGCGCGATGCCGCCTGTCAAAAACTATGCCCATTTACTACGTTTGATTGGCTATCGTCGAGCATGTTGAATTTGAGATAAACAAAACCGCAGGTATACTGCTCACAAATGTAACAAAAACCGGTGCATGGTCGAGCATCCCGGGCTAAACGTAGTAAATGGGCATAGTTTTGATATGTCACTCATACAGTCACAGAAAAAACGAGCCTAAAAGATGAAAAAGCGCCCGCTGGCGGTGGTGCCGGCGGGCGCTGCTGTGCGATATGTCGCGTTGCGGGCTTAGTGCCTCATAAAGTGGTATTCGATCACATTGCTGTAGGGATGGCCCGGGCCCACAATGCCCTGCGGGAACAGAGGCTGGTGCGGCGTGTCGGGGTACATCTCGGCCTCGAGGGCAAAGCCGGCGCCCCAGCCATAGTTGGCATCGTCCTTGGCGTGCTCGTCGCCCAGCCAGTTGCCGGTGTAGAGCTGCACGCCCGGGGCAGTGGTGTAGTAGTCCATCTCACGACCGGTCCACATCTCCTCGACGTGCATCGCGCGGCGCAGGTTGCGGCCGTACTGATAGCCATCGATGCACAGGCAGTGATCGTAGCCACGGGCCTGCTTGATCTGCGGGTCGTCGGCCTCCATGCCGGGTGCGACGGGGCGAAGCTCGCGAAAGTCAAACGGTGTTCCCTCGACCGGAGCAATCTCGCCGGTTGGGATGTTCTGCTCGTTAATGGGCAGGTAGTGGGCGGCGTTGGCGACAAAGAAATGTTCGCAGTCCATGCCGGCGTTATGGCCTGCAAGGTTAAAGTACGTGTGGTTGGTCATGGACACGTAGGTGGCGCGGTCGCTCTCGCAGCCATACTCGATACGGAAACGCCCGGTGCGTGTAACGGTAAACACGGCCGTAAAGGTACGGTTGCCGGGAAGACCCAGCTCGCCATCCTTAAGCGAGGTGGTCATGCGCACGGCGTTGTGGACCTCGTCGAGTTCAACGTCCCACACGCGCTTGTGCAGGCCGTGCTCAAGGTCGCTGTGCAGGTTGTTGGCGCCCTCGTTGGCGGGCATATGCCAGTCTGTGCCGTCGATGGCGATCGTGGCGCCAGCGGTGCGGTTTGCCACAGGGCCGATGGTCGCGCCAAAGCAGGCGGGGTTGTCAAAGTAATCCTCGAGCTTATCGAAGCCCAGCACCACATCGCGCACGTTGCCGGCAATGTCGGGCACATCGATACCAAGCACCGTGGCGCCATAGTCCATAATGCGAACGCAGATCTCGGGCCCGTTGAGGGTGTAACGATGAACGGGGGTACCGCACGGCGCGGTGCCGAAAAGCTCGGAAGTGATCATTTGGTTCCTAACATCGAGGTATTTCGGACAAACTGTAGCGCGAACAGGCAAGATTATCACTACACCCCACTAAAGCAGGGGGTATTTTTCTCAAAAAAGTGATGATTGGAGCTGTGCGGGCGTTCATTTCTGACGCGCGCGAGTCTGATACAATTTGTTCGTTATTGTTTGAATTGACGTGAGCGTGGAACAGCGAGGACTCATCGTGATTAAAGCAGAGCGACAGGATAAGGTTCGTCAGCTGCTCGAGGAGCAGGGTACGGTCTCGGTCAAGGAGATCTCGGATGCGCTGGGCGTTTCGGACATGACGATCCGTCGCGACCTTGAGGAGCTTGCGAGCCTGGGCGAGATCGAGCGCGTGCACGGCGGAGCCCGCAGTGCGCAGGGCCGTCCCCACGCTATGTTGCGCCATGAGTATTCGCACAGTGAAAAGCGCACCAAGCATGCCGAGGAAAAGCTGCAGATCGCACGCCGCGCTGTGGAGCTTATCGAGGAAGGCTCGACCATCTTTTTGGGTACGGGCACCACGGTTGAGCAGATGGCCTCGATGCTGCCGGCGTTTCGCCTGCGTATCGTGACCAATTCGCTTTCGGTGTTCAACCTGCTCGAGGAGCGCGAGGACTGCGAGCTGTGCCTCGTGGGCGGTATGTACCGTCGCCGCACCGCCGCTTTTGTGGGACCAACGGCCGAGGATACCCTGCGCGCGCTGGGCATCGATGCGGCGTTTATCGGCGCCAACGGCATCTTGGACGGTGACGTGTCTACGTCCAACATGGACGAGGGCCGTATCCAGCAGCTCGCTTTTAGCAAGGCAGACTCGCGCTATCTGATCGCCGACTCCAGCAAGATCGGCAAGCGCGACTTCTATACCTTCTGCCGCCTGGACAATTTGGACGCTGTGGTGTGCGAGCCGGGTATTACCGCCGAGGACCGCGCTGCCATCGAGGAACACACGCAGGTCATCTGCTAGCGAGTGCCGCCGTGCTAGACCAGGCGGGCGTAGTCCTGTGACTGATGAAAGATGTGGGCGATATAGATTGTTTCGTGCTCAAACT
This sequence comes from uncultured Collinsella sp., assembly GCA_900543275.1. Lineage (GTDB taxonomy): Bacteria > Actinomycetota > Coriobacteriia > Coriobacteriales > Coriobacteriaceae > Collinsella. The sequence goes on along the minus strand of UQQL01000001.1, from coordinate 11,031 downwards.
TGTATAGACACACGTAGTTGTTGACGGGAAACGATCGGTAATTACGTGCCGCCAGCTCTTGCATGTGCGAGAGGGGACGTAAAAGAGGCTGCTCGCGAAGCAGGTCAAGCTGATATTCAAACTCAGCGACAAAATTGCCTGCTGCACGCGGATTCTTGAGGATTTGAGCAAGGTATCCGACAATACTCTCGTACTCATACCGCGCGCTTTTGAGGATTACGACGTTATAGGTCATATTTGTCTCGTATCGAAGCCGCGAAGGATTCGTAGTCGCTGTAGTCGCCTTGCGATATTTCGTCTTCTGCCATCATCATGCGAGACAGCAGTTTTGCCTTGGCGATTTCTTCTTGCATGAGGCGATACTGGTCGCTGCTGATGCAGTGCATGGCCTCGTAGCCGTTCTTAGTTACGGTGACGTCGCGCTCAGACTCAACAAGCGTGGTGAATGCAGCAGTGTCCTTCATATCTCGGACGGGCACACAAGCTGACATGGGTACCTCCTTTGCGTTGGGACACAATTGTACCACGATGTGTCCATGCTGCCGGTGCCGTCGAATCGTCTCAACCTGTAACATCTAGGCGGCCAAAAGCGAGTCAGATGTTACAGATCTAGATATTTCGAACCGGGTGCTCCCGTTCATCTCAATCTGTAACAATTGGGGTCGAAAATCCCTGCTAGATGTTACAGATCGAGACAAACGGTCTGCTCGGGCCGAGCCAAAACAAAAAGGCCGCATACGAACCGGTTTGGGATTCGTATGCGGCCGACAGGGAGTATGCGGCGGAAACTAGGCCATGAGCAGGCCGGTCTCCGCGACATTCTTGTACCAGTACGCGCTTGCCTTGGGATAGCGCTTCTGGGTCTCAAAGTCGATGTAGAACAGGCCGTAGCGCTTGTTATAGCCGTTGGTCCAGGAGAACTGGTCCTGCAGCGACCACACAAAGTAGCCGTCGACGTTCACACCGCCGTCGATCGCCTTGAGGATCCACGCGAGATGCTGGCGCATGTAATCGATGCGAGGGGCGTCGTCGATAAAGCCGTCCTCAAAGTCGTCCTTATAGCCCATGCCGTTCTCGGTGATGTAGATCTTCTTGTAGTTGGGGTAATCGTTCTTAATGCGCAGCAGCAGGTCGTAGAGACCCTCGGGATAGATAATCCAGTCCCAATCGGTGGTGGGTACGCCTTCGCGCACGCATGACTCACCCACGCCCTTGAGGAACCAGCGCGAGGAGCCCTTGTCGCCGGTGCCATTGTGGTTGATGTCGTTTTCGCCCTCGGCGGCACGCAGGAACTGGCACTTGTAGGTGTTGACGCCCAGGCAATCGTTGTAGGGGAGCGCGGCGGTCAGCGCGGCGATGTCCTCGTCGCGGACGTCGAGCTCGCCGCCGGCGATATGGGCCAGCTTGGTCGCAGCCTCCATGGTGTCGGCTGCATAGTGGCCGCGGAAGGTGGCGTCGAGTACCCAGCGGTTGTTGATGACGTCGGCCATGCGAGCCGCCTCGCAGTCGGCGGCGTTGTTGGGGTCGAGGGGATACTTGGGCTCCAGGTTCTGGACAATGCCGATCTCGCCCTCAAAGCTGCCCTCATGGAAGGCGACGACAGCCTTGGCGTGGGCTACCATCATGTTGTGCATGAGCTGGAAGGCCTTGTCCAGGCGATACTTCTCGCCGTGCGGCCAGTTGCCGACGATAAAGCTGCCCTCGGCGGTCGCGGGAATCTCGTTAAAGGTAAACCAGTGCTTGACCTCGGTGAACTCGGCAAAGCAGAACTTGGCGTACTCGACGAAGGCGTCGATGGTCGTGCGCGTCAGGAATCCCTCGCCGCCGTCCTGGTAAAAGGCCTCGGGCGTATCGAAGTGATCGAGCGTGACATAGGGGATAACGCCAGCTTTGTTGCAGGTGGCAAAGAGCTCGTGATAGAAAGCGACGCCCTCGGGGTTAATCTCGCCGGTGCCACTGGGGAAGATACGGCTCCAAGCTATGGAGACACGGATGCCGTTGATGCCGAAGCGCTGGCACAGGTCGATATCGACCGGGTACTTGTTGTAGAAATCGCTTGCAGGATCGGGGGAGAAGCGACCCTGAGCAGCCAGGAAATCGTCCCAGGGCACTTTGCCCTTGCCGTGCGTACGGGTCTCGCCTTCAACCTGGTAAGCGGCGGTGGCGCCGCCAAACACAAAGCCGTCGGGGAACTGCATGGGGTTGGTCATGAGTCATCCTTTCTGTGGGATACGAATAGGGAGAGGTGCCCGAACTGGGGATTCGGGCACCAACAGAGGGAGGTAACTAGTCGAGGTTCTCGCGGAGCCACTTGATGGCGCCAGCGGGGTCACGGGTAAGGTCGATATATTCCTTACCGCGCGGAGCGAGCAGCTTAATGCCCAGGCGATCGGTGTCGGCCTTCATGTCGTTGTAGTAGCTACGAACCTGCGGGGCAAGCACGATGACGTCGTACTGATCCATGATGGCAGTGTGCTGGCCATAAGCGCCGGCAGAGGAAGCGATGTTCTCTCCGGTCTGCGCAGCGCCTTCCTTGATGGCGTTGGCAAGCATGGCAGAGGTGCCGGCGCCGGCGCACAGGACGAGGACCTTCAGGCCATCGACGTCCTTTTTGGTGGATGCGTCGGCGGCGGGCTCGAGCTGATCGGCGACAGGCTTGCTGTCGGCGACAGCGGCGGTCGGCTCGACGGAAGCGGTAGTCTGCTCGACAACGGGCGCAGAGGCGTTGGCGGCGATGGCGGCAGCACCATCGGACTCAAGACCCAGCTCGGCGGCGCGCTCGGCCTCCTGGTCGCAGAGCAGCTTATCGTATGCCTTCAAGAACGGCAGGTAGATGATGGCGTCCAGCAAGATGATGATCGCGACAAATACCAAGGCGATAAGCTGGAAGTTCGTGGTGATGAAAATGCCGATGGGGGCGGGGGTGGCCCAAGGCACCACGAAGGAGAAGCCGTTCATGCCCACGTTATCGATAAAGAACTTGGCAACACTTACGTTGACGCAGCCGGCGGCAACAAAGGGGACGAGCATGTAGGGGTTAAGGATCATCGGCGCGCCAAAGAGCAGCGGTTCGTTGACGGCGAAGGCAACAGGAACAATCGAGGCCTTACCGACGGCTTTGAGCTGCTTGGACTTCATAAAGAGAATTAGCAGAAGCGGCACGATGAAGGTGGCGCCGGTGCCGCCGAATTCACCCACGAGCGACATGTTAAAGGTGAGGGAGTGGGCGGGGTGGCCGCCTGCCAGCAGAACCTGCAGGTTCTCGGCCTGGTTGGCAAGACGGATGGGGTCGATGCCCGGCTGGACGATCGAGGGGCCGTGGACGCCGATGAACCAGAAGAACGCGGTGGCTGCCTGGATAAGGATAAGGCCAGGATAGGTTTCTGCAGCGGTAAAGAGCGGGGAGAGCAGTTTGATAAGCAGCTCGGAGAACGGAACGCCCATGAGGTTGCGCACGACGACATCGATGATGCCGCAGATGATGACGGCGCCGCCAAAGGGGATGATATCGCGGAAGTTCTGAGCGATGGCGCCCGGGACCTCCTTGGGCAGCTTAATGGTCAGATCGCGCGAGACGCAGAACTTATAGACCCACACGGTAATGAACGCGGCGATATAGGCCGAGAACAGACCGCGCGTACCCATGCTGGTGCAATCGAAGACCGAAAGTTCGGAGCCGTTGAACTTGGTGGTGAACTGCGTAACAGCGAGCAGCAGCATGCTGCACTGGGCGGCCACCGTGGTGGAGCCGTCGTTGAGCACCTTGCCGGCGGGCATGCGACGGTTCATGGAAGCCGTAAAGTTCTTGGCAGTGGTGCCGGCAACCATGATGCCCATGACGCCCATGGTGAAGTTGTACAGCTTGTTGCACCAGTCGATGAGCGGCTGGGGCAGCGTGATGCCAACTACGCCAGGAAGGGTGGCAATTAGCAGGAAGATCGAAGAGGTGAGGACGATGGGCATGCACCCAAGGAATCCGTCCTTAATGGCCTGGAGGTAGATGTTCCTCGAGATCTTCTCAAAGAACGGTTGATGCTTTTCGAGCATCTTTACGATGGCGTCCATAGAGCTCCTTTGCTGCTCGATGCGCAATGCATGTGGATGGAACTGGTCGTCGATGGATGGTTAGGACTGCCCGGAAACCTTCCTGCTTAAGGAAGGCATTGCGAAATGACAACGTTGTCATTTCGTTAATGACAACGTAAGACATTTTTGGAAGAGCAACAAGGATTTACGGGTGAACGGTCGATATTGTTCGATAAACGGCTGATTTGTCAGTCGGGCAGGTAGTGTATGCTAGAACGCAAAAAACAAGCGATGCAAAACCGACTGGAGAAGTAGTGGCAACGATGGACAAGAAAAATGTCTCAATGAACGATGTGGCAGTTGCCGCGGGCGTTTCTCTCAAGACGGTGTCGCGCGTGATCAACGAGCCCGATAGCGTGCGAGAGTCGACACGCGATAAGGTCCATTCGGCAATGGAGGCGCTCGGGTTTCGAACCAACTTCGCCGCGCGTTCGCTCAAGTTGGGCCGTTACGGGTGCATCGGCGTGGTGCTGTTTCACTTGTCGGGCGGTGCCGTGGACATGATTGACGGTATTGCCGATGCCGCCGAAGAGCGAGGCTTTGCGCTCACGATGATCAAAAAGCGGGCGGGGGAGAAGATGACCCTTGCCGAAGCGGCGCGTAGGATGTCGCAACTTCCCGTCGACGGCATGATTTTCAACCTGCGCCAGATGGTCGATGACTTTGATACCTTTGAGGCGCCGAAAGACCTCAAGACGGTGATTATCACACCGATGGAACATCCTACCTGCTCCACCGTTAGTGACGACCAAGAGGGCGGCGCGCGCATGGCGTGCGAGTACTTCTTAAATCGCGGGCACAAGAACGTGTACTTCGTCTCTGGTAAGAAAGAGTCGCTGTCGAGCCAGTGTCGTATGAAAGGTTGGCGTGCGGCACTCGAGGCGCGTGGCATTGAGCCGCCCGAGCCTCTGCAAGGCGATTGGAATGCGGATAGTGGCTATGCCGCGGGCCTTGTGCTTGCCGATAAACCCGATTGCACGGCGGTTCTCGCTGCTAACGACTGTATGGCAAACGGCGTGATGATGGCTCTACGTGACAAAGGGCTCAGCGTGCCCGACGACGTGTCCGTGATCGGCTTCGACGATGAGCTCTACAAGACGATTCCCAACTCGATTCTGACGTCGGTGAAGTTTCGCCATCGCGAGCTGGGCATCCGTGCGCTCAACGAGGTCGTTGCAGGCCTGGAAGCCCCGAGTTCCAGAAGCCGCACGCTCGTCTCGGGCGTGCTGATCGAGCGTTCCAGCGTAAAGGACCTGCGGGCGTAGACGTGCTCGGCTCGTTCATCTTAATCTGTAACAGCTAGGACCGAAAATCCCTGCCAGATGTTACAGATCGAGACAAACGAACACGGTCCAGCCCGCCCAAAAACAAAAACGGCGGATACGACCAAGGATGCTGAAACATCCACCGGGAAGGTCGTATCCGCCACACGGAAAGAGGTGCATGGACGCAGCGCCCATGCGATCGGGAATGGTAAGGTGCACGGCAGCGTGATGGTCACGGCGGCCGATGACGTTAGCTAGTCCAGACGACGGGTCTGCGCCACGTGCTTGTACCAGTAGGCGCTTGCCTTGGGCGTGCGCTTCTGGGTTTCAAAGTCAACGTAGAAGAAGCCGTAACGCTTGTTGTAGCCATTGGTCCAGGAGAACTGATCCTGCAGGCTCCACAGGAAGTAGCCGCCCACGTTGACGCCCACCTCCATGGCCTTGAGCAACCAGCGCAGGTGCTGCTCGATGTAGTCGATGCGCGGCTGGTCGTCCACAAAACCGTCCTTGTAGGGGTCCTTGTAGCCCATGCCGTTCTCGGTGATGAAGATCTGCTTGTAGTTGGGGTAGCGCTGCTTAATGTAGACGAGCAGATCGAACAGACCCTCGGGATAGATGATCCAGTCCCAGTCGGTGGTGGGGATGCCGGGCTTGTTCACATGCTCGCCAATACCCTTAACGCGCCAGCGGCCGGTGCCCTTCTCGCCCGTACCGTTGTGGTGCAGGTCGTTCTCGCCATCGTAAGCCTTGAGGAAGCGGCACTGGTAGTTGTTAACGCCCAAGTAGTCGTTGTAGAGCGCGGCCTCGCGCATAATCTCGAGATCCTCGTCCAGGATCTCGATGGTGCCGCCCGAGATGGCGGCCAGGCGGTTGGCGCACTCGAGGGTGTCGGGGGCATAGTCGCCGCGGAAGGTGGCGTCGAGCAAAAACTGGTTCTGCAGCACGTGCTCGTTGTTGGCGGCCTTGATGTCGGCGGGGTCGTTCTCGTTGAGCGGATACTTAAACTCCAGCGACTGAATGACGCCGATCTTGCCCTTAAAACCACCGTTGTGGAAGGCCAGTACTGCCTTGGCGTGGGCGAGCATCATGTTGTGCTCGCACTGGAAAGCCTCGGCCAGATGCGCCTTGACGCCGCCGGGGAAGGTGCCCTCGATGTAGGTGTTGGAGGCGTCGGCCCAGATCTCGTTAAAGGTGAACCAGTAGGTCACCTGGTCGGCGTACTCCTTAAAGCAAAAGGTGGCAAAGTCCACAAAGGCGTCGATGGTCTCGCGGTTGAGGAAGTCGCCTTTCTCAAAGAGGGGAAGCGGCGTGTCAAAGTGATGCAGCGTGACAAACGGCTCAACGTGGTGCTTGTGGCACTCGGCAAAGAGGTCGTGGTAGAACTGCACACCCTCGGCGTTGATCTCGCCGGTGCCGTTGGGGAAGATGCGGCTCCAGGCAATGGAGAGGCGGATGCCGTTGATGCCGAACTCCTCGCACAGCTCCAGGTCGACGGGGTACTGGTTGTAGAAGTCCGAAGCGGGATCGGGAGAGAAACGCCCCTGGGCCTCCAGGAAGTCGTCCCAGGCAACCTTGCCCTTACCGTGAGTGCGGGTCTCGCCCTCTACCTGGTAGGCAGCGGTGGCGCCGCCAAAGACAAAGTCCTCGGGAAACTGCGCGGGCGGGTTGGTGACGCTAGCAGGGTTAACGGACATGATGAAATATCCAATCATTAAGACAACGGAAACGGTGCAGAACTGGTCAAAGTCAGCGAGCGGTGTCCAGACGAGTCAGATTGCCCCGAAACAAGGCGGCGCTGACCTTGTGGTCGCGCCGCCGAAGTTGAGCGGCAATCTGGCCGGCTGGGCGCCGCGCAGCGTCGAGCCGGCCGCTGTTCGTTAGAACAGCGGGCTAAAGGGAGAGTTGCTCGCTTACGAAGGCGAGAGACTTGTCGCCGTTCTGGGAGAGCTCGATGTACTGCTTACCGCGGCAGGCGACGCACTTGTTGCCCACACGCTCGCAGTCTTTCTGCAGGTCGGCCAGGTAGCTGGCGGCCTGCGGGGCCAGGACGACCAGGTCAAAGTCGGGGAGCATGTCGACGTGGTTGCCATAGGCCTCGGCAGCGGTCTCCAGATTGATGCCGCGCTCCTTGGCAGCCTTGGCCAGCGCGTTGGCGAGCAGACCCGAGGTTCCGCCACCCTGGCAGAGCACGAGCACGCGCTTGCCGTTGAGGTCGCTGGCGGTCGTTGCCTCGGCAGCGGGTGCTGCGGAAGCGGCAGGGGCGTCGGCCTTCACGGCCTCGGCAGCGGCGCCGGCGGCAACGCTCTTGGCATCGGCCTTGCCCTGGAAGGCGTCGTTGAGCTTGGCGGCCTTCTCGGCGTTCTTGGCGGCGAGCTCCTCCTGGGAGATCTCGGCCTCCTCGGCGCACTTCTGGGCGTCATAGGCACGGAAGAACGGATAGTACAGGACAAAGTCGACGACCAGGATAAGGGCGAGCATCACAAAGGCGAGCGGCTGGAAGCCCAGGCCCATGATGGTACCGATGGGGCCGGGGACGGTCCAAGGCAGGGTGTACATAAAGCCGTTCATGCCCAAGAAGTCGATAAAGATCTTGAGGATCCAGATGTTGGCGATCGGAGCAAAGACAAACGGGACAAAGAAGACGGGGTTGAGCACGATGGGTGCGGCGAACAGCAGCGGCTCGTTGACGGCAAAGCACACGGGGACGATGGCGGCCTTACCGACGGCGCGCATCTCCTGAGACTTGGCCAGGAAGCAGAACATAAAGACCAGGACGAGCGTGGCGCCGGTGCCGCCCATGCAGACGACGAAGTACTGGGCACCCTGGGTCAGGACAGCGGAAGCGTGCTGGCCGGCCTGGAACGCAGCCAGGTTGTCGGTCATGTTGGCAACGAGAGCGGCGGCGATGGCGGGCTCGACGATCGAAGGGCCGTGGACGCCCACGAACCAGAAGAGGCTCATGGCGCCGTAGATTACAGCGAGGCCGATGTAGCCGTCGGCAGCGGTGAACAGGGGCTGGAACACCTGGATGACGCCCTGGGCAAAGCAGAAGCCAAAGGCAGCGCGGAAGACGATGTCAAAGACCCAAAAGACGGTGATGCAGACGGAGAAGGGGATGATGTCCTTAAAGGTCTGCGAGATGTTGGGCGGAACCTGCTCGGGCATCTTGACGGTGATGTTGCGCTTAATGAAGAACTTGTAGATGATGCCGGTTACAAACGCAGCGATAAAGGCGGTCAGCAGGCCTTTGGAACCAAGGTAGGTGGTGTTGAAGCCGCTGGCGGCGTCCGTGGCGATGGTATCGCTCGAAAGGAGCAGGAAGCCGATGATGGCCGCGCACATGCACGAGATAAAGTTGATCTGGTTGTTCTTGGGCAGGTCGCGGTTCTGGGCGTCGGCGAAGTGCTTGGCCGTGGTGGCGGCACAGGCGATGGCCAGGATGCCCATGGAGTAGTTGTAGCACTTCCACAGGGCGTTGTTGATGTCATCGGGCCAGTAGAAACCCCAGATGTTGGGGACCGAGGCTACCAGACAGAAGATGGACGAGAAGATGATGATGGGGATGACGGAGATAAAGCCGTCGCGGATCGCCTTGAGGTACTTGTTGCGGGCGATCGCGTTGAAAAAGGGCTGGCCCTTTTCGATGATGGCGATGAGTTGCTCCATACAATGCTCCTAAGAGTCGGTGGGTTAGCAACGATGGTAGCTTTTGGCGTTCGGTTGCCAAAATGTTGACGTTGCCATTTTGCGACACAAAAAAAAGACGCGAACCGGTGGTTCCTATGCCTGCGAACCATCGATTCCTTACGCGTGAACGTTTGAGCCGCCCGGTGGCTCTGTGTTTGCGCAATGGCAACGTTAACATTTGGGCGACAAAAGCCGTTCGGGGAAGCGGGATTGTCGGTGAACGGTAGGTTTTGGGTGGTAAGCGTATTGCGGGGAGGCGTTGGATATACTTGAAGGCGTTCATTTGACTGCGTAGGGTGCCGCCAATGGCATCGTTGACATAGAAAGATCGACCTATGGCCGCTGTTAAAAAATCGGTTTCCGTTAAGGACGTGGCGCGTCTCGCGGGCGTCTCGGAGCAGACGGTCTCGCGCACCGTGCACGATTCGCCCAGCGTGCGCCCCGAGACCAAGGAGCGCGTGCGTGCCGCCATGCGCGAGCTGGGGTATCGTCCCAATTTTGCCGGTCGATCGCTGCGCCGCGGCAAGTTTAAGACCGTCGGCGTCGCCATGTTCAACATTACCGGCACCGGCAACCTCGACCGCATGGAGGGCTTTGCCGCCGCGGCCGACAAACACGGCTATGCCATTACCCTCACTAAAGTAGATGGACACCCCTATACCCTCGAGAGCGCATCGTCGCGCATGAGCGCACTGCCGGTGGATGGCATGGTTGTGATCATGAATCGCATGCCGGCGGATTTTGGCACCTTCGAGCCACTGCCCGGCATGCAGACGGTGCTCGTTACCATGCTGGAGCACCCGCTCTGTTCAACGGTCGATAACGACCAGTTCGATTGCTCGCGCCAGGTGGTCGAGTACTTGTTGGAGCAGGGGCACAAGACCGTGCACTTTATCTCATGTCCCGAGCGCTCGCTTTCGGGCATGCAGCGCGAGGAGGGCTGGCGCGAGACATTGCGTGCGCATGGTATTGAGCCGCCGCGACTCGTCCGTGGCGATTGGACGGCACAGAGCGGGTATGCTGCCGGTCAGGCTCTGGCGGACGATCCGACCTGTACGGCCATTTATGCTTCCAACGATGCCATGGCCTACGGCTGCATTCGCGGGCTCGAGTCGTGCGGAAGGCGCGTGCCCGAGGACGTGAGCGTGGTGGGTGTTGACGATAGTTTGGGCGATATCGTGCCCGATCGTCGCCTGACTACGGTGCGCTTTGACAACAAGCGCGTCGGCATGTGGGCTGTCGACAAGATTGCCGGCGCCGAGGGGGGTGCGTCTGGCGTGGAACACATGCTGATCCCCGGTATGCTCGTAGAGGGCGATACGGTGCGCGATTTGCGTTAGGGTGCGGTCCTGTTTGGGTTGCCGCTAACTGTGTTCGATATTGTTCGTATTGGTTTAAAAACCGTTCACGGGCGAAAATTGACCGTTCATAGCTTGAAACTACGTTTTGCGCTGTTCTTTTTTGTTTGAATGTTATTGTCTCTGTCATACACAGCGCAGCGCGTATGCCCGGACGCGATGCTCTCCATTGGTTCATATGTGAAAGGAACGCAATATGGCAACCAAAGAAGAAATCTCGATGGTTGGATTCGAGATCGTCGCATACGCGGGTGACGCCCAGACCGATCTGCTTGCAGCGCTCGATGCTGCTCGCGAGGGTGACTTTGAGAAGGCCGAACAGCTGCACAAGGATGCCAGCGATGCGCTCATCGGCGCCCACGACACGCAGACCAAGCTGCTTTCGCAGGAGGCCGGCGGCGGCGAGATGGAGATGACCTTCATCATGGCTCACGCTCAGGATACTCTCATGACCACTATGATCCTGGAGAAGCAGACCCGCTTTACCATCGATGCCTACAAGCGCATCGCCGAGCTCGAGGCCAAGCTCGCCTAACGAGCCCTCACAACCAAGTCCCCTTCCAAAAGCCCTGTCGCTACCTGAACTGCCTCCCATTTCTTGGACATGAGAAATGGGAGGCTTTCTTTATGCGCGT